>DAIDMG010000036.1 GCA_027449105.1 Acidiphilium sp. | reverse complement strand
TCGTTGAAGGCGCGCAGCGACAGGTTCATGCTTTGTTCTGCATGTTGTGCTCCGCTTAGTCAATTCGAGAGTTCCGTCGGCAGTTATGCCGGTTTTCGTCTCTCCGACATGACCTTTGGTCTTCTTCATTCGTCCCGTTGGACACGCTCCTGACGTTCGTGACGCTCCTGCGCCTCGATCGAGAGCGTCGCAATTGGGCGAGCCAAAAGCCGTTTTAGACCAATTTGTTCGCCAGTCTCCTCACAAAAGCCGTATGTACCTTGTTCGATCCTTACCAGCGCCTGATCGATCTTACCAATCAGCTTCCTTGCTCGATCCCGAGTGCGCAACTCCAAAGCGCGATCCGTCTCCACACTGGCACGGTCGGTGATGTCAGCCTCGTGAATCCCACCTTCGGACAACGAAGCAAGAGTACCATCCGCTTCAAGCAACAGCTCGTGCCGCCAACGCAAAAGCCGCTGGCGGAAGAATTCTACCTGCTGCGGGTTCATATAATCCTCGACTTCGCTCGGGGAATAATCGGGCGCTAGCGTAATCAACATCAACGAGTGGTCCTCTGTGGTCAGGTGGGAAGCGGAACCAATTCCACTACCCGCGATGCTGCGGCGGCTTATAGCCGCGGAGCTCACTACCGCCAAGATCACCCAATATGCGGAGCCACTTGAAACATCGAAAAGCGGTTTGCCGTCCGATGGTCAAATATTGTTCCTCGCCTCTATGCGGGCTACCAAAGTAAACCGAACCGCAGAACAGGCTGGACAACCTTTGGATAGCTAAACTATTGAGCCGCAGGATCTATGTGCCATGTCTCAACTACGACAAGCCTCAGGACGCGCAATCAGTTGTCGACGATACGTGGCGCCAATGGTACGAAATCGGGCCCGAGTTTGATATCACCGCCATTTCGATTGAGCGGCCGCCAAACCCGCTATGCCTGTTGGTTGGGGAGGAAATCTGCTCGCTGCGACGACGACGGTAAGACACAAAAAATGCACGGGCAACGGGAGCGAATAAAGCTAGCGCAACGCCGCAACCTGCCTTACCCCATCTGACATGTTCGGTTTACCACGCCCTTTACAGGTCCTACGCGGCCATCCGCGACTGGCAGCCGCTCTCGCCTGCGGCCTTAGCTGCTATCCGTTTCTGTCCGACCGATTGCCGTTAACCACACGAGCTGTCCTCGTCTGGGATATTTTTGTTGTCATCTTTCTCGTTCTTGCTGCCGTCCATTTTACGTTGGCCGACCAGCGGCAGATCGCTGACGACGCAGTACGGCAGGAAGAGGGCGAGTGGACCATATTCGCTCTAACTCTTGTTGGCGCTTTTATGAGCTTTACGGCCATTGTCCTTTTTTCCGCTCCTGGCAAAGAAAATCCGCAGCACGGCGAGTACCTGGGCCTAGTCGCCATCACCCTAGCGGCGTCATGGGCAATGACCCAGATAACGTTCGCGTATCGGTATGCACACGAATACTATGCAACAGCGGATTTAGGTCCCCGCGGCGGATTAACATTCCCAGGTGAGGACGCCCCCGACTACCTTGACTTCGTATATTTTTCGTTCGTCCTCGGCATGACCTTCCAAGTATCCGATGTGAACATTACCGGTCGCAAAATGCGCCGACTTGCCACATTGCAGGGATTAGTCGGATATATGTTCAACACCGTGATTCTGGCGTTGACCATTAACATCGCAGCTGGGATTTTTTGACATGTGACGCATCCTGCCGTGGCGCCGCCAATCATTTTTTAGTGACCCTGTTTTCCGAATTAAGACGTCGATATGAAAAATCCGTTACTATATACTATCGATATTGCTGAATGTGCGTTGATCGCAACGACAGATATTTAGTTCAGCCTTCGGCCGCACCGTTGCCAGCCTTCGGTCGGCCACCCTCTTTCTTCTTAGTGGCATTTTGGGCAATCCGCGGTGCCTCGAACAAACAAGAGCGGAACTCTCTGATTGACCGAGTATACCCTCAGGAAGCAGAACACACTGTGAACATGACACTTCGTGCACTGTCTGGACAGAAGATGCCGCGCAGTGGAATTGATGGCATAATAGACAAATGCACTTGATTTTGATCGCCAAAGCCCAGACCGAAGCGGCCTCCACCGCGTCGATCTATCACCATCGAATCACCGAGGCTTGGCGGCAGCATGGCGGCGCCGCGGAACTTATTAGCCTCAACCGTCCAATTCATCCCGATTTCACTAGAAGCTTGGCCGAGGGCACGCTAATCGTCGTCGATGGCGCTGCACTTGGATTGATCGAGGCAATTATCGGTCCGTTACAGGCCCACGGCGCCGGAGTATTGATACATCATCCGACTCCGCTCGCACCCGGTACGCCGACCGACTTGCAGACGGAAATGAAATCACTGGAGCGACGTTATCTGCCACGATTTCGATGCGTTGTCGCAACAAGTGCTCTGGTAGCTACCCGACTCACACAGGAATTCGGTGTTGATGCGGCACGCATCCGCGTAGTGAACCCCGGCATTGACAAGCAGGAACAGCGGATCATCAGGCCAGATCGTCCAGATGGAGCCCCATGTCGTGTGTTAACCCTTGGGACCATGAGCTACCACAAGGGGCACGACGTCGTGCTGAACGCGCTGGCCACACTGAGCGACCTTGATTGGCATCTCACCCTTGCGGGCCCACCTCGAGACCGTGCCTATTTCTCAGATCTAAAAGCCTTGATCCAGCGGTTGGACATCGGGGACCGCGTTGAGTTGCATGGAGAATTGCGTGGCCCGGAAATGGAAGCTAATTGGCAGCAAGCAGAAATCTTTGCTCTGGCAACGCGATTTGAAGGATTCGGCATGACTATCGCGGAAGCTATGGCGCGAGGCGTTCCAGTGGCCATAACTGCCGGCGGCGCAGCAGCCGATTTGGTCACGCCGGCCTGCGGTGTCGTTGCGCCGGTCGACAACACCGCGGAATTTGCCAAGGGTCTACGAAGGCTAATTTTCAGCGCTGCCCTGCGGGCCGATCTTGGTAAAAATGCCTTCATTCGCGCGCAGGGCTTCCCTGATTGGCTTACACAAGCAAACTGTTTGCTTGCAGCCCTAACTCGGTAGAAGCGGTCAATTGACAGGGGCCCAAACGTCGCTAGCCCCGATTTCTCACGCGGGGTAGGTGCATCGGGGCTCTGGATCGGCGAAAGTTCTTCTGCAAAAAAGGAATTTCGCGAAGCAGAGGAGTGCCCCGATGCCGACAGAGTGTAGCGCGGAGAAGTTCAAATTTGGAGAGGTTTCCGGCCGTGTCGTGGCCGCCGGGTTCGACGGCGGGGCGATCACCTCGGATGCCGGCGCGCTGCGCCGGATCGGCCTCCCCTCCGGCGCTTTCCAACGGCTTCGCCGTTGGAACCTTGCGCGCCTCCGCCCACACCCAGTTCGCAAAGGCAACCTGCGGCACGATCCGTCTGAAGCTGCTCAAGATCGGCGCCCAGATCACGCGCAGCGTCCGCCGCGTGCGCATCGCCATGACGTCAACCCATCCTTGGCAATACGAATTCGGCATCGCTCACGCCTTGCTCAGGCAAGCCGGCGCCTGACACGACACAGATACCGCAAGCCGCCATCTCCCGAAATCACGCCGGCAATCCCGGCGCCGGCTGCGCTCGCCCGGACCACGCGAATATCCCCCGCATAGCCGCCTCAGCAGCCTTCAAGCGCCGGTGCCGCCGCGCCAGCCGCGCCGTCAGAAACGCCCGTGAGAAATGCGGGCTAGCCCTTCACCGTCCCCCTTCCCTCGGGGATATAGGCCGTGCATCTTGTCCCCGCTGTCGCTGCGTCCTCCCACAGCGTTCTTGGCAACGAAGTAAACGAGGCCGAAGTTTTTACTTCCGGACATTTACGTATCCTGCCCCGCAATTTAGCGACACACCCCCATAAGCCGCAACCTTCGGCTGGCACCTTTATTGGCGAAGAGCCTTTTTTGAAAGTCACGTTGCTCTCAGCGTGCCACAAAGCTATGGTCCGACATCTTTTTTAGGAGTCAGAATTACCGTGCCGGATATTTTTGATGAAGTCGCAGAGGATCTCCGCACAGAGCGAATGCAGAAATTCCTGCTCCGTTATGCTGGTGCCTTCCTCGGCGCAGCAATTTTAGTTTTGGCTGGAATCGGTGTGTGGAAATTCATGCTCTGGCACCAACATCAGCAGGACTTGCGGGCGGCCGAACAATACCTGCACATTACGGACCGGTTGGGGGCTGCAGGACCTGGGCTCACGAAGGCGGGTAAAATTTCAGATGCCAAAGACCTGCTAGCATTCGCAGCCTCTGCACCAAACGGCTACGCTAGTCTAGCAAAGCTCCGCGCGGCGGCACTGTATCGCGATGCCGGTGACGCAACCAAGGCGGAAGCCATCTGGTCCACGCTTGGTGCAGCCAACAGCCAAGCCGGGCCCATGATACGTGACCTAGCCAATCTTCTTCTGGCCCAAAATCAGATGGGTCATGCGCCGAACGCCGCGGTAATTGCTCGCCTAAAGCCGCTAATGAATCCTAACAACCCATTTCACGATTTGGCGCAGTTCGACACGGCCGTGCTTGACCTCCAGGCGAATCATAACAAGGAGGCAAAGGCACTGCTGCAACGAGTGTCTGACGATCCCAAGACACCAGCGAAACTGCGGCAATTGGCCCAAGGTCTCCTTGCAGACTTGATCGGATAAGTATTCCTATGGAAAAGAAAATTGCGCGACGAATGAGCCGTCGCACGGCGATGGTGCTGCCCCTTGGCCTCCTCTCCGGCTGCAGCATATTCGGCTCCGAAGAAAAACCTCCGGTTCCCGGGATCAAGATCCCGGTAATCGGAGCACATCAAGTTCTCTTGCCTAGCCACAATGCGCCTCCAGTCTCGCTGCCTTCCGCTGATAAGTCAGCCGAATGGCCACAATCAGGTCGCAATTCAGCGCATGTGGCAGGAAACGCTGTGTTGCCGTCGCGGTTCGGATCTTCTTGGAGTACGAGTATCGGCGCCGGGTCGACCTACCGCCAATACTTGAATGCCATGCCGATTGTGGCTGGCGGCCGCGTGTTTGCCATGGACGCGGCAGGCCATGTGGACGCAATTTCTCTCTCTGATGGTCACCGCCTATGGCGCAAGTCGATGCGGCCTCGTCATGACAATAGCTACGCTATTGGCGGCGGTCTCGCCTTTGCGAACGGCATTCTTTACGTTGCCACAGGGTTTTCCGAATTGCGTGCTTTGGATCCTGCCAGCGGGGCAACACGTTGGCGTAAGTCGCTTGGCCAACCCGCCCGATCAGCTCCCACGATCGGCGGCGGTCTGATCATGCTGGTTCTTCTTGACAATACCCTGATTGCGCGCGAGCAAAAATCAGGTGCCTTCGCTTGGAGATTCCCAGCTACCGAATCAGCAAACTCGGTGCTCGGCGCCGGAGCTCCTGCCTACCAGGATGGAATCGTCGTGGCAGGATTTGGAAGCGGACAACTCGCTGGAATTAATGCAATGACAGGCTCAGCGCTCTGGGAGCAAAGCCTCGCAGCCGGTTATGGCATCAGCAATCCACTAAACATTAGCTCCATTGTCGCTGATCCCGTCATTTCAGGGGAACTTGTCATCGCCACCGCTCTGTCCAACTCCACCGCAGCCTTTGACATGCGTTCCGGCAGACTCATCTGGAGCCTTGACGCGGGGGGAAGTTTTACACCCGCCGTTGCCGGAGAATGGCTTTTCCTCCTAACCGAGAGCCAACGATTGGCTGCAATTCATGCACGGGATGGCGCTGTCGCATGGGTAACACAATTACCCCAGTATCGAAACGAAAAGAAGCAGTCGGGCCCGATTTCTTGGTGCGGACCACTCCTTGCGGACAGCCGTCTTTTCGTAGCCGGTAACAACAAACGTTTGTTGACGGTGGACGCCCGCAATGGGTCGCTACTTGAAGATCCCGAGTCGGCGTTCGTGCTCACCGGGCCGGCACAGCAGGCGCCAATAGCCGCTGCTGGTGAACTACTGGTCCTAACCAGTCACGCGGTGCTCACTGCCTATCGCTGAATCAATGAACCTGTCATTAGAAACACCTTCCAGACCCGTCCGACGGATTGCAATTTGCGGACGGCCGAACGTCGGCAAATCGACTCTTTTCAATCGGTTGGTCGGTCGTCGGTTGGCATTGGTCCATGATTTGCCCGGGGTAACACGCGATCATAAGGAAGCTTGGGCTGAGATCGTCGGCCGCCGCGTCATGGTTATCGATACAGCGGGAATGGAATACGCACCTGAAGAAAGCCTACCTGGTCGGATGCGCGCGTCCACGAATACAGCAATCGCGTCTGCGGATCTTCTGTTGCTTCTCTTTGACGCGCGTGCCGGCCTTTTACCCCAGGATCGGGAAGTCGCGATGTGGTTGCGAAAATCCGGCAAACCTGTGATCGTAGTTGCCAACAAGGCTGAAGGACAATCTTACGTCGGAGCAGCTTTGGAAGCGCATGCGCTGGGCCTCGGGGAACCCGTCATCATCTCCGCTGAACACAACGAAGGAGTGTCAGATCTCCTCAGCCTCATCGCCGAACGGCTTCCTGAACCTGAGGCTACGTGCGAACTGTCGTCTCGAAAACCCATACCAATCGCAATTCTCGGACGACCAAACGCCGGCAAATCGACTCTTCTCAATCGGCTAATTGGATCGCGACGAGCGATCACAGGGCCAGAGCCAGGATTGACCCGCGATTCGATTTCCGCCGAGTTCGTGGATTGCAATGGAAACCACTACCGTTTGATTGATACTGCGGGGCTACGCAAGCGGGCGCGTATAGATGTCGAAATTGAAAGGATGGCTACATCAGCAACGATAGAAGCGATGAAACGCGCAGACTGCGTGATCCTCGCCGTTGATGCCTCTCGAGGGCTAGAGGACCAGGATCTCCAGATTGCTCGACTGGTTGAACGCGAAGGGCGTGCCCTCGTGATCGCCCTGACAAAATGGGACCTAGTCGAAGATCGCGCGGCTGCCCGCCAACTCGTCCGTACACGGCTCGCTGAGTCACTTGCGCAGCTAAAGGGCGTTACCACTGTACCACTTTCGGCCGAGACCGGGGAAGGAATGCAGAAACTCTTGCCTGCCGTGCAGGAAGCAGTGGGATTCTGGAGCACGCGCGTGCCAACTGGAGCATTGAACCGATGGTTCGAAAGTGCACTTGAACGCATGCCTCCGCCGCTCATTGACGGCCGTCGGCTGAAGCTGCGCTATATTACCCAAGTAAAAGCCCGCCCACCAAGTTTTGCTCTGTTTGGTACCCGTGTCGATGCGACGCCAGAATCCTATCTCCGGTATCTCGTCAACTCGTTGCGAGTGCAGTTCAAGCTTCCAGGTGTGCCGATCCGCATAGCACTTCGGGCAACGGCGAACCCGTTTGACCCGAACCGATCTTCACTGAGCCGGCAACTGGGATCTCGCAAAGCCCATTAACGTCCACGAACTAAAAGCTGGGTCGTCTGCCCTTCAGGGATTCCCGACTGCGTTATAAGACCAGTGCACGGGTCAGGTTTCGCAAGGCACGCTGGTCATTCAGAAATGGTGGCGTTCCTTTTAGCGGCGCAATTACGAACGAGGCAAACACTCCCGCCAAAAATCAGGACTGTATAAATTTTCTCGTTAGGGAGCGAAGCAGATGGTGTGATCCGGCATGAATCGTATCGAATAATATCCTATTAATTCCGTTACTTACCGACGATATCTCGTTCGGATCACGACATGGCGCCAGTGCGTGGATGGGTGTCGCCACCAATAAAGCGCGTACAGTGCAAGACCACCGAGTACTAGGAAGGGAACCAAAAATAGAGCGAGCCAGAATGCAACGACGGCAACTCCGATCAATAGCAGAGCAGCGGCAAGCCTCACCAATACCTCAATAACCTTCGGCTTCGGTGGGCCAGAAAATTCGCCGGACGGGGTCATGTCCAGGATCGGGCCGGGATTTGATTTCATGTGCTCATTCTGGCGATGAGACGAACAAACTTCAAGGATATTCTGCCCTGCCAGCGCACAAGTCAGGCTCTATTCACCAGCAATATTACGTGATTTTGAGATTTTGAACTTGACCTAAACGGTCGAGTACCCAGATTTATGGCAATGTTGCCCGAGTTGGACAATCGACATGCGTTGTTCCTAGATCTCGACGGTACGTTGCTAGACTTGGCGGCGACGCCCGACGAGGTTCAGGTTCCCGCGGGGCTCTCCGAGCTGCTTCGAAATTTGGCCTCTCAACACGGTCAAGCGCTGGCCATACTGTCGGGGCGAAGGCTGGATGATATCGACGAACTCACCAGCGCGTCGTTCCCAGCCGGCGCCGAGCATGGTGTGATTCGCCGCGATGCTGATTCGACCATACACACGCTGAGCACCACTTCCGCAAACCGGTCTCAATGGCGTGCCGTCCTTGAAGCCTACGCGCTTGAGTGGCCGGGCACATTGATCGAAACGAAGCAACATGGTCTCGTTGCCCATTACCGACGCAATCCGGAAGCTGGCCCCGTGTTCGAGCGTGTAATCCGTGACTTGCTTATAGACGAACACGACGCAGAGCTCCTGTCCGCACACATGGCATGGGAGATCCGGCCGCGCGGCGCCAATAAAGGTGCCGCATTACAGTGGTTTATGAGGCGTCCACCTTTTATAGGAAGAATCCCGGTTTTCGTTGGCGATGATGTTACCGACCAGGTGGCTATTGATGCCGCCCGGGACCTCGGAGGAATCGGGCTGCACGCTGTGAAGGATTTTGGTGACGCCCACGGAGGGCCCACAGCAGTACGCTCATGGTTGCGGCGATCACTGGCGCGGGAGAATGCGACATGAGCCGGCTCGTAATCGTCTCCAACCGTGTCTCGCTGCCAACCGAACGTGGCACCAAGGCAGGCGGGCTGGCTGTTGCTCTGGATGAGGCAATGATTCCGGGCTCTCTTTGGTTCGGATGGTCCGGAAGACGCGCGGCATCAACGTCGACGCGAGCAAAGATCGTAACCCATGGCGGTATTGATTTTGCCACCATCGACCTTGGCGAGGCCGATTATACCCGATTTTACGCAGGTTTTTCTAACGGCGCGCTATGGCCGTTGCTGCACTATCGAACAGGTCTATTTGAATTTCGTCGAGATGACTACAATGGTTATCGTTCTGTTAATGTCGCGTTTGCCGACGCACTAGCGCCCCTATTGCGACCTGATGATCTTATCTGGATCCACGATTATCAATTGCTAACGCTGGCTGCCGAACTACGCTCCCTCGGGATAACAAACCGTATCGGCCTATTCCTGCACATTCCATTTGTTCCTCCCGCCTTCCTGCATATCATGCCAACTGCGGCCGCGTTGCTTGAGGCAATGACGTCGGCCAATCTTATTGGTTTTCAGACAGAGGGCGATAGGCTCAATTTCATGGAGTCCCTCAATTCCTGCATCAATGTTACCCAGATAAATGACCGTTGTTTTTCGCATTCTTGCGGCCAAACCGAGACAATTGTGACACCTGTGGGAATTGATGTCGACGGATTCACTTCTATGGCCCAGCGTGCGGCCAATCGCCCCGACACGTTACGATTGACAAGCAGCCTCGTAGGCCGAGCTTTGGCCATCGGGGTCGACCGATTGGATTATACAAAGGGGTTGCCTCAACGTTTTGATGCATTTGGACAACTGTTTCGACGTCATCCTGAGCATTTGCGGCGTGTAAGCCTCTTGCAGATCGCAGCACGATCTCGTGAGGATGTCGATCGCTATCAGGCACTGCGGCGTGAACTTGATCGAAAAGTTGGTGATGTCAATGGTGAGTTCTCAGATTTTGACTGGACGCCGCTGCGCTACATGACTCGCGCGGTAAACCGGAGCACAATCGCGGGCTTTTACCGAATTGCCAAAATCGGGTTGGTAACACCACTGCGTGATGGCATGAATTTGGTAGCAAAAGAATTCATAGCAGCCCAAAATCCTGAGGACCCCGGCGTTCTTATTCTTTCACGTTTTGCTGGAGCTTCTGAACGCCTGGAAGACGCCCTAATCGTCAATCCGTTCGACGTAGACGCCGTGGCCGATGCGATTCATCGTGGTCTAATCATGGATAAATTTGAGCGGATTGCAAGGCATAGCGCGCTCTTAGCCGCGATACGCAGCCAGACGGCAGCGTCGTTCTGCACACAGTTTATCGACGCGTTAAAAGCCGCACCACTTCAAGCAATTAGACCCGGCCATCGTAACGGCCACTATAACAGCTCCAAGAAAAGCAGGCGTTTCCTCGTACGCGAGCGCAATGACGCATCAGTACCCTCGCCGTAACCATAATCTGACACCAGAAGAATCACCAATTTGAACGTATCTTCCCACAAGAAAGTCGCGAAGAACGCGTGGGGGCACGGAATTGCGTTGCTCGCCCAACAACGTTCAAGCCACCACACCTCTTCTGACATTTTCCAAAACAGGCTTTCGGTCTCTGTTAGACGCTGAAGACGGACAAACTTAAGGAAAATATAAGAACACCAATCTGAGTAATGCACGGCGCTATAGAACAGGGTGAGAAAGCCGTGAGGATTAATGACGCCTCTGAGTTCATGGTACTGTTTCCTGACGAAAGTGCTCTCCAACGCTGGCTCGAGCTGATCCGTTAGCAAAAAACCGCTATGGTCAGGATGAGAACGAACTGTGGACATGCCACGCCGTGACACCCGGACGGGCGGGGAGTGTCTGCATCAGTTCACGGTTACGGTCATTAGCACGATGCACGGGAGGTGACCAACGGTAACACCCACCATTGCCTGCGCTAATTTCATACGGCGGTCAGCGGAAGATCCTCGCCTAGCCGAGAACAAATGACAGGTGCATCAGGCTCCAGATGCCAGAGATATGTCAAACCATGTAGTCTGCTCGTAGGTGCTTGGGAATAACCAAACCAAGGCGTGTCGGGATGTCCCATACTTCACGTACCTGCCGCACAATCCGAAAACCTGCCCGCTGGTAGTTTGGTAACGCACGCGGATGGTCGGCCGTACAGGTATTGACAGTCATCCCTCGTACAGGCTTGGAAAAAACCTCGTTAATGGCGACGCCCAGCAAGCCAAACCCGAGCCCCCTTCCGATTGCCTCATCAAGTAGACCAAAATAACTGAGGTTGACATCTGGCCAGGATGTCGAGTCCAACTCGAAAAACCCCCCAATGCGGCCGTCCAATCGAAGGATATAAATGGCGATGGCGGGGTCCGCGAGCAGGGCCTCAAGCATTGGGTCTGGCATCATTCGACGCAGCCACCAGAGCCAGCGTCCGCCGATACGCTCGTAAAGATCCCGATAGGTCGCGGCATCTATCCCGCGAACCAGGTCAACGGACGCATTTTCCGGAAGCTCTGGCCAGACTACACGCGGCTTGTTATCAAGCCTGAGAAACGAGACCGTGACTATAGCGCGATCCACGGCCTCACCAGGGCCGGCGCGCCAATATTCGCGGCGCACTTCCTTAGTCTTCCAGGAAACTCCGCAGTTTCCGGCTGCGGGACGGATGTTTGAGCTTTCGAAGTGCCTTGGCTTCGATCTGACGGATCCGTTCACGTGTGACGTTGAATTGCTGGCCAACCTCTTCAAGGGTATGATCAGTGTTCATTCCAATCCCAAAACGCATCCTCAGCACGCGTTCTTCCCGAGGCGTTAATGAAGAGAGCACGCGAGTGGCCGCCTCTCTCAGGTTGGCGTGAACAGCCGCGTCCAAAGGAATAATCGCGTTCTTATCTTCGATGAAATCGCCAAGATGGCTATCCTCTTCATCGCCGATTGGCGTCTCGAGGCTTATGGGCTCTTTGGCAATCTTGAGCACTTTCCGTACCTTTTCGAGTGGCATACCCAGCTTTTCCGCCAGCTCTTCGGGTGTTGGCTCGCGTCCGATCTCGTGCAGCATCTGGCGTGATGTGCGGACAAGTTTGTTGATCGTTTCGATCATGTGGACCGGAATGCGAATGGTACGCGCCTGATCAGCGATACTCCGTGTTATCGCTTGCCGAATCCACCAAGTGGCATAGGTACTGAACTTGTAACCTCGCCGATATTCAAACTTATCAACAGCCTTCATCAAACCAATATTTCCTTCTTGGATCAGGTCGAGAAATTGAAGGCCTCGATTCGTATATTTCTTAGCAATCGAGATCACCAGGCGAAGATTAGCCTCAATCATCTCCTTCTTCGCGCGGGTAGAATCACGCTCTCCACGTGAAACTGTCCCGTAAACACGTCGAAATTCCTCAATGGGCAATTGTGCCTCAGCGGCAATCCGACCAATCTGTGCACGCAGCTCAGTGACCTGGCCCCCGTGCTTGGTGACAAACAGCTTCCACCCCTTGCCAGGGCGTTCTGCGACAGTGTCAAGCCACGTGGGATCCATCTCGTGCCCCCGATACGCGGCCAGAAACTCCTCTCGGCCTATTTTGCAGCTTTCCGCAAGGCGAAGCATTTGACCCTCAAGGCCATTCAGGCGCTGATTCAGCTCCTTAAGCTGGGCTACCAGCTCCTCCATCCGATTATTATGAAGGCGAACCTGTTCAACTTTTGCAACAAGTTCATCTCGCAATTTCTCGTACGCCTTTTCGGATCGCCTCGTCGCTTCGGCCCCTGCATTAAGCGCATCAAGCCGCTTATGCTGAAGCTTCATAAATTTCTCGTAGAGCGCCTCAATCGCAGTAAACGTATCAAACACTTCAGGTTTGAGTTTCTCCTCGACGGCCGAGAGGGACATGCCGCTTGCGTCACCCTCTTCATCGTCCTCCGGGTCGTCACCTCCTGAGAAATCTCTATCGGCGCCCGCCGCCGGCCCCTCACCACCGCCTTGCGTAGCTTCGAGGTCAATAACATCTCGCAATAAGATTTTGCCGTTCTTTAACGCTTCATGCCAGGCAATAATAGCTCTGAAAGTTAGAGGGCTTTCGCATAAGCCGCCAATCATCATATCCCGACCAGCTTCGATACGCTTGGCGATGGCTATCTCCCCTTCGCGCGACAGCAGCTCCACACTGCCCATCTCGCGCAAATACATCCGCACTGGGTCGTCGGTCCGACCGGTGCTGCCCTCGCTGATATTGCCTCCGGGAGTTTCGTCCTCCGCCTCGGTTAATTCGTCAGCTTTCTCGGTAGCGCTTTCGACTTCGTCTGCTTCCTCACCTTCCACAACCTGAATGCCCATCTCGTTCAGTTGAGCCATCACGTCTTCAATTTGTTCGGAACTGTTCTGCTCCGCGGGTAGAACGGCGTTGAGCTCATCAAAGGTGATGTAGCCACGCTCCTTACTGCGGGCGATCAAGCGCTTCACCGAGGCAGACTGGATGTCCAGCGTGACGGTCTCAGCTTCAACCTCCGTGGCGCCCTGTTCTGGGTTTGCTGTAGTAGCAGTGGCTTGCTTGGTGACCATCAATCGGGTTTCTCCGGCGAAAATGAAACGCGACCGGCATAGCGTTGTCCCTACCCGGCCAAGGAGTTAATTTATTTACGCGGACTCGTCCTCTTCGATCTCTCCACGCTGGGCGCGCCTGAGCGCCAACGTGATCGAAACGAGGCGATTCCACGTCGTGGCATCCTGGGTGTCCTGCCACCGACGTTGCTGCTCGGCGCACTGTTCGCGCAACCAACCCAGATTCATCAGACTGACGATCCCGTACCAGAATGTTTCCAGATCAGAGCGCGTCGCTTCCGCGTCCCGGACGACCGACGGCAGAGGCTGGGCCAGAAGTCTGGCTACGGCCCCGTCCAACCCCGATTGGCGGAGATGGTTGAGCAAAGCGCCACTGTCAAGACCCGTCCCGCAGTCCTGCTCCCTGTGCAACCAATCGAGCATCATCGCACGAACCGTGTCCATGTCGCCCACAATCGGCAGAGCGGCAAAATCCTCCGCCAGCACAGGTAGTAGATCGACATGATGGAGCAAGACGGCGATCAGCAGTTCGGCGCGTCGGCGCGCCGTGGCGGCGGCGTCGATTGCCGGGCGTGCGGACACGACTACACGTTTCCGACCAGCCGGAAAACGTGAACCGATTCGCTTAATGGCGCGATCTACGTAAAACCGGTCACGCAATTCGGCGCGATATTCGCGAGCAAGCGCACGATCGGAAATACGAGATACGGCGTCATCCAGCCGGTGCAGAAAGCTGGCACGTCCTTCAGGGGTGGTACGATCAACACCTTCGGCAAGCAGATCAAACAAGGCAATCGCAAGCGGCCGTGCGGCGTCGAGAATTCCTGCCATCTCGGATTTTCGTCCATTGCGTATAAGGGAGTCTGGGTCCTCGCTTTCCGGTAGGCAAGCAATAGAAAGTGACCGATCCGCCGAAAGGTATGGGAGCGACAGTTCGATCGCGCGCAGCGTGGCTCGGCGTCCTGCCGCATCACCGTCAAAACACAGGATTGGCATCGGCGACAAGCGCCAAAGTTCTGCCAATTGCGCCTCGGTCAATGCCGTGCCAAGGGGCGCCACGCCGCCTGCGAGGCCAGTGCTATGCAACGCAATTACATCCAAGTATCCTTCGACCACAACGAGCTTGCTGCCGGCTCGTATACTTTCACGAGCCAGATCGAGCCCGTAAAGTGTGCGGCGTTTGGAGAAAACCGGCGTCTCAGGACCATTAAGATACTTTGGCTCACCACTCCCGAGAAGACGACCGCCGAAGCTAACGATTTGCCCCTTACGGCTACGAATCGGAAACATCAGACGACCGTAAAAATAGTCGATGGCTCCATGATCATTCGGCTTCATTAGGCCAGCCGCCACCAATTGATCGATCGTAATGCCCTGATGCCTGAGAGAAGCGAGTAGTCCGCCTCTGCCCTCACCAGACCAACCAAGTCCGAAGCGCTCGATATCCATGTCGGTCAATCCGCGATTCCGAAGATACGCGCGTGCGCGAGCGCCTCCGGGGGCATTCAGATACTGTTGGTACTCGCGGCAGGCGGCCTCCAGCGTTTCGATCAGACCTGCCTCACGTCTTGCTGCTGTCGCAGCGTTGGGCGTAGGCAGCGGCATCTGAAGACCCGCTTCAGCGGCAAGGCGCTCGACAGCCTCGGAGAAAGTGAGCGCCTCGCTTTGCATCACAAAGCTGATCGCATCTCCATGCGCGCCACAGCCGAAACAATGGAAATGATCGTCGTATACATAGAATGATGGTGTCTTCTCGTGATGGAATGGACAACAGCCCTTATGTTCCCGACCAGAGCGCACTAGGCGAACGCGCCGGCTGATCAATGGCGCGATCGGCGTGCGGGTCCGAAGCTCATCAAGGAAACCATCTGGCAGGCTCATGCGCCACGGCTCATCCCGCGCAATGCCTCATGATGCAAGCTTTACCTTTATCAGGGCTGATGTTGCAGCCATATCAAGAGCACTTCCGTAAGAAGCTTTCAGTACCGCCATGACCTTGCCCATATCTTTCACCGATGCCGCACCCGTCTCGCGAATAGCGACTGCAATGGCAGACTCTAAAGCCGCCCCGCCAAGGGTTTGAGGAAGGAAACTATCGATAATCGCAATTTCCTCATTCTCCTTGTCAGCAAGATCGGGGCGATTACCCCTTCGATATAGGGCTTCGCTTTCACGCCGGGATTTGACCATTGAACGCAGCATCACGACGATCTCTTCATCGGGCACGGCAGCAACACCCTTCGGCCGGGCCGCGATATCAAGTTCTTTAAGACGCGCAATCATCATTCGCAAAGTAGAAACGCGAAGGGTCTCATGCGCCCGCATTGCGGCTTTGAGTGCTTCCTGAATTTTTTCACGTAGTTCACCAGCCATTGACAGCTCCATGCTCCAGGTTGGAAATTTTTTCCGGCTCAACAACGGCGCGGTTGAAGGCGGATATTTTTTCCGATAATAGCACTTCATCATGGCAATAACCATCGACAATTTGATTGAACGTCTGGGTGGCCCAGAAGCGGCCGCAAAGTTGACAATGGTGTCCACCGAAGCAGTGCGGAAATGGCGCTCCACAGGCGCAATTCCATCGCGCCACTGGTCGGCCGTTCTTACGGCAACCGGCCTCACCCTAAGTGACTTGCCGGGGGCAGTAACGGATGCGCCAGAAACGGAGACTGCATACAAACCTTCCGCCGCAACGGCAGCGCTGGTTCTTGGCAGCGGAAGGGTCTTCTGGGGCCGTGGCTTCGGCGTCCATGGAACGAGCCAAACTGCAGAACTTTGTTTTTCAACCGGAATGACAGGGTATCAGGAGACATTGACCGATCCTTCCTTTGCAGGCCAAATTATTACTTTCACATTTCCGCACATCGGTAACGTTGGCACGAATAGCCAGGATATTGAGGCATCCACCATTTTTGCCAGAGGCCTCGTCGTCAATCGTGATATCTCCGCGCCTTCAAATTGGCGTGCTCAAGAGCGGTTGGATAGCTGGTGCAGGCGTATGAATCTAACGGGGATTGCGGGCATCGACACGCGGGCGATTACCCATTTGGTGCGCGATGAGGGCCCGCCGAATGCGCTGATCGCATATCCTGAAGAGCAGAAATTTGACCTCCAAAGCCTTGTTGAGCAGGCACGGAACTGGCCGGGGCTAGAAGGTATGGACCTCGTCCGTGAGGTCTCCTGTACCCAGGGTTACGAGTGGACCGAGACCTTGTGGTCGCGCGAGAACGGCTTTGGGCACCAGCTCGCGCCCAAATATACTGTCGTCGCCGTCGACTATGGCGCAAAGAGAAATATTTTACGCAATCTTGCGAGCGTAGGTTGTCGCGTCATCGTTGTACCCGGATTCTCGACCGCGGACGAAGTCTTGCGGCATAAGCCTGATGGAGTTTTCCTTTCGAATGGCCCAGGAGATCCGGCAGCGACTGCGAAATACGCGGTTCCAACGATACGCGGCGTCCTCGACGCTGGTGTCCCGTTATTCGGAATTTGCCTTGGACATCAACTGCTCGCGCACGCGTTAGGCGGGCGAACATATAAACTCGCCCGCGGCCATCGCGGAGCGAACCAGCCTGTGCAGGAACTGGCAACAAGGCGTGTGGAAATAACGAGCCAAAACCATGGTTTCGCCGTCGATGAGGCCTCGTTGCCCAAAAATGTCATCGTGACGCATCGTAGCCTGTTCGATGGCTCAAACGAGGGAATTGCATCTCCTACACAGAGATGTTTTTCCGTTCAGTATCATCCGGAAGCAAGCCCTGGCCCATCCGATGCACATCACCTATTTGGCCGCTTTACCCAACTAATAAGCAGAGAATGCTAGGCAACCATCCCAGATTCAGTGGCGTTTTCTGCAAGCCGATATCTGTCGTCCCGGGACGAAGCCTCAGACTCCGTCGCGTTAACAACAATACGACAGCTCAAATTTTCGAATATTACTTGAAGAAAGACGGACATGGCGAAACGCACTGACATTTCCTCGATCCTGATTATCGGTGCCGGCCCGATAATCATCGGTCAAGCGTGCGAATTCGACTACTCAGGAGCGCAAGCATGCAAAGCGCTGCGAGAAGAAGGATATCGTGTCATACTAGTCAACTCCAATCCGGCAACCATCATGACTGATCCGGAACTGGCTCACGCGACCTACATCGAGCCGATTACACCGGAAATAGTAGAAAAGATCATTTCAAAGGAAAGGCCTGACGCATTGCTGCCAACAATGGGCGGGCAAACGGCTTTGAATACGGCGATGAACCTCGAACGATCCGGAGTTCTAACGAAATATGGCGTCGAGTTAATCGGCGCGCGCGCAGACGTTATCGAAAGAGCAGAGGATCGGCTGAAATTTCGTGACGCAATGGCGGAAATCGGTATCGATAGCCCGAGAAGCGCTATCGCGCATTCAATCGAGGAAGCATGGTTAGCGCTCGACCTCGTCGGGCTGCCAGCCGTCATCCGACCATCTTTCACTCTTGGTGGTACCGGTGGAGGCGTCGCGTACAATCGCGAAGAATTTTTTGACATCGTAACCAGCGGGTTAGACGCGTCACCTACCACGGAAGTTCTCATCGAGGAAAGTGTTCTCGGGTGGAAAGAATACGAGATGGAAGTGGTACGCGATGCCGCCGACAATTGCATCATCGTCTGCTCGATTGAAAATATTGATCCGATGGGGGTCCATACAGGAGATTCGGTCACGGTAGCCCCTGCTCTCACACTTACTGATCGTGAATTCCAAATTATGCGCGATGCATCGATTGCCTGCTTGCGGAAGATTGGCGTCGATACAGGTGGTTCCAACGTGCAGTTTGGTTTAAACCCCACAGATGGTCGAATGGTGATCATTGAGATGAATCCACGCGTCTCGCGATCTTCCGCGCTGGCGTCCAAAGCCACGGGATTTCCAATTGCAAAGGTCGCGGCCAAACTGGCCGTAGGTTACACACTCGACGAGCTACGTAACGACATTACGGCCGTGACTCCCGCAAGTTTTGAGCCAACGATTGACTACGTGGTGATCAAAATACCGCGCTTCACGTTCGAGAAATTCCCTGGCACTCCAACGTTGCTGACGACAGCAATGAAGTCGGTAGGCGAAGCCATGGCTATCGGTCGCTGCTTTCCCGAAGCTCTGCAAAAAGGTCTTCGTAGTCTCGAGACCGGGCTTTCGGGGTTAGACCCGATCGACGTACCTGGAGACGGCACCAACGACGCCTTTCGAGCAGCACTATCGACACCACGACCGGATCGCTTGCTTATCGCAGCGCAAGCATTGCGCGCAGGATTATCCGTCGACGATATCTGTTCCGCCAGCAAATTTGATCCTTGGTTCATTCAGCAGATCGAAGCCATTGTGGCGACCGAAGAAAAAGTTTCCGAGGAAGGCGTTCCGGCTGATGCCGATACCTTTCGCGCCATCAAAGCATTAGGTTTTTCGGATAGACGACTTGCCCAGCTCACGGGACATGAGGAAGAGGAAATTGCCGCAGCAAGAATTGCGCTTAACGTTATTCCTGTTTACCGTCGAATCGACAGTACTGCCGGTGAATTTGCATCAGCCACAAGCTATATGTATTCGACTTATGAAGGCGGGTTCAATACGCCGCATTGCGAGGCCGAACCCAGCGCACGACAAAAAATTATAATTCTTGGTGGTGGGCCCAATCGAATCGGTCAGGGAATCGAATTTGATTATTGCTGTGTCCATGCTGCCTACGCGTTACGCGAGGCTGGCTACGAAACAATCATGATCAATTGCAACCCTGAAACGGTTTCGACCGATTACGATACGTCGGACCGGCTTTATTTCGAGCCGCTATATGCAGAAGATGTCATTGCTCTGATTAAGAGAGAACAGCAGAACGGTGAAGTTGTTGGCTGCATCGTTCAATACGGGGGACAGACTCCGTTGAAGCTCAGCCAAGCTCTGGAGGCCGCGAAAATCCCCATCCTTGGTACTTCGGCCGATGCCATCGATATTGCCGAGGACCGCGAGCGTTTTCAGATACTCCTTCGATCGCTCAGCCTAAGACAGCCGGAAAACGGCATCGCGCGTTCCGCCAAGGAAGCAGAAGCTATTGTGGCGTCC
>DAIDMG010000035.1 GCA_027449105.1 Acidiphilium sp. | reverse complement strand
TGAGCCACCGGAACTATCTCTTTCTGATCCAGTTCGTTTCCTGGCCTACGCGATGGCACGAGCGACGGCAGAAGACATGGCTAAAATCCGCCAATACATCTCGGATAGGGATTTTATCGTCGCTCTCGACGCCGCACCACCAGGAATCATCGATCCGCGTTCTTGGTCGTATTGGAATCTGGTCGTTGCTGGTAGGCAGCCTGCCCCCCCGATGCCTGTCCGGAGGTTCGCATGAAGAATGTGGATGTGCTGGAACGTCATGATATGCCATTCCCTAGCTCGCTCCTTGAGTTCCAACGCCTGTTCCCGGACGATTCAGCCTGTGCGACTTACCTGGAGCGAGCGCGCTGGCCCAACGGGTTCACCTGTCCGCGTTGCAGCGTCGCTGGCGATCCGTTTCGGATCGCCTCTCGCCCTGGCATCCTGACTTGCCGATCATGTCGGCGGCAGAGCGGCCTCACCGTCGGCACAGTCATGGAGCGCAGTCACACACCCCTTTCGGTTTGGTTCTGGGCGGCCTATCTCGTTGCCAGTCAGACGCCCGGTATATCAGCCGTCCAGTTCCAGCGGCAGCTCGGGCTATCGCGCTATGAGACGGCCTTCGGCATCCTCCATAAACTGCGGGCCGGAATGGTTCGGCCCGACCAGGATCGCATCGGTGGTGTGCCGGGAACCCATGTCGAGGTCGATGAGACGCTCGTGGGGGGTAGAACCCGCGGCAAAGGGCGTGGCGTCCATCACAAGACGCTGGTCGCCTGCGCCGTGGAGGTGCGGCACCGCAAGCCGGGCACCGCCCAGGACGATCGGCGGGGCGGCCGCTACGCGGGCCGCGTACGCCTGTCTGTGGTCCCTGATCGCAGCAGTAGGTCACTGGGTGGGTTTGTGGAAGCTGGGGTCATTCCAGGGACACTCATCGTCACCGACGACTGGAGCGGCTACAGCGAGTTGCGAAAGGCCGGCTACGACCATCATCCCATTGCTTCCTGCGGTGAACCCGAGATAGCGGACGAGTTCCTACCGCTCGTCCATCTCGTGTTTTCGAACCTGAAGACGTGGCTGAACGGCATTCATCACGGCGTCAGCGAGAAGCACCTACAAGCGTATCTCAACGAGTTCACGTTTCGGTTCAACAGGCGCTTCTATCCGATGAATGCCTTCCGTTCGTTGTTGGGCATTGCCAGCGGGACCGCGGCACCAACCTATGAAGCGCTCTATTCGGGAGAATGGCGGCACCCAAGATATGGTGGCTGTATGGCCTAACCGGGTAGGCAAGATCCATCTACGGTTTTGTCACTTTTGGCGCTTGTTTACAGTGGTGCCAATCCGCCTCCGACAATCGACCACGTTCTTAATAGAGCATTGCCTATGGCTTTCCGCGGTCTCTCATCAGCCGGGCCCGATCGCGGTCCCAGTCGCGTTTAGCGATAGCTGCTCGCTTGTCATGCAGTTTGCGTCCCTCCGCGATGCCTAAGGTTACCTTGGCAACGCCTCGCTGATTGAAGTGGACATCAAGTGGAACAACGGTCGATCCTTGTCGCGCGATCGCACCTAATAGTGTATTAATTTCCTTGCGCTTAAGCAAAAGCTTGCGTGGTCCTTTCGTGTCAAAACGTGACAGAACACCGCCTTGGTACTCCGGAATATACATATTAAACAAAAACATCTCCCCTTCCCGCTCGCCTGCAAATGCGTCCGCGAGACTGGCACGCCCCATTCGCAACGATTTTACTTCGGGACCGCGCAGCACGATTCCGGCCTCGACCGTGCTCAGAATGGTGTAGTTGAATCGCGCCTTCCGGTTCTGCGCCGCAATCCCGTGGGAAATTAGGCCTGATTTGCGGGTCCCTACCATGTCTCGCTCAGCTGATCAGGCCGGCGCCAACCATTGCTGCGCGTACGTTCGCGCGAGTAGAATCGGTAATTGGTGCAATCGGCAAACGGCAGTGCTGAGTACCAAACCCTAGCAAAGAGGTGCCGAATTTCACGGGACCCGGATTGGTTTCAACAAACATGGCGTCATGCACAGCTAACAGACGCCGTTGGAGTGCCATAGCGTCGTGAATATTACCAAGTGCCCATGCGGCATGCATATCCGAGCAAAGCCTTGGAGCCACATTTGCGGTAACTGAAATGCAGCCATGGCCTCCAGCGGCAAGAAACGCAAGCGCCGTATGGTCTTCACCGGAAAACTGACGGAAATCATGCCCGCAAGCCGCCGCTGTATGGAGCGGGCGCGTCAGATTTGCGGTCGCGTCCTTCACTCCGACAATGTTTCTGTGTTGCGAAAGGCGTGCCATCGTGGCGACGCTCATGTCGACTACCGACCGTGATGGGATGTTGTAGATGATCAGCGGAATATCCACGGCGTCCGCCACTGCCGAGAAATGTAGAAACAGGCCCTCTTGGGTCGGCTTGTTGTAATAGGGTGTGACAACTAGCACAGCATCCGCTCCGACCGCTTGGGCATGACGTGCCAAGGCGATCGCCTCGGCGGTCGAATTCGACCCTGCGCCCGCAATAACGGGCACCCGCTTTTTTGCAACCCGAACGGTCAGTTCGACAATTCGCTTATGTTCGGCATGGCTGAGTGTCGGGGACTCGCCGGTTGTACCGACCGGCACCAGCCCGTTGGTGCGTTCCTCGATCTGCCATTCGATAAAACGTTCAAACGCGTCCTCATCGATTTCGCCATTCGCGTGCATCGGCGTAACGAGAGCAACCAGTGATCCTGCAAACATGAAATTCTCCGATCGGAAGGATAACTATGTCGGCAAAAGCGACAGAGCAAGGCGCCTGAGGCGCGGCGCAGGGCTGCTGGTAATTTCAGATCTCCTGAATTTTATGATTCCACATCACTCGGTAGCCTCGATGCGTCCTGTTGCTGACCGTTTTCCGAGGGCCGCAAGATGATACCATCGGTAGCGATTTTGCTCTATGTCATCAATGATGCGGCGCTTTTTGCTTCTCGGCCTGCTCCTTTCAGGGTTTCATGCGCCGCCAGCGGCAGCAGACGCTGGTGCAGCGGCCACGACACTGCAGGCGATCATGAACGACGTCCGTGCAAACAACTGGGCAGTTGCCACAAAGCTTGCGGCCAGCGAGCGAGACCGACTGGTATCGAAGTTGGTGACATTTTACCGGCTGCTTGATCCGGGCCAGGCAAGCCCGGCCGAGATTGCAGCATTTCAGAGACAAAATCCGGACTGGCCGGAGCAGGATTTATTGCGGCGGCGATGGAACGAGGCCTTAGCCGCCGACCCAAATGATCATATGGTGCGGCATGATTGTCTGCGCCGAGTACCGACTACACCGGCTGCCAACGCGCGTTGCGCCTCTGCCTACGCCAAAAAGCCAGGGACTGCCGCGCGATTTGCCCGCCGAGCCTGGGCAACCGGATTCGACCAGCCCGACGCAGCTGCCGTGTTTCTGGCAGAATTCGGACCGCTTCTAAACGCCGAGAGTTACTGGCAGCGCTTTCAAAACTTCGCCATAGCGGGCGATGTGAATGCCGCACAGGCCATCCTGTCCGCATTGCCGCCACCTGACGTTCCAGTTGCGTCGGCGTGGATCGCCTTGGCACGGCGTGCGGCGGATGCATCAACAATCATCGCCGGTTTAAGCGCACATCAACGCAGGGCGCCGCTGCTTTTCCTTACCCGGGTCTCTGCTGCACCGGATCCACAATCGGCGTTAACCATCTGGCTGGCTGATGGTCGCGCAGCGGCAGAGCGGGCTGGCAGGAGCCTTCGGCCCCTTTTCTGGCCCCGTGCGGATGCCCTCGCCCGCGACCTACTGGCTACCCACGATGCAAAGGACGCCTATTCGTTGATTGCGGCCATACCGGCGGATGGGCCAATACAGGACTCGGAACGAGATTTTCTGGCTGGATTTATTGCTCTTTGCTTTCTTCACGAACCTAAGATGGCGGCCCCGCGGTTCGCGGCGCTGACGACAAGCTACCGAGCGGTAATAACCAGAAGCCGTGGCTATTACTGGCTTGCCAAAACGGAGTCAGGGGAGTTGCGAAAGGCCGACCTCAAGCGGGCCGCAGCCTTCCCAGATACATTTTACGGGCAGCTTGCTGCGTCTGCGATTGGAATAACTTCAGCCGAGCTTGGCGCAAGGATTCGAAACGCAGCCCGTGTACCGATCCAGCCCGTGGCAGTACTGCATTTTGCTGAACGTCAGTTACCCCAAGCGGCCTTTCTGCTCGCCAAGATGGGAGCGCCACGCCGGGCACGGGCATTTTTGTTCCGTGCAGCGGAAATCGCACCAGATATCCAGGATCGGGCACTGGCCGCACTGATGGCTCGCAACCTTGGTCAACTATCAACAGAGGTGATGATTGCACGGCTCGCCGGAACCGATGGGGAGATGCTGATACGGCTGGGTTGGCCAGTGCCTGTGAAACTTTTCCCGCGGAACCCAACAGGTTCCCCTTCGCGATGCGCAGTTATATTGTCGATCGTACGGCAGGAAAGCAGCTTCGACCCTGACGCAGTCAGCGACTCTGGGGCAGTAGGGTTGATGCAGCTGCTCCCGGCAACCGCGCGGTATGTCGCGCACAAGCAGGGACTGGCATTTGCATCCGATGGCCTCACGAAACCCGCAGAAAACATAACCTTGGGAAGCGATTATTTTAGGGTGCTCATGCAACGTTTTGGTTACTCGATCCCACTGGCCGTGGCCGCCTATAATGCCGGACCACGAAACGTCGAAACTTGGCTTAGGGCCAACGGCGATCCGAGAATGCCGCCTAATGCTGGAGGAGTCGATATGGTCAACTGGGTCGAGGAAATACCGTTCCAGGAAACGCGAAACTATACCGAACGAGTCATTGAGGGAATCGTTATCTATCGGGCATTGCTTGGCCAACGGGCGGTCGATCCTGTGAGCCACTGGATGACCGCACGATGAGAGCAGCTCGTGTGCTAAGCTCTATGTTTGGCATTGGATATTTGCCAAAGGCCCCGGGAACTGCCGGCGCGGCCCTCGGCCTCGCGCTCGGAGCTGTGCTGCTTCACGTGGCGGCGATTCCCGGCCTATTAATCGGCGTGGTCATTGTCAGCCTATCAGGCCTGTGGGCTGTATCGCATACAGGCCATGCATCCCTGGACCCGGGCTGGATTATTATCGACGAAGTAGCCGGACAGATGATTGCCCTTCTCGGCCTTGACCGGATGAGCTGGCATGGGCTGCTCCTTGCATTTCTGCTGTTCCGGCTGTTTGACATCCGCAAGCCGTGGCCGGTTCGCATTGCAAACGCCAGGCCTGACGAGCTTGGAATCATGGCCGACGATTGGCTTGCTGGCGCTCTTGCAGCAGCCGTGATCATGGCTGCTCGCTCGATCTGGCCTGGACTTGGAATGTGACAAACCACTTAGCGAGGCGCGTTGTCGCTACCGCAGCCGCCAGAGGCAAGACCATTGCAACTGCCGAAAGCTGCACCGGGGGCCTGATTGCAGCCACCCTAACCGATGTCGCGGGTTCATCGGCCGCGTTCGGTTTCGGGTTCGTAAGTTATGCAAATGTCGCCAAGACAACGATGCTTGGCGTTGATGAAAATTTAATTGATTCGTTTGGCGCCGTTAGCGAGCCCGTTGCCCGGGCAATGGCGAACGGTGCCTTGTCTCGCGCCAATTCGGATGTTGCCATCGCCGTAACCGGTATCGCCGGCCCGGAAGGCGGTTCACCAGAGAAACCTGTTGGAACGGTGTGGTTTGGCATTGCCCGGCGAGGTGGCAAAACCACGACAATAATGCGCAGCTTTACGGGGGATCGGGCTGCGATTCGATATCAGTCGGTAGATGTTGCTCTGGCACTGCTTCTAGAGGCTCTTGATCAACCATAACTGAACACGCCGATGATAGCCCCTGCGCCAAGAAAGAAAAGCGGGTGTATTCGGCTTCTTAACGTGGCGATTATCACGGCGATCGTCACTACGCCCAATCGCCAATTGTGGTCTGCATCCCCGGCAAGAATAAAGCCGAAATCAAGCAAGAGGCCCCCGGAAATTGGTGTAGTCGCGGCCTGTTGCACACGCCGCCAGCGAGCCGTATGGAACCGTTCCCGCGCCTGCGTTATGATGATCGTCAAGATGCTGGAAGGCAAAATCGTCGCGAAGGTCCCAGCCAAAGCTCCTGGAACGCTGGCGACTCGCAAACCGACCAACGTTGCAATGAGCATATTTGGGCCTGGTGCCGACTGAGCCAATCCAAACAAAGCTAAAAATTGGGTTTAGGTCATCCAGTGGCGCGCGATAACCGGTCGCACCATTGCCGGTAACGTGCTCGCAACCCCACCAAACGCGAGCAGTGACATTTCCATGAAAAGGAACAGAATTACGAGTGCACCGATCATCGCATTCGCTAAGAAGAAAAATGAGCGAGATGGGCAGCATCGTGACTATCACCAGTGGCAATGGCCACTTTAAACCCCAGAACAGCACCAGCGTACCGGCCACGGCAGCTGCGCGGTCGGTTGTGCCGAGAATCAACCCAGCCGCTGCGGCTGCAAGTCCTCCCAAGGCGTGGGTTGAAATGGGAAGTGATCCGTATCGTTCGTACAAGAAGCCAAGAGCAATTATGATGGTAACGGGTGTGGCGAGCAGGCCGATAACCGCGGTTGCTGCGCCTGGGAGACCTCGATGGCGAAACCCGAAGGCCGCCACGAAATTAACAATGTTGGGGCCCGGCAAAAACTGGCACAACGAAAAAAGATCGCTGAACTAGACATCTGTAAGCCAGTGCTGCCGCTCAACAACGATGCGCCGGGCAAAGGGAAGAACTCCACCGAATCCCGAAATGTCCGCAAAAAACCTCGAAACAGCTCGCCATGGCGGAGCCTCGGGCCCGGCGATTCAGATTGTCCCCAACATTTGCGAGTCATGGCCGTTCCATCCAGGAGATTGAGGCAATCGACAAGTAGGTCAGCTTCCGGCTAGACCAGCAGCCATGAGTGATGAAACCGGCAGCCTCATGCTCGTAGCAGGAGCACCGAAGCCCTCTCCTCCCATGTCCATTGCGTTATTGATTGTTGCGCTTGGCGTTGTTGGGCCGATGCTGGAGGTTCGCACGGCAGCACCGAACCCGTTTCTGACTGCCATGGTCCTCCTGATCGCCATTGCTGGTATCGTAGCGTTCGCAGGCGCGCTTGACGGGCGACGCCGCTGGCACAAGGACCGAGCAGTGCGGGTCCGGGCGGAAATCGGCCCAACCGGTATCGTGTTACGGCCACGACCCGATCGCCAGGAACATTTCCGGTGGGCGGACATTGCATTAGCGCGCGCATCCCAGAATGCCCTTGTTCTTCATCTTGAGGGTGGGGGTCGGCGATGGCGGCGTGTGGTTCGATATGGGGTTCTGGTGACGCCGCTGGCTGCGATTGAGGCCAGCATTGATGGTGGGTTGCGGGGGCGTTTTGGGGGGCGGGATTGTTGATTGTCATCAAACCTTCATGGAAAGCTGGTCGCGCTGTTGTGGTGCTTCGCCTAGGAAGCGTGTGGCCGGGTGATGTGTCCCGGAGTCGGATGTTTATCATGACGAGAAGGGAATCCCGTGATGCGATTTGACCAATCAATGAGGTACGTGGCGCTGCGGCGTGCGGCGGCAGCGATGGTCCTGGTTGCCGGTCTTGGCATGGGCGTGGCCCGGGCTGCCAGCGTCACCCTGACTGAAACCGGATCGACGCTGCTTTATCCACTGTTCAACATCTGGGTGCCGCCGTTTGAGAAAGCGCATCCGGGGATCCGGGTGACCACCCAGGGGACGGGGTCGGGCACTGGCATTGCCCAGGCGATTTCGGGGCTGGTGCAGATTGGGGCGTCGGACGCGTACATGTCGGACGCGCAGCTCAAGCAGCATCCGGACATTCTCAACATTCCGCTGGCGATTTCTGCGCAGGCGATCAACTACAACCTGCCGGGGCTCAATAACCGGCATCTGAAGCTGTCTGGCCCGGTTCTTGCCGGCATTTATACGGGCAAGATCACCCGCTGGAACGATCCTGCGATCGAAAAGCTCAACCCGGGTGTTGCGCTTCCCAACCACAAAATCATTCCGGTTCATCGGACGGACGGGTCGGGAGACACGTTCATCTTCAGCCAGTACCTTTCGTTTTCGACGCCGTCGTGGGCGAATTCGGTTGGCTATGGGACCACGGTGTCATGGCCTGCGGTTCCCGGCGGCCTCGGTGCGCAAGGCAATCCCGGCATGGTTGAAGCCCTGAAGCAGAACCCGTACGCGATTGCCTATATTGGCGTGTCCTTCCACGCGGAGGTCAGCCGCGCTCACCTTGGCAAGGCCATGCTCGAGAACCGCGCGGGCCATTTCGTCCTGCCGACGGCACAGACGATCAGCGCTGCCGCCGGTGAACTGGTCAGCAAGACACCCGCTGACGAGCGGATCAGCCTGGTCTTCGCCCCCGGCGCCGACAGCTACCCGATCATCAATTACGAGTATGCCATCGTCAACGCCCGGCAGCCCAACGCGGAAACGGCCAACGCCGTCAAGGCCCTTCTCACCTGGGCCAGCAACGAGGGCAACAATCCTCAATACCTGAAACAGGTGGAGTTCATGGCCCTGCCGGCCTCGATCAAGACCCTGTCAGCTGACCAGATTGCCAAAATCCACGGCTGAACCCAACCCGAACCCCCCTTCCGGCTTCGCCGGAAGGGATTTCTCGTCTAAAGACGGCATCATGAAAAACTTGACGCCGTTCAGACTGTCTTTGGCCGGATTGGCCCTCATCATTCCAGGCGCTTTGATCGCTATCGTCTTCTTTCTGACGACGTATTCATGGAAGGCGATCGGCTTTAACGGATTCGGTTTTCTTGGGACGATCAACTGGAGCCTTGGAAACCTCTACGCCAATCCTGTTCATCAACATGGATACCTCGTTCCTCCAGGAGCAAAGTACGGCATCTTGGCGTTCATCGTCGGAACGCTGCTATCCTCGTTTCTCGCAATCCTGTTTGCTGTTCCGATAAGCATCGGCACCGCAATGTTTCTGGCTGAAAAGGCTCCCGCCAATCTGCGCGCTCCCCTGACGATGATCGTCGAACTGGTCGCCGTCGTGCCGAGTGTCGTCTTTGGCTTATGGGGCATATTCGTGTTGGTGCCTCTGATCGCCCACGTTATCGGTCCGGCGATCACTGCGACTCTTGGTTTCATCCCTTTTTTTAACATGAACAACAGTACGGGCAGTGGCTACGGCCTTCTGGCCGCCTCCATCGTTCTGGCTTTGATGATAACCCCGATCATCGCGACAACGCTCTATGATGCGCTGAACCAAGTGCCGCGCGAACTCCGCGAATCGGCCTATGCGCTCGGAGCGACACACTTTGAAGTCGCTACAGGCACGATGTTGCCGACCGTACGTGTGACACTGATCGGTGCAATCGTTCTGGCACTGGGCAGGGCACTTGGCGAGACCATGGCTGTGCTGATGGTCTCTGGTGGAGCCCTCAACTATCTTCCCGGCACGCTCTTCACGCCAATTAGTACAATGGCGGCCTTCATTCTTTCACAGCTCGACAGCGCTTTACAGGATCCAAGCGAAATGGCCGTCAAATCCCTGGCCGAAATAGCGTTGGTCCTATTTCTTATCACGGTTATTGTGAACGCCGCTGCACGGCTTCTGGCTCGAGGTACCGTCCGTGTCGCTCAGCTCTGATTCGCCAGATCTCGAACTTGTGCACCGCCCACACTCGGGCCAGACATCGCTCGAGACACGGCGTTATCTCATTAACATCATCGGCTGGAGTCTCTGCACCATCGCCTTCATGCTGGTGGCAATTCCCATGGTGGATCTTATCCTGACCATTGCGATCAAAGGCGCATCGGCAATGTCGCTTGAGATTTTCACCACATCAAGCAACGGCATGACTGGCGGGCTCTTGAACGCCATTGTTGGTACACTCGCACTCTCACTTGGGTCGCTAGTCTTTGCGGTTCCCATCGGCGTAGGAGGCGGCATGTACTTGTCGGAATACGGGCAGAACCGCCTTGGCGCAGCGATCCGTTTTCTGGCTGACACGCTGACTGGAACACCTTCAATCGTGCTGGGTTATTTCTCATACATTACGATGGTGATCGGTCTTGGGTGGAAGTTTTCCGTTCTCGCTGGCTCCATTACGCTGGCGATCATGGTTGTTCCTTATCTGGCTAGGATCACAGAGTTGTCGCTCCGGCGCGTCCCGACCACGATGCGGGAAGCCGCTTACGCCTTGGGCGCCAAAGATCGAACTGTCGCGTTCCACGTCGTCTTGGCGGCGGCATTGCCAGGTGTGCTGACTTCTGTATTGCTTTCCTTGGCAATTTCCGTGGGGGAAACGGCACCCCTGATTTATACCGCTGGCTGGTCGAACTACCTCTGGACCGGCAGATTGACGCACGAACCCGTCGGCTATCTGACCTACGTCATCTGGACATTCATCAATGAACCAAGCGAAAAATCCCACGCACTCGCGTTTGCGGCTGCTCTCCTGGTGATGCTGGTTGTACTGACCATAAACGTCAGCGTCCGGTTTATCCTCCGTAAACGCACCTGAACAGAATTTTAACGGACCAGAATATAGTGCATCGTCGCGACAATACGTTCGCGTTTTGCATTTGTGTCGGGAGGGAATGGCGGTACACGAACACCGCGGAACAAGCCGAGCCAGGCCATATCCAGCAACGGTGCCCCTGAGCTGGATATCAGACGCAGATTCCTTACGCTTCCATCAGGTAAAACCGTCATCGCTATTGTAACCTTGCCTTGCTCCCCATTCTCGGCCGCACCCTCTGGATAATATTTGTGTTCGTTAACCCATCGAGTAAATTCGCTTTCCCAATCCGGACCAGCCCTTCCCTTGAAGGTAATCGCCGGCGCCCTGTGTAAAAGATCCGATTGGGACAGTTGAAGATCAAGCCGCCCATTGATTCTGGTGGGGGGAGCTGGAGCGTGAGCTCCAGAGCCAAATGACATTCCATTCATCACGAGATATTGTGGAGAAGGCACGCGGCGACGCTCGACGCTCTTTGACGGCGAAGAAGGTGGATGCGGCTGTGGTGTAGGGACATGATTGGGTTGTGTGACCGGTCGTGATTGACGTGGTGCGCTCAGCCGAACTTCAGGCGGCGCCACAGCAGCCGGGGGTGGCAGAGATGGTATCGGCCCGCTATTCGCGGCCATTGCTGGTGCCCCATGGATTTGGGCCTTGGGCGCAGCGTTTTCCTTGCCTGACTTCGTCAGCCCCGTGGACTGGAAGACCACGGCGATCCCTGGTTGTGCCGGTGGCGCGAGCAGGCGAGACCGGTGGATGGCAAGAATTAAAAACGCAATAACGAGCGCGTGAAAAACAAGCGAGACCGGCAGAGGAAGTAGGGGTTTTCGCGGCTTCTCCCGGATGTGCCCAACGGGCTCACCGGCACCGCCGAGCCTCCGCTCGGCGGGGTGTTCCACTTGAACACGGCGTGGGACGTTGATCATTGACAGTGGCGTCTGGCGCGGCCTAGCCGGAACCGCCTGACACGCTTGCGGAAATCAATAGCCTGGAGGCGGGTAATAACCCGGAGACGGGTACGAGTAACCATTATATGCTGGGGGTGGCGCGGACATCCGCTCCCCGTGACCAACCATACACTGTGCATAGGCAATGTTATATTGCGCCTGCATATTCCCCGCCGCGTTCTGGGCCACACCACCACCGTTGGCTGCCCCTAGCATAAGGCCCGAACCGCCGCCAATTGCTGCACCTGCTCCCGCATTGCCGGCACCTGCACCGATCAGCGCTCCGATCGCTGCACCAAGCAATGTCCCTCCAACCATGCTGCTGTTCGCCGCCTGGGTTGCTGCTTGCGGCTGGTTCGCGACCATCTGTTGCGCGTAATAGCGACAAGCCTGATCATTGCGTTGAAAAGCGGAAAAGCTTTGGCCCGGAGCGGGCATGGCAACAACCGTCGGGCCCGAGGGCGGAGCTACCGTACATGCGCCAAGCAAAGCCACCAAAGTCATGACCGAAGCCGACCGGATCGGCATCGGAAAAGAATGGCGCATTGTGTTCTCCGTGGGGATCATCCCAGCGATATAAGACAAGAATCTCTATCCGCAAAGTAAGAGAAAGCAACGGCGCATACGTCAGTTAAGCGTGGCACCGATCACAGCCCCTCAAAGAACTCGCGGACTTTTGAAAAGAAACCTTCGTGTTCCGGGCTGCTGGAAGAATGGGCAGCCGCCTCGCGCTCGAACTCTTCCAGAAGCTCACGCTGCCGTCGCGTCAGGTTCTGTGGCGTCTCTACCGAAACCTGAATATACATGTCACCGCGCTGAGAGCTGCGCAAAACCGAAAACCCCTTCCCTCGGAGGCGGAACTGATCGCCCGTCTGCGTACCAGGTGGAATTTTAACACGGGCTCGCGTACCATCAATCGAAGGGACTTCGATCTCGCCACCAAGAGCTGCTTGACTCATCCTCAGCGGCACGCGGCAGAAGATATTGGCCCCGTCACGCTGAAAAATCGGGTGCGGGCGAATTGCAACATGAACATAAAGGTCACCAGGCGGAGCGCCTCTGCCACCGGCATCCCCTTCTCCCGAAAGCCGAATCCGCGTACCATCCTCAACTCCGGGAGGAATAGTAACTGATAGCGTGCGTTCGCGTGGTACCGTCCCAGCGCCGCCGCAGACCCGGCAAGGGTTGCGTACGGAACGCCCTGAACCGGAGCAAGTCGGGCACGTCCGCTCGACCATGAAGAAGCCTTGCTGGGCCCGAACCCGGCCAGCACCATTACACGTGGAGCAAACATCCGCAGTTGCCTGCGCGTCGGCAGAGCCGGTTCCGCGGCAGGCATCACAATTGACGCGTGCCTGAACGCGAATTTCCGTTTTCGTTCCAGTGAAGGCCTGGGTGAGATCGATTTCAACGCCAGTTCGTAGATCAGCCCCGGTGCGCTGCGCACGCGTGCCGCTGCGCCGCCCACCCATTGCTTCGCCGAACATCTGCTCGAAAATATCGCCAAGCCCACCCTCAAATCCAAAACCGCCCGGCCCTGCATTTGGTCCGCCATTTTCGAACGCAGCATGACCGAAGCGGTCGTAAGCAGCGCGCTTCTGGTCATCCTTAAGAACGTCGTAAGCTTCGTTGATTTCCTTGAACTTATGCTCTGCCCCGTGGTCGCCAGGATTCCGGTCGGGGTGGTACTGCATTGCAAGTTTACGGTAGGCTTTTTTCAGCTCATCAGGTGATGCGCCGCGAGCAACACCGAGAACATCGTAAAAATCACGCTTTGCCATAATCCGATTTCAGTCCCAGAGAATGGTGCGGCGCCGATGGCAACGACGAAAGCCCGGGCCACTTGCGGCCCGGGCTCTGTTTGGACTCGGCGCCGTCGATGATGCAATCACGCCGATTTCTTCTTGCTTTCGTCGACATCCTCAAATTCTGCATCGACGATCTTTTCCGCTCCTTGCCCCGACTCGGCCGGCTGGGCTCCTGCCTGCTGGGTATCAGACTGGGCTTTATACATCGCCTCGCCAATCCGCATGGCGACCGCCGTCATCCGTTCCGTCGCAGATTTGATCGCCGCAAGGTCATTCGCTTCAATTGCAGACCGAGCCGCAGAGATGGCCGCTTCCGCTTCGCCTTTGTCCTGAGGTGATACAGACTCGCCTGCCTCCTTGATCGCTTTTTCGGTCTGATGGACCATCGAGTCCGCATGGTTGCGAGCATCGACGAGTTCGCGCTTTGCCTTGTCTGCCGCAGCGTTAGCTTCGGCGTCCTTGACCATCCGTTCGATGTCGGTATCCGACAAACCGCCGGACGCCTGAATACGGATCTGCTGTTCCTTGCCCGTTGCCTTATCCTTGGCCGACACAGACACGATGCCATTCGCATCGATATCAAATGTGACCTCGATCTGCGGCACCCCGCGCGGAGCAGGAGGAATACCCATCAGGTCGAATTGGCCGAGCAGCTTGTTATCCACCGCCATCTCGCGTTCGCCTTGGAAAACCTTGATGGTCACCGCCGTCTGGTTGTCATCGGCGGTTGAGAACACCTGACTCTTCTTGGTCGGAATCGTCGTGTTCCGGTCGATCAAACGTGTGAATACGCCACCTAGTGTCTCAATACCCAGTGACAGGGGCGTGACGTCGAGCAGCAGCACATCCTTGACGTCGCCCTTCAAAACGCCTCCCTGGATTGCCGCACCAATCGCGACAACTTCATCCGGGTTGACGTTGCGAGCGGGGTCGCGACCGAAAAAGTTCTTTACCGTTTCGATGACCTTTGGCATGCGGGTCATGCCACCAACAAGAATCACCTCGCTGATCTCGCCAGCCGTCACACCCGCGTCCTTCAAGGCAGCGCGACACGGTCCAAGTGTACGCTCGATCAGGTCGTCTACAAGGGACTCAAGCTTTGCTCGCGTCAGCTTCATGACCATATGTTTTGGTCCCGACGCATCGGCGGTGATGAAGGGAAGATTGATCTCGGTTTCCTTCGACGAAGACAGTTCAATCTTTGCCTTCTCGGCGGCTTCCTTCAGCCGCTGGAGAGCAAGTTTATCCTTCCGAAGATCAATGCCCTGCTCGCGCTGGAACTCGCTCGCCAAGTAGTCGATCACACGCTGATCAAAATCCTCTCCGCCGAGAAACGTATCACCGTTGGTCGACTTCACTTCAAAAACACCGTCACCCAGTTCGAGCACAGAAATGTCGAACGTTCCACCTCCCAAGTCGTATACGGCGATCGTTCCGGCGTGTTTCTTGTCGAGCCCGTACGCCAGGGCCGCGGCCGTTGGTTCGTTGATGATACGCAAGACATCAAGGCCTGCGATCTTGCCGGCATCCTTGGTAGCCTGACGCTGGGCATCATTGAAGTAGGCTGGCACGGTGATCACCGCCTGAGTAACCGTTTCACCCAGATAGGCTTCGGCAGTCTCTTTCATCTTCGTAAGCACATACGAGCTGATCTGCGACGGTGCATAACGCTGCCCCCGCGCCTCGACCCACGCATCACCGTTATCACCACGAACGATTGCGTAAGGTACCAGCCCCTTATCCTTCTCCACTGTCGGATCATCGTAACGACGACCTATCAAGCGCTTTACCGCATAAAGGGTGTTAGTCGGATTAGTAACGGCCTGACGTTTTGCCGATTGGCCCACAAGTCTTTCGCCATTATCAGCGAAGGCGACCATCGATGGTGTCGTGCGTGCCCCTTCAGTATTCTCGATCACGCGGACATCCTTGCCCTCCATGATCGCAACGCAGGAATTGGTTGTTCCGAGGTCGATGCCAATGACCTTGCTCATGCGAAATTCTCCTTATAGCTGGCGGCCCGGACCCGAAGCATCGGGGACGCCCCTTGTTGAATGCCATCCATGTATTCAGCAGCCGGCTTCAGGGCAAGATGCCACCCCACCGATTAGTGAAATTATCCGCCTTCAACCGATGCATCCTGCCGTGCCGGCGCCTTGGAAACGACGACCATGGCCGGTTTGAGCAGGCGATTGTTGAGAAGCCACACCCGGCTCCATGCCTGCAGCACTGTCCCGGGCGGCTGTTCCGTGGTTTCCTGCTCGGCCATCGCCTGGTGAAGGTTCGGATCAAACGCGGCGCCAGCCGCTTCGCGTGCCGTCACCCCGTGGCGTTCGAGCATCGCGATGAAACTCCGCTCCACGCTCTCGAAACCTTCGCGCATCTTTGTGACGATTGGCGATTCGCCTGGCTCGACTTTTGGCAGCGCATCGAGCCCACGCCGAAGATTTTCGGCTGATTCGGCGACGTCGGCAGCAAATTTCTGCAATGCGTACAGTCGGGCGTCTTCAACCTCACGGCGGGTACGGTTCCGAAGATTGGCCATTTCGGCTTCAGAACGCAGCCATTTCTCGTGGTACGAATCGCGCTCAGCCACAAGAGCAGCGAGCTGTGTCTCCGGGGATTCGACGGCCGATCCCTCCTGCGCCATGCTTGCGGGATCGGTCTCGGTATCCGGGGAATTGTTGTCGTCGATGTTGTCGCTCATGCACCCCGACTTAGGCGACCATGAGGCGCTACACAAGAACTTGTCCCGCAGATTGCCATGAATCGTCTGCAAGGCGCTGCGGTCTACATTGGATCGACGGAGACATCGCGTTGCCGGTGCATGAGATGCTCACCCGAGTCGACGGTCAAAACGGTGCCCGTAACGGATGGCGTTTCAATGATGAATCTTACAGCGCGGGCAATATCCTCGGGAGTGCTGCCACGCCGCAGCGGGGTTGCCGCCTGCCCCCGGCTAAAATTCTCCTGGCTCTGGCTTTCAGCGATCAGCGTAAGGCCGGGAGCAACGCCGCAGACACGCACATGAGGGGCAAACGCCATGGCCAGCATTTCGGTGGCCGCTGCAAGAGCTGCTTTGGACACCGTATAAGAGAAGAAATCGGGATTGAGATTAGAGAGCTTCTGGTCAAGCAGGTTAATAATTGTTGCTGGCGCTGGCCCGCGGGCGATTGCAAAATCGCGCGCGAGCAGGATTGGCGCAACAAGATTGGGCGTAAGATGTGCGGCCATCGAGTTGGCATTGACGTTTCGAGGGGCATCGAAGACGAAGCGCGCGGCGTTGTTCACCAGCACATCGAGAGGACCAGCAAGAGCCGTAGCACGCTCGATTACCGTTTCCACCTGGCCGGTATCGGTCAGGTCACACGCAAGAAGAAAAGCTGCTCCTCCCGCAGCAATGACGTCCCTGCGCAACGCCTCTGCAGCCTCCCTTGAGCGATTGTAATGGATAACCACGGCCCTTCCAGTTTTTGCAACGGTCTTGACGATCACAGCACCCAATCGCTGTGCCCCCCCCGTAACCAGTGCCGCACCCGTTGCTGGACTCATCACGCACCACACACGGCGAATGACACAGGGCGGCAGTGGTTATCTTGCTGTTTAGGGTGATTTTGGTTCACGAACTCAGACTGGTTCATCATCATGGCGTCTTTCCCGTTAATTTAATGAAACCTGCAACGAACTTCGGCGGCAAAAAGCAGGGCGGCCCAGCGCAAAGACCTGAAAACAGGGGGTCGTTACAGTTGCCGCCGAGTCACGCCCTTACATCCTTTGCCAAAAAATCGTGGCGTTACTGACAAATCTGGCGTCTCTCGAGCGGCATCTGTTCATAAACCCCAAAACGGATGGAGCCAGGAAAGCCGCCCTGTCGTCCTCACGCGTTGGTCTCCGCTCTTTTCAGGGAGTCTCGCGAAGTGCCCGGGCCAATTCCGCTTGGTTTAGCTGGAAACCGACCAGAATCTGCTGCTGGGCGCTGCGTGGTATATTAGGCGCCACAACGCGAATCGCCTTTGTCGTCGCGGTAGTCTCGTCAGCACCACCTTTGAAGTCGAAAGTAACGGGATACACCTGTTTATCGAAGATTTGGTTTCCCTGAACCGTTGCAATGAAATACGGCAAGGTGATGGAGTTCCGCGTGAGAGCAGGACCCCGTCTCGCGGAGAATCCGATCTGGAAGGCAACCGTCACATCGGCCTTGCCGGATTTTGTACATTTCCCTGCGATGCCGGTGATTCTTGCATCAACAACACGGGTAGCGAAGTCATCCTGTTTTCCGCGTCCGCGAATCACGTGATTGGCTTCCTGCAGGACAGAAACATCAGGGCAATACAGCGTCGGCTTCGGGCCGCTGGAACACCCAGCCAGCGCGAACAACGCAATCATGGTCGTGGTCAAGGCAATGGCTCTGGCGCTTCGTGTCACGGGCAACTCCATCTCATAGATACTCCTCTCTTGCCATCAAAACACCGATCGGTCATCTCCGCCTGCATGGCTGTGTACACCGAAGTCACCGACGAGATGCTCGAAGCGTTCCTGGATCGTTACGATCTTGGGCGGCCCGTTGCATTTCGTGGTATCGCGGAAGGTGTGGAGAACAGCAATTATTCGCTTCGGACAACCGTAGGCGACTTCATTCTTACCCTCTATGAAAAGCGGGTCGATCCGATCGACCTCCCCTGGTTTCTCGGCTTGATGGAGCATTTGTCTGCGCGGGGGCTTCCCTGTCCTTTGCCCGTTCGCGATCGTACCGGGTCCAATCTCAATCCGCTAGCCGGCCGCATTGCCGCGATCACCAGCTTTCTTCCCGGTGTCTGGCCGCGGAAGCCCCGCGTTCAGCATTGTGCCAAGCTTGGAGCCGCACTTGCGCAGTTGCACCTGGCTGGTGCTGGTTATGCTGCCGAACGGGCAAATTCACTCGGCCCGGCAAGCTGGCGTCCTCTTTTGCGTCGATGCGGCACCGAGGCCGACAATCTGAAGACGGGGTTGACGAGCGACCTCGAACAAACCCTCGACATCATTGATACCCGCTGGCCAGTGCGCATACCACGCGGACAGATCCACGCGGATCTGTTTCCAGACAACGTCTTTTTTCTCGACGGAAACGTTTCGGGGGTGATTGATTTCTATTTTGCGGCCACAGACTTTTATGCCTATGACGTCGCCATCTGCCTGAATGCATGGTGCTTCGAAAGCGACTACACTTTCAACGTGACCAAATCACAGGCTTTACTTCACGGCTATCTGACCCATCGTTCTCTTGAAGAGGCGGAGCGAGAGGCCTTGCCGGTTTTATGCCAGGGGGCTGCCGTGCGGTTTTTGCTTACCCGGTTATATGATTGGTTGAATACACCACCAGGAGCACTGGTCACTCGAAAAGACCCGCTGGCCTACTGGCGGCGGCTTCGTTTCCACCGATCCGTTCGGAGCGGAGCCGATTATGGCCTCTAAGCTGCGTGGTGACACCGTTGAAATTTGGACTGACGGTGGCTGCAGACCCAACCCAGGGCCGGGTGGATGGGCAGCAATCTTAAGATTTGGCGGGCATTTGCGGGAGCTTTCAGGGGCTGAACCCGATACCACCAACAACCGTATGGAGTTGACGGCCGCGGCAGAAGCGCTAGAGGCTCTGAAACGGCCATGCAAGGTCGCCTTACACACGGATAGCGAATACCTCCGGTTGGGCATTACCAAGTGGCACCAGGGTTGGGTGCAGCGCAGGTGGCGAAACGCCAAGGGCGAACCCGTGGCAAATTATGATCTCTGGCAACGAGTCCTTGCTGCCGCATCTCCGCACCAGATCGACTGGCATTGGGTGCGCGGCCACACCGGAGATCCAATGAACGAGCGGGCCGACGCCCTGGCGACCGAGGCGCTGCAGAAGGCATTGCTCATGTCGGCATCGCTCGATGCCATTAGGTATTAAAATTCAGATTGTAGGCGCTCGCAAGGAATATCTTTTATATTCAATTTGTTGCTAAATTTTCCTAGATTTTTATTTTATAATTCGAAAAGGGCGTTTTCGCCATTAGAGTCTGATATTCTCAGATTGATGCATATCCTGAGTTTCTGAGATAGTTTTTGCATTCTTCTGGTTGGAAGGCGCTGAGCAGGCTTCCGATGCCTTTCCATGTGTCTTCGACGGTGCGGGCTGCGGTTCTGCGGAGCAACGTTTTGAGCTTGGCGAAGACCTGTTCGATGGGGTTCAGGTCTGGGCTATAGGGCGGCAGGAAGCCGCGCGATTCTCGCGCACGATGTGGGCGAAATCGGGCAAGCGCGCCGCACATGCTGCGCTACCCGCCGTCATCACCACGAACCAAACCGACAGCA
>DAIDMG010000034.1 GCA_027449105.1 Acidiphilium sp. | reverse complement strand
GTTCCAGATCCCTTTTGGAAGAAGGAATCTCGGAGGAATTTCAGATCATGGAAACGCGCGTTGATTCGTTGCTCCACCCCATCCGCGACGATACGCCCCGTCTCCACTGCTTTGTCGTGCAATACGGTATGAGCGGCATTTCTGGTGTTTATCGTGTTGGATATAAAAAATCCCACGATCAACAGAGCGATACCGATGAAAAAAGCGTGGATGGCTCGTTCCGGCCGTTTAGCGAAAGCGGATGTCAAATTAAAAAAAGTCATGCCGGCCTTCGTTAAAAAGGATCGGTTATGAGAGCGCCTATGGATCATGGAACTAAACCCCTGATAGGCTGTTCTTCCTGCAGATAGGTGATGTTGGCAGAAAAAGCAATGAATCGAGGCCGGCTCCACGGCACATGGGATTTGGCAAGATCGAACCTTATGGTCGCTGAGTCTCTGCCTTTATACCTGAGGATTGTCAAGAGGACATTTGCAACTGGCTGTTTTATATGGTGCCCAGGGACGGAATCGAACCGCCGACACGAGGATTTTCAGTCCTCTTTATTCATAATATATATATGTTTTTATTTAGCATTTTTATTAAGTTGGTCACGATTTTGTCTATCTTATTGATCTAATTGGACACATTTTGGACACGGATTGGACCAGTTTTACCAACATCACAGAGGCGTTCCGGCTGATGTTTCAGGATGGTGACAGCCACCCCCCTTCCCCGCATTTGCGGCACATTGTAGCATTTGTGGGCTACCACGAAGACCTGCTCTACACAGACCTCGCCCAGTTCAACCTGAAACTCGCCGATTGGCTCGCCTTCTACAACGGAGAGCGCCCCCACCATCGCCTCTGACAAAAAACTCCTCTATCCTTCCTCATGCAAAACCAACCCGAGTGCCAAAGGTGGTAGACGCGTACAGCCCTCTCCAATCTGGCTGTTTGGTAATGTAGAATAGTCTCGCGGCGGGATAGGGTCAGTCAGGAGGGTTTTGGGTTGGCGAAAATAGCGGTAATCTGCTGGTACTTGTAATAAATAAAAGTCAGCCTGATCGGTCTTGTGTTAGGCATGGGGTGAGGCTGTTGTCTATCTAACTTCGCAGACAGCAATTAACGACCGTGGTCTCTATGTTTTAGCCGATGCGTGAGCCACGGTCCCGTGTGGGATCATAGCTCCCGAGATCTTGGAGCGTGCAATCTTAACCAAAGCAGCTATCGTCCCACCATAAGGAAAAGTTGTGGAATATTCAATTCCAACCATTTCAGCAAGTAAGTTCGCAACCGCCTTTGCGTTGAGACCAAACCTCGTCGCGTGGTTTCTCGGCGCAGGCGCTTCTGCGGCCTCAGGAATTCCGACCGGCTACGACATGGTCCGGGATTTCAAAGCGCAAATCTTCTGCCGCGAGAACAACCTCTCAAAGCGGGAAATTGACACCAGTGACCAAGTCTGGATTGACCGGATTGATGCTTTCTTCCGGCGAACATCGCTGCTTCCTCCCGACGGAGACCCCACCGAGTACGCAGCCGCTTTTGAAGCTGTCTACCCGCAATCCAGGCACCGTAGACAGTATATCGACGACGCCATTTCCAAGGGCACGCCCTGCTTCGGGCATAAGGTGCTTGGTAGCCTGATTGCGGCTAGGAAGGTGGACTGTGTGTTCACCACAAACTTCGACCCACTGGTTGAAGAGTCCGCGCGATCTGCCAATGCGCTCTTGCCGACGGCGGACCAGGCCCGGCCGACAGTAGCAGCCATTGACTCGGTCGAGCGCGCGATGAGGTGCCTCAACGAGTCGGACTGGCCCCTGGTGGCCAAGCTCCATGGGGACTACCAGTCCATCGCAATCAAGAACACCGACTCGGAGTTGAAAAAGCAAGACGAGATCATGAGGCACATACTGGTCGAAGTCAGCAAGCGCTCTGGCATGGTGTTCGTCGGCTACAGCGGTCGGGATGCGTCGGTCATGGAGGCGTTGACCTCGGTCCTAAGGAAGACGGCTCCTTTTCCCAATGGACTGTACTGGGTGACGTCTTCAGCGTCTCGGCTGCTGCCAGCGGTCACTCAGTTCCTTCAGAGCGCCCATCTTGCGGGCGTCGATGTTGCGGTAGTCGAATGCATGACGTTCGATGAGCTGGCCGCCGATGTCATCAAGCACGTCGACCTGCCGCAAGTGCTTATGGTGCATATCATGCAGGGGCGAGCTGCCCCTCGCCTGGTGCCTGTCAACCTGCCAGATGCGGAGGCGCGGAAATTTCCTGTGCTCAGGTACTCGGCGCTCCTGATTGAGTCGTTGCCACAAGTAGCACGTCGGATAACCCTTGCGCAGGCGACAACATCACCCGCTGTCAGGGCCCTGCTGAATGAGCAGCGCTGCAGGGCTGTCGTTGCTGCGAATGGCCGCGAGCTCGCAGTGTTCGGGAAAGACGAAGAAGTGCTAGCCGCACTGACCCCTCTTGGCCCAAAGCTGGCGGGGACTATGGAACTGGATGCGAACCAGAACAGCTGGGCTCTCGGCCTGCTCTATGACGCGCTGGTCAGAGCGTTGTCGCGACATCGCCCCCTCATCCCTCGATTCAGGCGCTCGGGGCATTCGCTGGTGGTCACGTCCCCTCGAGACGGCGAAGACGAAGCAAGAGCTCAGAAGCGGGCCGAGGACCTTGCGCCCTTGCGTACTGCCTACGCCAAGGCCTTGACCGGAAAGGTCGATAAGCTGGGTTTCCCGTTCCAAGAGGGCGTCTTCTTGAAACTGGAGCAAATCGAGGGACGCTGGTGGTGCGGCTTTGAACCGTACACATTTGTGGACATCCCAAGGGAGGCGCAACCTGCGCAGTCGCCAATTTCGTCATCGAACGCTGAACACGCGCTCGGTGTGCCCCTGAACCGCGGAGCTGGTGACCCTGCTGGCGACTGGCGCAGAGAGCGGTGGGCTATGCGGCGCAATAAGGAGTGGGCAGCGATCATCGACGCGTGGGCCACGATTTTGACCTCGACGAGTGATGGGGCCGTGCATGCGTTTGGTCTGGAGAATCGCACCGGAATTGACGCGGCATTCACCATCTCACCGATCACAGGCTGGAGCCGACCTGGCCACCACCACCGCTATTTCGAGAGGACAACGTGATGGCCAGTCCTCCTCAGACATCCAAGTTACCGCCGTTCACTTTGTTGGATGAGCCGCAGCTCTCGTTCTCACCCTCCGACAGTTCGCAGGTTGACGTGCATCCGCTACGGGGCCTCGTTCACTACGGGCCGTACTCAGAGGGTTCCTTCGGTGGATACACGGCGAAGGTGCGAATCGCCACCGTCGGCCCGGAGAGCGCCTTCAAACACCGTGGCGCGCTCATGGCGTCTCTGCGGAACTCTTACCAGCCCAGCGACCGCTCCGAGTATGTGCCCCCATACCCTGGCTTTGAAGCACTGTTCCGCGTGAAGCTGTGCGCTGCACCAGGCGCAGCGCACATCAAGTGGCCTGACTCTCTAAGCCAACTTCCCGGCGAGGGAGATCCGCAGGCCAGGCTGTTTCAGGCGATGGACGCAGCGCTGCGTCGGTTGGAGACCTTGCGGAATGAATTCGACGCAGTCTTGGTTCATTTCCCCGATTCGTGGATGCCAGCGACGCGGACCAAGATCTTTGACGCCCACGACGCACTGAAAGCACTGGGGGCGAAGTACAACATCCCCACCCAAGTGATCAACGACCGAGTCTTCACGTTCAAGTACAAGGCGTCGCTCGCGTGGCGACTAGCAACTGCGCTGTATGTAAAAGCTGCCGGCACACCTTGGAAGTTAGCGCCTCTCGATGGGGTTCCTGATGACACGGCCTACATCGGCCTAGCCTACGCGCTACGCGGCGATCAACGCGATGCCCACTACGTCACCTGCTGCTCTCAGGTATTCGACATGGACGGCGGTGGAATGCAATTCGTGGCCTTCGAGGCGCGTGACCCTGTGGTGGATGTTGCTGAGGCCCGCCGCAACCCGTTCCTTACGCGTGACGACATGCGTGCGGTACTCGCCCGAAGCCTGCAACTCTATCAGGGGCGTAATGGTGGTAACCTGCCAAAACGGTTGGTTATCCACAAGACCACGGCCTTCAGACGGGAGGAAATCGAAGGCGCATTTGACGCCTTGTCGGGCGTTCCGGAGATTGAGTGCATCGAGGTAGGCGTGGCGTCATGCTGGCGCGGTGTATGGTTGATTCCCTCAGGCCGCCAGCCCCATCCCAGCAAGCCAGCAAGTTATCCGGTTCCGCGAGGAACGATGGTTGTCCGCTCGGGAACTTCCACTCTCGTCTGGGTCGCGGGCAATGCGCCAGGGGTATCCAACACTGGCAACTACTATCAGGGCAAGAAGAGTATTCCGAAACCACTTCAACTAGTTCGGCATGCGGGGCGAGGAGCACTTGAGCTCATCGCACGCGAGGCCCTTGCGCTCACCAAGATGGACTGGAACAACGACGCGCTATATGACCCATTGCCGGTTAGTATCCGATATTCACAAAGGCTCGCTCGCACCATCGCCAATGTTCCAGACCTGCCTGGTAACGTCTACCCATACCGACTCTTCATGTAGTGCTGCCCAAGTGCTAAACAAAATCTGATCACAAATATTGAATGTTCGCAGTCAAGAAATGGAAAGCTTGGTGAACACAATTGTAGGCGGGCACCGAATGTAAAGACGTGATGACCAATCTCAGAACTCCAGCATGCTGGCAAATGATAAACTAGAAAGCATTTGTTTGATCCCTTCCTCGTTGCCCCAGCCGATTTCGTTGCTCATGACCCTCAGGATGTCGTCGCAGATAGATTAGCCCGCAAGCCAGGGCTATCCCCAGAATGCCGCCGACGCCGAGAAGCCAAGGCGCCAAGAGATTGATCCATTCACTCATGAACATGGTAGTCTTACCCTCCGTTCTGCCAGTTTAGCGCGACACCAGCCGCAGCATCCGTAGGAAGCAGGGGGATAACACCTCAGAGCTCTGCACCATTGCAGGCTACGGTAAAATTGAAAATGATCCGGGAAGTGCTGACGCCTGGATGCGCCTTGCCTGAATACGCACTAAAACATCCAGGCGCAAAGGCTCAGGCCGGTGGTAGACTGGCTGCCGCTTGTCAACATAAGGGATCTTCTGCGGCCAGCCGTCCCAAGGCGTCTTGTGTGTACGATCCCAACAGTTTTCAGCCAGCGTGAAGAGCGCCCATTGCTGCCGTCGGATGCCATGAAAACCAGGCATCCTGCGAATGGCCGCAATGAGCCGTTCCAGACCATCCTGGCGCTCCTGTCGGTCTTTCCCGCCATGCGCGCTGGCATGCTGCCGCATGGCAGCTTCGAGATCAGCATAGTGCGCGTCCTGGATGCACCAGGTCCAATGACGCCCGCTGCCTTGCTTGCGCTCGTGCTGCAGATACACAAGCACATACTGCTCTCCCCAGGTGAGACGCTCTCGACGCTGTCCGGTGTCCAGGAGAGACTCCTCCTCCCAGACCTTTCCCGTGCCTGGAGTGACCAATAACCACCAGCGCAATGGTGTGAAGGTATTTTCGTTTTCAGGGTAACAAATCAAAGTGGCATTGCTGATACCGCGTGCCTTGTGTCGTGAGCGGGTGGCGGCGCTGACATCGATGGCATAGCGTTCCGCGAATTTCTCCGCCAGGCGCAGGGCTTTCTCGGTAGGCAAGACGCCACCGGTCCAGTAGCGGCTACCGCGCTGTACGGTCTCAAGCAGAAGTCGCATGGCTGCGGCCTTGCTGCGCGGAATGCGGATGGGAGAATTGCCGGCGGGGATGGGGGTGGGAAGGATGAGCATGCGTAGGACTCCAGATCAAAAAGGGACCCGGAATATAGGCACCGCTCGCGCAGTTTCGCGCGCGGTCGTTTTCTGGCTGAGAAAATGCGCGGCGCTGATAGGGCGGGGCAGCAGCCCCCGAAAGCCCGATGTGCTTTCGGGGAAAAAGTAAAAGTGCGTAGCACACTACAAGAGATTCCAAGAAGAAAAAGCAAAGTTTCTCGGGAAGAAACGGAATCTGCGCATCCGGTGCCTATACTTTGCAGGTCCCAAGGAAAACGGAATCGAGACCCGGATGCCGCCACATCCTCATACTGCCGCCAGTTTCAGGAGGGCAGGGATGTGCGCCAACGCATCCCGAACTCCGATAAACGTCCTTCAGATGTCGGTCGCCAGCCGCCATCTGCCGCATTGCCCGTAGCCGGATGCCCGTAGTGGGGCTCGTCCGGTTGCAACGGGCGCTTCCGGGGTTCACCACCCCGGATTCGACCCAATCCCAGGCTTCCAAGGCCGAGATTGGGCGACACGGAAACGGGTCTCCGGGCGACCGGAATCACCCTGACCGCAGACGAAAGCAGGTAACCAGTCCTGCTCCGGGGCGGCCCGTAAGGGTCGAACCGGTACCACAACCGAGGGCGTCAGTATCACCCGTGAGGGGATAAGCGATTCGGGAGAAATCTTGGAATCGGGCACTCTGGGGCGCAAGCTCTGGAGGTCGGCGAATAGCTCAACCGGCAAAAGCACCCATGTCCAAAAAAGACACGGCGGGTGCAAAGTGGAGATCGAGCAAGCCATTGCCAGGACCTGCAGTGTCCTGGTGGTCAAATCTGGAAGCCATCACACGAGTACGTTCAGGGACTTTGGAATCTCTCCCGGACGGAAATCGGATGCGAAAGCCATACGGCTAGTGTGATAGGTGAGGAGATGGCGTGCTCCATCGTAGTAGCAGCGGTCTAACGTGGGAACCAGTTCACGGCCTCGGGGTGGCACCCGAGGGGATACCGGCGCGCCGATAAAAGCGCTTGGAACTGGGGGAGCGTTGTTGAGTAGTTGGCCCGGCACAGCTGGGATAAGGATCTGGGGATTTGACCGAAACCAGAACCGAAAGGAGGGCGAAGCCCTTCCCGACGAAAGACGACAGGTAATGCAAGAACGTCAAAATTCGCTTGGCGGCGGATATCGGAGACGGATCGAGACCCTTGGCGGGGGATGGATTCGAGGATCAACAGCACGGGTTGGCGCCCGTCATGAGCATAGGGAGGTGATCACATTCTTTGTTTCTTTCCGGGGTGGCCTAGGCTGCCCCGGAAGTTTTGTTTTACTGGTAACGTATCTTTCCAATGAGTATGCATCTGCTGAACTTTGACAGCATGTCCAAAGTTGACTTTGGTTACCGGGGTCAAGTATGACAGAATACTGTACGTTAGTAACTTGGATGTGCCCGACTCCGGGTAGGTTGAGGAGAGATGGCTCTTGGCTTGGATGCGGCCATTGTCGCTTGTTACAGGCGAGTAGGTTTTCAGCGTTTGAGATCAGTGAAACGCGACGTGTTTGTCGCCTCTAATTTTGATCTATGGTTTATCAGAATACCAATAAGCAGAAGCCGGAGGCATGAGTGATCGTTTGCCAAGCCCGCCGTGGCATCAGGTCCACGAACGGAGAGTCGCCAATAATGACGCCGCATCAGAGCCAGTACATCGCTTGGCTGCTGACACGTCGAGCGGCTGGCGATACCGTCGAGTCTTTGGCGTCCACCTTGGTCGATTCGCAGGTCGATCTCAACCCTCACCAAGTCGAGGCGGCACTGTTTGCCTGCCGCAATCCCCTATCACGGGGCGTGATCCTTGCTGATGAAGTTGGCTTGGGCAAGACCATCGAAGCAGGCCTTGTCATCTCGCAGCGATGGGCTGAGCGCCGTCGACGCATCCTGATTATCGTCCCAGCTAACCTGCGCAAGCAGTGGCACCAGGAGCTGCAAGATAAATTCAACCTGCAGGGGTTGATCCTCGAAGCCAAGAACTACAATTTCATCCGCAAACAAAATCGAAGCAACCCATTCCTCGACGAGGCTGGTCCGGTCATCTGCTCCTATCAATTCGCCAAGGCCCGCGCGGACGATATCAAAGCCATTGAGTGGGACTTGGTTGTGCTCGACGAAGCACACCGCCTGCGCAATGTTTACAAGACCAGCAACGTGATCGCCAAGGCGTTGAAAGACGCATTGGCGCATGTTCACTCCAAAGTGCTTCTGACGGCTACTCCGCTGCAGAACTCCCTCTTGGAACTCTACGGCCTGGTCAGCATGATTGATGACCGGGTGTTCGGTGATATCGACAGTTTCCGTACCCAGTTCACTGCACAGGGGCGAGACCAAGCGTTCGGCAGTTTGCGGGAGAGACTCGCCCCAGTTTGTAAGCGCGCCCTGCGCAAGCAGGTACAGCCTTACGTTTCCTACACAGCGCGCAGGGCCATTGTCGAAGAGTTCACACCATCGCGTGAGGAGCAGGAGCTCTCCCGGCTCGTGGCCGACTATTTGCGCCGCCCCAACCTCAAGGCGCTGCCAGAGGGCCAACGGCAGCTGATTTCGCTCGTGCTATGGAAACTGCTCGCCTCTAGCACCCACGCTATTGCCGGTGCTCTGGAGACCATGGCTAAGCGTCTGCAACGCGATCTGGACGAAGAAGCTGAGTTGGCCGATCTTGCTGAAGAGCTTGACGAAGACTACGAATCACTCGACGAAACTGCCGAAGAATGGAATGGTCAGGACGCCGACACCACAAAGTGTGCTCGTGATGAGCGTGACGCTATCTCGCAAGAGATTGAAGAGCTTCGCCACTTCAAGCAACTGGCGACCAACATCCGCGACAACGCCAAGGGTAAAGCGCTGCTTACGGCGCTGGATCGCTCCTTTGCAGAGTTGGATCGGCTGGGAGCCGCCAAGAAGGCCATCATCTTCACCGAGTCCAAACGCACGCAGGAATACCTCCTCAGTCTTCTGGCTGACACTCCCTACGGTGACGGCATCGTTCTGTTCAATGGAACCAACAGCGATGCCCGCGCGCAGGCCATCTACAAGGACTGGCTCAAGCGCCACGAAGGCACCGATCACATCACCGGCTCCAAGACCGCCGACACGCGCGCTGCGCTGGTCGAGCACTTCAAGGAACGCGGCACGGTCATGATCGCGACTGAGGCCGGGGCCGAGGGTATCAACCTGCAGTTTTGCTCGTTGGTCATCAACTATGACCTGCCCTGGAACCCGCAGCGTATCGAGCAGCGCATCGGACGCTGCCATCGTTACGGGCAGAAGTTCGATGTGGTGGTGGTGAATTTCGTAGACCGTAGCAACGAGGCCGATGCGCGCGTGTACGAACTGCTGGCGCAGAAGTTCCAGCTTTTCGAAGGCGTGTTTGGGGCCAGCGACGAAGTGCTGGGGGCGATTGGTTCTGGCGTGGACTTTGAGCGCCGCATTGCGGAAATCTACCAGGACTGCAGCAAGCCAGAGGAGATCCAAGCCCGTTTCGAGCAATTGCGAGTTGACCTCTCTGGCGAGATCAGCGAGGCGATGGTCAAGACGCGCCAGATACTGCTAGAAAACTTCGACGAAGAAGTGCAAGAAAAGCTGCGCATTCGCGCTGAGGACAGCCGCAATACCCGCAGTAAATATGAACGCATGCTGATGGATCTGACCCGTGTCGAGCTGGGTGACTGTGCTACGTTTGATGACGACGGTTTCAACCTTCTTCGGGCACCGGAAACTATCGCCAGCAATGGGCTTGCGGGCATCGAGTTGGGGCGCTACGAACTGCCGCGCCGCAGCGGCAACGCACACCTTTATCGCGTCAGCCACCCCCTGGCGCTGTGGGTTGCCAGCCAAGCCAAAACCCGACAACTGCCCGCAGCCAAACTGGTGTTCGACTACGACGCTTACGGCAGCCGAATCAGCACGCTGGAACCCTATCGCGGCAATGGCGGATGGCTCACCCTGAAACTGATTTCTGTTGATGCGCTGGGCAACCAAGAGCAACACTTCCTAGTGGCAGCCACCACACACGATGGCACCACGCTCGCGGAAGAAGACCCTGAAAAACTGCTTCGTCTGCCTGCCACAACACAGGAGCCGATTTTGGTCAATGCTGCCGACACAGCGCTGCTGGCCGATGTGGATGCCCGCAAAGTCACACTGCTGCGCGACATCAATCAGCGCAACCTCGGTTATTTCGAGCAGGAAGTACAAAAGCTCGACGCTTGGGCAGATGACCTGAAGCTAGGACTGGAGCAGCAGATCAAAGAGATCGACCGCGAGATCAAGGAAGTACGCCGCACCGCTGCCACTTCGCCCACGCTGGAAGAGAAACTGTCATGGCAGAAGAAGCAACGCGAGCTGGAAGGCAAGCGCAGCAAGCTGCGAAGGGAGCTATTTGCCCGGCAGGACGAAGTAGAAGAGCAGCGCAACGAGTTGATTGGCGAGTTGGAGAGCCAGCTTAAGCAGAAGGTTGAAGAGCTGACCTTGTTCACGATTGAGTGGGAATTGACGTAATGGCCAAAAGAGACATTGCACGAGGGGCGCTTTGGAATCAGTGGGATTTGCATGTCCATACACCCGCCTCGTTCCATTGGTCTGGGCAAAAATTCGAAGGCGATCTTTCATCCAGCCAAAATAAGAAATTGGTTGATGAAATGATTGACGCCATAAACAAAGCTGAGCCAGCGGTTTTCGCCATTATGGACTACTGGACGTTTGATGGCTGGTTTGCACTTAAACAGCGACTCACCGAGCAAGATGCTCCCAAGCTCACAAAGACCGTGTTCCCGGGGATTGAACTACGCCTCTCTGCGCCCACTGAGAGAAGGCTGAACGCGCATGTGATCTTTTCAGACGGAATTCCAGATCAACACCTGAAAGATTTTTTATCAGAACTGAAGATCGAGCGCACGGGCCGTTCGTTTTCTAAAGATGCGTTGATTTGTTTGGCTAGAGCGACGGCTCCCGACATGCTCGTAAAAATAGGGCATAAAAAAGAAGTCGTGGATGCAGATAAGGCCGATGCACTTGTGGCGGGATACAAGCTGGCTGAAATTAAAGCTGACAGCTACAAGAGCGCCATCTCGAAAGTTCCTGATGGGTTGGCGATTGGCTTCATGCCGTATGACACAAGTGATGGTCTAGCTGAAATAAAATGGGAAGATCACTACGCATACTTTCTTGGTTTGCTTGGCTCTTCCCCGATTTTTGAGTCAAGAAATTGGGAGTTGCGATCTGCCTTTCTCTGTGAAGAGACCGAAAAAAACAAAACTTGGATAGGAAACTTCAAACATGGGTTAAATGGTGTTCCGCGACTTGTGGTTTCGGGGAGCGACGCGCATTGCTTTGTAGGAACCCCTGGTGATAACAATAAGCGTGGCTTCGGAGACTTCCCTTCCGGAAAAAAAACATGGATTAAGGCTGACCCGTCTTTTCTGGGGCTTAAGCAAGCCATCCTTGAACCGTCCAATCGATCTTTTATAGGTGAAAAGCCGCCAAAGTTGCAGGAAGTCGAATCCAACAAGACCTACTACATAGAGTCCATTGAAGTAGCCAAGACAGGAAGCAAGACCGATGTGGGGCAATGGCTTTCCGGATGTGATATCCCGCTGAACCCAGACCTTGTTGCAATCATAGGAAATAAGGGGAGTGGCAAGAGTGCGTTGGCAGATGTCATTGCCTCACTTGGAAACTCTAAGCAATCGAAGCATTTCAGCTTTCTCAAACGAGATCGTTTCCTTGGAAAAAACGGGGACCCTGCTCGCCACTTCACAGGTACGCTCACTTGGAAAGATGATGGGACTGAGACGCGACCACTTAATGAGCTTCCTTCTGAAGAGAAGGCGGAATTAGTTCGTTATATCCCTCAGGGATATTTCGAGGAGCTCTGCAATGAACATGTGTCAGGAAAGTCGAACGCATTCGAGAAAGAACTTAGATCGGTGATCTTCTCGCACACCAGCGAAGAGATGCGGCTGGGAGCACTAGACTTTGACCAGCTGACCGAACAGCAGGAGCAGTCGCTAAGAAATAGGCTCGGCGAGTATCGAAAGGAGTTGACGTCCACCAATGCTTCAATCGTGCGCATAGAGGAACAGCTTCAACCTATTGAGCGGGAGAAGCTTACGGAGCTCCTACTGCTGAAAACAAAGCAAATCGAAGAGCATGTAAAGCTGAAACCTGTAGAGGTTGCTCCACCCACAGATGTGCTAGATCCAGAACAAAAGCAAGCTGCGGATGGCCTGGCTGCTGCTAGTCAAAAGATAGAAGATGCCAATAAACGCATGCAGGAGATTGCTGCAGAAATAACCGAGAGTGCCAGACAACAAAAGGCAATAGCCAATATCCGTGAGCAATTGCGGTTGCTTTGGCGCGCATTCGACCAAGCGCAGCAAAATGTCGTAGATGATCTCAAATTGCTTGGGGTCACATGGTTCGACCTTGCAACAATTGAAATCAATATGGAAGTGCTCGATGCAAAATCGGCGGCAATTCTCCAGAAGCAAGATGAACTGAAGATAGAGTCAGAGAAGCTTTCCAATGATTTGAAGAGCTACACCGAAATGCAGCAAGGCTTCATAGCAAAGTTGAATGCACCCCAGCAGCAGTTTGAGGCCTACCAGCGCCAGCTAGCAGAATGGAACAAGAAGCTGGGTGAACTGACTGGATCGCTTACCGACCCTGAAACCAAAATTGGCTTGGAAACGCGCATAGAGCAAATCAAGGTTCTTCCTGACCAGCTCAAAACGCTGGAAAAAAAGCGATTGCAGTTGTCCGGCGAGATTTTCGATACCCTGAATGCCCAACGGAAAGCACGCGAGGAGCTGTTCAAGCCGGTGCAGGACTTGATTCAGAAAAACAGCCTGATCCGTGAGGACTACAGGTTGCAGTTCCAAGCTACCCTCGCAGCCTCTGCTGAGGCTATTGCAGATCAGTTATTTGCTTTGATAAAGCAAATGTGGGGAGACTTCCGTGGGCAGGACGAGGCTCTGACAACGATCAGAAAGTTATTCGACAGTCATGATCTAAACACCAGAGAAGGAGCATTGGCCTTTGTCGCAGCTTTACATGAAAAGGTTTTGCACGCAGCCAAGGCATCCGGGTCAGAGGCCGGGATCTTCAATTTGGTAAAGAAAGGCCAACCTGCTGCGTCGGTGTATGACCTGATCTTTGGGCTGAGTTTCCTTGAGCCAAGGTACTCCTTGCTGTTCCAGGATACGCAAATAGAGCAACTCTCTCCCGGCCAACGTGGTGCTTTACTGCTGATTTTCTATCTGCTGGTGGACGATGGAAAGACCCCGATCATTTTGGACCAGCCGGAAGAGAACCTGGACAACGAAACGGTATTTCGCTTGCTTGTTCCTGTGCTTTCTGAAGCCAAGAAGCAGCGGCAGATCATCATGGTCACACACAATCCAAATTTGGCCGTAGTGTGTGATGCAGAGCAGATTATTCATGCAAGTTTTGATAGGGCCGCAGATTACACGATCTGCTATGTATCAGGCGCAATCGAAAATTCTGGTTTGAACGGTATTGTCGTAACTGTTCTTGAAGGTACGAAGCCCGCATTCGAAAACCGATCCAGAAAGTACCATTGATATGTCAGCTCTCGAACCTCATTACATGAACATCCTGAAGAGTATTTGGGATACGCACTCTTTGCCTTCGCGTTTCCTGCAGCCGAACAAAATCAGGCAGGTCACGAAACAAACGCAAGTTACCGCTGAATCGGAGTTGATTTAATGGCGGCAAACCTCGCGAGGCCACTCGAACTTGATTTGTTGTGCCGAAAGCTCGACAACGATTTCTCAACTCTGATCGTCGGAACCGGCACGGATGACAATGCCAGGCGCAGTAATTTCCTCTCGAAAGCGGTTGCCGCATTCGTGCTGCACGAAGCTGCTGGCGCGTCGATAGCGGATGCGGTTGCTGCCAGCATCGATGGTGGAGCAGACCACGGTATTGATTCGGTCTTTATTGCCGTCGATCACACCATCTGGCTCGTGCAATCGAAGTACATCGACTCCGGAACGGGTGAGCCTGTGCTGGGCGATGTCTCAAAGTTTCGCGATGGTGTGGCTGATCTCTTGCACGGCAAGATGGAGCGTTTTAACGACGCACTGCAAAACCGTCAGGCCGCCCTCACGAATGCGCTGAACAACGAAGTCTGCAAGATCGAGGTCGTGCTGACGCATACCGGTGGAGCCATCCACGATGATCGCCGACACATCTTTGGCGACCTGGAACGCGGCTTCAATGGCACGAATCCGGGCTTCGTCCGCTGCCGCGCCTTCGGTCTTGCCACGCTGCATGATCTGCATTTGGACGGCGCATCGGCAGATTCCATCGATGCCGAGGTCGAGCTGAAGGATTTCGGCTACGCCAACACACCCTATCGCGCCTTTTACGGACGCATGAACGTCAAGCGCCTTGTTGAACTATGGAACGACCACCAAGAGCAACTTGTTGATCGCAATATTCGCCGCTTCAAGGGGGCGACAACGGTCAATGCAGGCCTGAGCGAAACGCTGAAGTCTGAAGCCGAACACTTCTTCTACTTCAACAACGGCGTCACCTTTCTGTGCCAGGCGATTGCCGAGCAACACCCGCGCGACGCCAATCGGCAGGCCGGTAAATTCCGTGTGCGTGGCATGTCCATCATCAACGGTGCACAAACCGTTGGCGCAATTGCGCAGGAGCCGGTCGCGCATTACGAAGAACACCCAGCAGAGGTGCTGGCCACTTTTGTTTGCCTTGAAAATGCCCCGGACGACTTTGGCGACCGGGTTACGCAATCACGCAACCGGCAGAACGCTGTCGATCTGGAAGACTTCGCCGCGCTCGATGAGCGCCAGAGCAACTGGCAGAACACCTTGCGCATGGCGGGCGTCGCCTATCTCGTCAAACAGGGCGAGGACGATCCACAGCTCTCGGATACCTGCTTCAGCGCGCGCGAAATCGCGCCGTATCTCGCGTGTGCCGTCACCACCAACGACTGGCCGGACTATGTCGTTGCCGCCAAAACCGACAAGAAAAAGCTGTTTGGGCGCGAAGGTTTTGTCTCCGCCAGAGATCCCCTACGTCTGGCCTACGGCACCTTGTTTGCGGATTCACTCACGGCAAGGCGAATGTGGCGCATCGTTCAAGTAGGCCGCGCCGTGCTCAATGCGGTAAAGGGCCGGTCTGCGGAACCCGACCCCGCCAACCGGCCACCCGGCACGCTCCCGGCCAGAGAAATTCTGACTAATGCCGGATGGTTGATTCTGCATGTGGTTTTTTTCATTCGGCAGAAGGCCGTGACGGATGGCGCAGAGCTTGTCCTGACCGATGCTGAAAAGCAGACCCTGTCCCGCGAAGTGGATCTCCTGGCAGACAAGCTCGTGGCTGTAGTGCAGGCCAACAAGAATTGGGGAAAACAGGCGCGCGCCTTGTTCGAAAACAGGACCGACTGCCGAACCGTGAAGGCGAGCCTGATGGCCGCCCTCGCGCAACAGAATCAAGGGTAAAACGAATGAGCAAACAAAAACTCGAACTCACCTGGATCGGGAAGGACAAGCGGCCCAAACTGGAGCCGCGCATCCTGCTCGAAGACCCGGATAAGTCATACCACGCCAAGCATCGCGTATCGGACGACGATCTTTTCGACAACCGCCTGATCTTCGGAGACAACCTGCTGGCGCTCAAGGCCTTGGAGCAGGAGTTTGCGGGCCAAGTGAAGTGCGTGTTCATCGACCCACCGTATAACACCGGCAGCGCATTTGCACATTACGACGACGGGTTGGAGCATTCCATCTGGCTGGGGTTGATTCGTGACCGGTTGGAGCTAATCAAACGGCTGCTATCAGACGATGGTTCGCTGTGGATCACTATTGATGACAATGAGGCCCACTACCTCAAAGTGATTTGCGACGAGGTATTTGGGCGAGCCAATTTTTTGTGCGACATCGCCTGGGAAAAAAGATACTCGCCGCCGCCTGATACCAAGGATTTCGGATATGTGCACGATCACATACTCGTTTATCGAAAAACCGCCGCGTTTAGGCGAAATCTTTTGCCTCTGACGGAGGATCAGTCTGGACGATACAAAAATCCCGACAACGACCCGCGCGGCCCATGGAAAGCCATGGATTACACATGTCGTTACAACGCCGATGAACGTCCAAATTTGTTCTATCCAATTCAGCAGCCAAATACAGGTGAAGAGATTTGGCCAAAACGCACACGCGTTTGGGCGATGTCGCGTGAAGTGCATGAAAAAAATGAGCGTGAAGGCCGCATTTGGTGGGGGGCAAAAGGCACTAATAGTGTTCCGGCTCTCAAGAATTTCTTCTCTGAAATAAATCAGGGAATGATGCCGATGTCGCTCTGGAAGCATACGTTGGCCGGTCACAATCAAGATGCAGCTAAGGAAATGCTCAGCCTTTATGGCCATGACGTTTTCTCAACCCCGAAACCAGAAAGGTTGTTGCAGACCGTCTTGCATATCGCAACGTTACCCGGGGACCTCGTCCTCGACTCTTTTGCAGGTTCAGGCACCACAGGTGCAGTTGCCCACAAAATGGGTCGCCGCTGGATCATGGTTGAGTTGGGCGAACACTGCCACACCCACGTCATCCCTCGCTTGCAAAAGGTGATCAATGGCGAGGACAAGGGGGGCATCACAGAAAGCGTGAACTGGCAGGGTGGTGGCGGCTTCCGTTATTTCAAACTTGCGCCGTCGCTAATCGTCAACGACCACTGGGGCAATCCGGTGATCAATCCCGAATACAACCCTGCGCAACTGGCCGAGGCGCTGGCCAAGCTGGAAGGTTTCACCTACGCGCCATCGGAAACCCGTTGGTGGCAGCACGGCCACTCCAGCGAGCACGACTTTCTGTTCATCACCACGCAAAACCTGTCTGCCGACCAGTTGCAGGCGCTCTCCGATGAAGTGGGCAGCGAGCAAAGCCTACTCGTGTGCTGCGCGGCCTTCCGGGGCGTGACGACGGCGCAGGCCTCACAACGCTGGCCGAACCTGACACTAAAGAAGATTCCCAAGATGGTGTTGGCCCGCTGCGAGTGGGGGCATGACGACTACAGCCTGAATGTGGCCAACTTGCCGATGGCGCAGCCGGAATCGCTGCCCGCCACGTCTGCGAAGCAACGCCGCACGGCTGGACCGACGCTGGATTTGTTTGGCGATGCTAAGGAGGGTGACGCATGAAGAAAGAGAAACAGAACGCTGCTCTTGTTCGCTCTTCGGCAGCGGAATACCTGACTTTTGTGGCGGCCAGTGGCCAGAACGGTGTGCAGGCCTTGTATGCGGATGAAAACGTCTGGCTGACTCAAAAGATGATGGGGCAGCTTTATGACGTAGAAACCCACACCATCAATTACCACCTGAAAAATATATTTTCTGACAGCGAGTTGCAGGAAGATTCAGTTATTCGAAATTTTCGAATAACTGCTGCCGATGGTAAAACATACGAAACAAAACACTATAGCCTAGCCGCCATCATCGCGGTGGGCTACAAGGTCAACTCCGAACGCGCGGTACAGTTTCGCAAGTGGGCGACAGCCATCGTCGAGGCGTTCACCATCAAAGGTTTTGCGATGGACGACGAGCGCCTGAAGCGCGGCGGCTCACTCCTGACGGAAAAATATTTCGAGGAGCAGCTCCAGCGCGTCCGAGAAATACGCCTGTCTGAGCGCAAGTTTTATCAGAAAATCACCGACATTTATGCCACATCCACTGACTACGATGTGGCCGCGCAAGCCACCAAGCGGTTTTTCGCCACAGTGCAAAACAAGCTGCACTGGGCTATCCACGGCCAGACGGCGGCAGAACTCATCCATGCCCGCGCCGATGCCAGCAAGGACAAAATGGGGCTGACTACCTGGACCGATGCGCCGCGCGGAAAAATCCAGAAGTTCGATGTGGTTATCGCCAAAAACTACCTCAGCGAAGACGAAATGGCGCAGCTTTCCCGGTTGGTCAACGCTTATCTGGATGTGGCAGAAGACATGACGCTGCGCAAAATCCCCATGACGATGGCGGACTGGGAGGCGCGGCTGAACCGCTTTATCGAAGCCACAGACCGCGAGGTGTTGCAGGATGCTGGCCGCGTCACCGCTGAAATTGCCAGGGTGCATGCCGAGAGTGAATTCGAGAAATATCGCATTGTGCAGGACAGGTTATTTGAGAGCGATTTCGACCGTCTTATGAAGCAACCTGAAGCAGATGACGCAGTGAGTGATGGCGTAGGGTGGGAGCAAAAAGAGCAAGAGCGCCAGAATAAAGGAGAAAATGAATGAGCGCGCGGGTACAAAACCATGTGACGGGGCGTTTATCCCTGCGCCCGCCACAGGCGGAGTCTTTGGCCCGGCTGATGCAGGCATTGGATGCCGCTCCGGAAATGCTCGAGCAGGAGCGCGATGTCACTGCCATACTGTCCACGTTGAAGGCCGAATTTTCGACGCTTGCGGATTTCGAGCGCGAATTCCCCTCACTGTGTTTTGCGCTGGCCACTGGGGTGGGCAAGACGCGGCTGATGGGGGCGTTCATCGCCTATCTGCATTTGGCGCATGGCATCAACAACTTCTTCGTGCTCGCCCCCAACCTGACGATTTACAACAAGCTGATTACCGACTTCACGCGCAACACGCCGAAGTATGTGTTCAAGGGCATCGCCGAATTCGCGCAAGTAACACCGCTGATCATCACCGGCGACAACTACGACGAGACCGGCGTGGCGGTGCGGGATGAACTGCAGGGCTATCAGGACGACGTGGTTCGTATCAACATCTTCAATATCTCCAAGATCAACTCCGAAGTGCGTGGCGGCAAGGAGCCGCGCATCAAACGGATGCGTGAGGTGCTGGGCGACAGCTACTTCAACCACCTCGCCAACCTGTCTGATCTGGTGCTGTTGATGGACGAGTCGCATCGCTACCGTGCGCAAGCCGGAATGCGGGCGATCAACGATCTCAAGCCCCTGTTTGGCCTGGAGGTGACGGCCACGCCGTTCGTGGAGTCCTCCAAGGGGCCGGTACCGTTCAAGAACGTGGTGATGGACTACCCGCTCGCACGGGCAATGGAAGATGGCTTCGTCAAGGAGCCTGCCGTGGTAACCCAGCGTAACTTCTCGGCCTCGGCGCACACGCCGGAAGACGTTGAGAAGATCAAGCTGGAAGACGGTGTACGGCTGCACGAAACCACCAAGGTGGAGTTGCTCACCTACGCCCGCGAGAACGGTGTGCAGGTAGTCAAGCCCTTCATGCTGGTGATTGCGCGTGATACCACGCACGCAGCGCAACTCAAGGTGTTGATCGAGTCCGATGCCTTCTACGAGGGCCGGTACGCGGGCAAGGTGATTCAGGTCGATTCCAGCCGCACGGGCGCGGAAGAGGAGGAAATGATCTCGCGCCTGCTGGCAGTGGAAAGCGTGGATGAGCCGACCGAGATCGTCATCCACGTCAACATGCTCAAGGAAGGTTGGGACGTGACCAACCTCTACACGATTGTGCCGCTACGCGCCGCCAATGCTCGCACGTTGATTGAGCAGAGCATTGGTCGCGGCCTGCGCCTGCCCTATGGAAAACGTACTGGTGTGGCAGCGGTGGATCGCTTGAACATCGTCGCCCATGACAAATTTCAGGAAATCATTGATGAAGCGAACCGGGGTGATTCACCGATCAGGCTGAAACAGGTGATCCTTGATGCGCCGTCAAGCGATGACAAGAAGGTGAGCGTGCAAGTCGGCTCGAACACGATGGCTCGATTAGGGCTAGCGGAAACTCCTGTGGTTCCCCCTGCCGCGACAAACACGACGAATAGCAACGGCACCACGCAACTACCAACTGCACCTACACCTGCGCCAGTGTTTACCACC
>DAIDMG010000033.1 GCA_027449105.1 Acidiphilium sp. | reverse complement strand
CGGCAATCCACTAGGCGTAACAGGGGTGCCAGAGACTCGGAGTGCCAAGACCCTCTGTGGTACAAGGATGCGATCATCTATCAACTGCACATCAAGTCGTTTTTTGATAGTAATAACGACGGAATTGGAGATTTCTCCGGGCTGCTGGAAAAGCTTGATTATATTGCTGATCTTGGCGTCACTGCGATCTGGATGTTGCCTTTCTATCCGTCACCACGCCGTGATGATGGCTATGATATCAGCGAGTATCGGAACGTGCATCCTGAGTACGGAACACTGCGCGACTTTAAGCGTCTTGTTGAAGCGGCCCATGCGCGTGGTCTCAAGGTGATAACGGAACTGGTTGTCAATCACACGTCTGATCAACATAAGTGGTTTCAACGTGCGCGGCGCGCCAAACCCGGATCCAGGGCACGAGAATACTACGTGTGGTCCGATAATGATCAAAAATATAGCGGCACAAGACTCATCTTTGTTGACACAGAAAAATCGAACTGGTCTTGGGATCATGAAGCGAATGCCTATTACTGGCATCGATTCTATAGCCATCAGCCAGACCTTAATTTCGACAATCCCCGTGTTGTCGAAGATGTTTTGGCAGTGATGCGCTTTTGGACCGATCTTGGTGTGGATGGCATGCGGCTCGATGCGGTGCCATATTTGGTCGAGCGTGAAGGGACGAACAACGAAAACTTGCCGGAGACGCACACGATATTGAAGCGTATTCGTGTGGAACTTGAACGTCACGCGCCTGGTCGGATGTTGCTTGCTGAAGCCAATCAGTGGCCTGAGGATGCTCAGCAATATTTTGGCGATGGCGATGAATGCCACATGTCATTCCATTTTCCGCTGATGCCCAGGATGTACATGGCGATCGCCCAGGAAGATCGATTCCCGATTTCGGATATCATGAGGCAGACTCCCGATATTCCGCATGCCTGCCAGTGGGCGATTTTTCTTCGCAACCACGATGAACTGACGCTCGAGATGGTAACGGATGCTGAGCGCGATTATTTGTGGCAAGTTTATGCGGCAGATCGGCGCGCACGACTGAATCTCGGCATACGACGGCGATTGGCGCCTTTGCTTGAACATGATCGGCGCCGCATCGAATTGATGAATGGCCTGCTGCTATCTATGCCCGGAACGCCCGTTATCTATTACGGCGATGAGCTGGGAATGGGCGACAATCTTCATCTAGGGGATCGGGACGGCGTGCGCACGCCGATGCAATGGTCTCCCGACCGTAACGGCGGATTTTCGCGGGCTGACCCGGCAAGCCTCGTCTTGCCGGCAATCATGGATCCACTGTATGGCTATCAGGCCGTTAACGTCGAAGCACAATCGGCAGATCCGCACTCGCTCTTGAACTGGACGCGCAGGATGCTGGCGGTGCGCCGCCAATACAAGGCGTTCGGCCGTGGCAGCTTTCGCTTTCTTTATCCAGGAAATCGCAAAATCCTCGCCTATGTCAGAGAGCATCAGGACGGGGAAAGGCCAAGCGAAACGGTCCTGTGTGTCTTCAATCTTGCACGTACCGCACAAGCAGTTGAACTGGATCTGAGCTGGGCCGCAGGGCATGTGCCCGTGGACATGTTAGGAGGTTCTGCGTTTCCGAGAGTTGGCGAACTGCCTTATATGCTTACGCTTCCGCCGTATGCGTTTTACTGGTTCTCGATTACGGAAGAAGCCGCCCTGCCAAGCTGGGTAATTGAGCCTTCGGAAGCGCTGCCTGAATATGCGACACTGGTGATCCGTGACGGTATTAAAGAATGCGTCGAAATGCCGGCGCGCCGTATTCTGGAACGTGAGAGTCTGCCAGACTACCTGAAACGCCGTCGGTGGTTTGGGCGCAAAGACCGTACGATCCATTCGGTCCGCTTCGTCGGCTCCGACGTGGTACGAAGCCGGACTGGAGAAATCGTTCTATCTGAAATCGCGGTCGATGTTGATGCGAGCGGGGACGTTTATCAGCTCCCCTTGGCAATTGTTTGGGATGACGAGCATCCCTCGTTGCAGGCACAGCAGCTTGCGCTTGCCAGGGTTCGGCGGCACCATCGTGTCGGCATTTTAACGGACGCTTTTGTGATCGACACGCTCCCGTTAGCTGTTCTGCGAGGCTTGGCGGCACGGCGCGAGATTTTAACGCCCGACGGTGGAACAATACGCTTTATCCCTACGTCGGCGATTGATGCCGTGGACATTCCGGCCGAAGTCGAAATCCGCCGTCTTTCCGCCGAGCAGTCGAATAGCTCAATGATCATCGGAGAGCTTGCAATCCTGAAACTGCTGCGCCGTGTCGAGCCCGGGATTCATCCTGAGGTCGAAATGACAGGATTTCTAACTGAGGCCGGTTTCGGAAATACACCGCCGTTGATTGGCCACATTCAACGTATCGATACGGCGGGAACAGCGCACACGTTGGTTATCGTTCAAGGATTTGTCCGGAACCAGGGAGACGCGTGGCAATGGATCGGAGGGGTTCTGGCCAGAGCGGTTGATGAAGTTATGGTCGCCGACCGATCCGACGAAAATGTAGCGGATTTGTTGTCGCCCGGCATTGCGTTCGTTGCCGCGATTGGCCGCCGTCTTGCCGAAATGCATGGTATTCTCGCCGCTGCGACAACACATCCGGAGTTTCAGCCTCGTCAAGCGACGAACGCTGATACCGCGGGATGGGGGACGCATGTGCTTGGGCAGCTGGACGCAGCTTGTAGCGCGCTCGATCGAACGGTCAATGATGATGCCGAACTCACCCGAAATGGTTTGGCGCGCCTTAGACACTTGCGCTCGAAAATTGTGCCGGCCATCGCCAAGTACGCGAGCACCGGTATTGGTACGTTGATGACCCGTATTCACGGCGATTTTCATCTTGGACAGGTGATTGTTTCCCAGGGTGATGCCTTCATCATTGACTTCGAAGGTGAACCGAGCAAGCCATTGGCCCTGCGCCGTACGCACGCATCGCCGATACGGGATGTGGCTGGACTCTTGCGATCGCTTGAGTACGTCGTGGCGGCTGCCGACCATGCGGCTGTTCCGCCGACAGAGCGGGGTGCTGAACGGCGGTCCGGGCTACTGCGTCGGTTTGTGTCCGAATCGCGCTCCGCCTTCCTCGATGCCTATCGTGCAGAGGCTTCAGGAGCGGCGTTTCCATGGTTAACGGAGGCGTCTTTTGACCCGCTACTTGATCTTTTTCTTATCGAAAAGGCCGCGTATGAGATTTGTTATGAAGCCGCGAATCGTCCCGACTGGATCGCGATTCCGTTGGCCGGTCTTCTTGCCAGCGCCGAAAGATTGCTAGGAGAAGCAGCCGATGTCACGACTTGACGAACATGGGTTGGAGGCAGGTGCCGTTAGCGCAATTGCCGAAGCGCGCCACGGAGATCCATTTGCGGTGCTTGGGCCTCATGACACGTTTCAGGGGGTTAGTGTCCGGACTATTCAGCCTGGAGCGCGACGGGTCGTTCTGATCGCATTTGATGGTACGGAGCGAGCAGACCTTGAACGGATCCATCCAAATGGAATATTTGCGGGTGTGTCACCGGATGGACGTGACTACCGGCTCCGGATCTACTGGGATAGCGAGGTGCAGGATACGTCTGATCCGTATCGTTTTGGCCCTTTGCTTGGGGAAACCGATATCTACCTTCTGGCAGAGGGGCGTCAGTTACGGCTCGCGGAATGCCTCGGTGCCCAGCCAATGACGATCGATGGTGTTGAAGGCGTTCGCTTTGCGGTATGGGCGCCAAACGCCGCGCGGGTTTCTGTTATTGGGTCGTTCAATGCGTGGGACGGGCGGCGGCACCCGATGCGGGTGCGCCACGACGTTGGTGTGTGGGAATTGTTTATTCCGGACATTGGAAGAGGCTCTCTTTATCGCTTTGAACTCCTGACCCGGGATGGCCGCGTACTTGATAAGGCTGATCCGCTTGCCAAACAGGTGGAAGGAGCACCTGCTACGGCGTCGATGGTGCTCGGCCCGGAACCATTTGTTTGGCACGATGCGGAGTGGTTGGCGCACCGCGGCGATGCTCGCGGAGATCGACCAATCACGATATACGAGGTTCACACGCAATCCTGGCGCCGCCACCCCGACGGACGGCCCTATCTTTGGCGTGAACTGGGCGAATCTCTAATTCCGTATGTTAAAAATCTCGGCTTTACTCACATCGAATTAATGCCGGTGATGGCGCATCCGTTTGGAGGGTCCTGGGGGTATCAACCACTGTCGCTATTCGCACCGCTCCCCGCGCATGGAACGCCTGCAGAATTCGCTGCATTCGTGGATCAATGTCATGTCGCGGGTCTGGGGGTTATTCTCGATTGGGTGCCGGCGCATTTCCCGACCGATGTCCATGGCATGGTGCAGTTCGACGGGACCGCGCTGTACGAGCATGCGGACCCGCGGGAGGGTTTTCATCGCGACTGGAATACGTTGATCTATAATTTTGGGCGTGCGGAGGTGCGTAACTTCCTGGTTGCCAGTGCCTTATATTGGCTTGATCGATACCATGCGGATGCAATACGGGTCGATGCGGTGGCCTCGATGCTGTATCGGGATTATTCGCGTGGGGAGGGCGAATGGATTCCCAATCGCTATGGCGGCCGGGAGAATCTGGAAGCGATCAGCTTCCTGAGAGAACTTGCAGACGTCATTCGGGATTTTGTGCCGGGTGCAATGTTAATCGCCGAAGAGTCGACGGCGTGGCCGGGCGTAACCGCACCAGTCGAACATCGCGGATTAGGGTTTAGCCACAAGTGGAACATGGGCTGGATGCATGACACTCTACGCTACATGCAGCATGATCCTGTGCATCGCCAGTATCATCACGACGACATGACGTTCGGACTTATCTATGCCTTTACAGAACATTTTATTTTGCCGATTTCGCACGACGAAGTGGTACACGGTAAAGGCTCGCTTTTGGGGAAGATGCCCGGTGATTATTGGCAAGCTTTTGCAAATCTGAGAGCTTATCTTGGATTTATGTGGACCCAGCCCGGAAAGAAACTCCTGTTTATGGGACAGGAATTTGGTCAGTTGGCTGAATGGAATCATGATCGGGAGTTGGACTGGTTTCACCTCGGTGATTCAAATCACCGGGGAATTCAGACTCTGATCGGCGACCTTAACAGCCTTTACCGGAGAAAAGCTGCGTTATCGTCAACAGATTTTAATTCTTCCGGATTTGGCTGGATCGTCGGTGATGATCGGGCGCAAAGTGTGTTTGCATGGGCACGGTACACCAACCAGCGTCAATCACCCGTGGATTCAGTTGTGGTCGTTTCGAATTTTACGCCGATTCCACGGCATAATTATCGGATTGGCGTACCGGCCTCGGGCTCGTGGTTGGAGTGCCTGAATACGGATAGCGAACGTTATGGAGGCTCCGGCGTCGGAAACGGAACGGCCATCTCGGCTAACCCCAGCCAAAACCACGGGTTCCCTCACTCTGTCGTCGTGACGCTTCCGCCACTTGCGACGATTGTTCTGGAACATATTCCTGGTTCAGGCTGAAATAATGACCTTCAGTGCATGTGTTGCGGCCGCACGAGTGAAGGTGTCATACGCGTCCATGATCTGAGCCAAGGCAAAACGGTGCGTAATGAGGAGTGATGGATCAAGTTTCTTTGATTGTACGGTCTTCAGGAGCATTGGGGTCGTCACCGTATCGACGAGTCGCGTCGTGATCGCCACATTATGAGACCACAGCCGTTCGAGGTGGAGATCAACCTTTGCACCATGCACACCGATGTTCGCGATGGTGCCACCAGGCGCAACAAGATCCTGGCATAGATGGAAGGTCTCGGGGACACCAACCGCTTCAATGACGGTATCGGCTCCGCGGCCGCCGGTGAGAGCCTTTACAACTTCGACCGCCTTTACTGACGTTCTATTGATGACACCGGTCGCGCCAAACTGGCGCGCCATGTCAAGCCGATTGTCGTCGAGATCAATGGCGACAATCTCGGCAGGTGAGTAAAATTGCGCCGTGAGCAGCGCAGCCAGACCGATGGGCCCCGCTCCCACGATGGCAACGACGCTCCCCGGTGCGACTTTACCGTTCAGAACGCCACACTCGAAGCCGGTTGGAAGAATATCACTCAGCATGACCAAGGATTCGATGTTTGCCGAGTCGGGGATGTGATAAAGGCTGGTATCGGCGTGCGGCACCCGGACAAACTCGGCTTGGGTCCCGTCAATTTCATTCCCCAGCAACCAGCCGCCGGTTGTGCAGTGTGAGTACATGCCACGGCGGCAATATTCGCATTTTCCGCAGGAAGAAATGCAGGAAATCAGAACTCGGTTGCCGGGATGAAAGCTGGTTACGGCCTCTCCAGTGGCCTCGACAACACCGACTCCTTCGTGACCGAGGATTCGACCGGGTAGACATGTTGGTACATCTCCTTTGAGGATATGCAGGTCAGTCCCACAGATGGTGGTGTTCAGGATCCGGATGATCGCGTCGGTAGGCGCCTGAATCGTTGGCTTTGGGCGTTTTTCAAGCGCTTTTTGTCCGGGGCCGTGATATACTAGTGCTTTCATGGCCGATCTCCCTCAAAAATGCCCTCGGCTGTCCGTCCGCATGTTTGTGCGGCCAGCCAGCCAACACGAGCTTCGCATCGTTAATGGGTGTTGGGATGATCCACATTGAGACATATCAATTTAATTGCCCGATCATGCAAATTTATAGCGCGTGACTCGTGGACCGCTGCGCTGAATCGAGTGTGGCGTCTGTGGCCGCGATTGATCTGCCTCAAGGCAGCGCAGCGTTCGATGGCCTAATTTTTCTGAAAGTGGCCGGTTCAAGGCGATCTTTCTCGCTACCCAACCTCGGCGAGTGGCCGCAATCGGTCTAACGACGGGTGATCTTGCCTCGGTGGAGGGGCAATGTAGGCAAAGAGGGGTATAACAATGCGCGCGCGGATGTTTTTCGGCTTCGCACTTGCAGTGGCATTATCTGGCGCGACAGTTGCGGCACCGCCTGCCTCAGCTCAGCCGGCTTCGGGGAATTATGGATACAACAGCGTAGGACCCGGCTACGGGCGGGGATCCGCTGGCATCTATAATAATGCTCCACCGTGGATGATGGGGCCGGGGTACGGTTATGGCCCAGGCGGCATGATGGAAGGGTATGGCCCTGGTTACAACGGCGGGCCAGGGCCGTGGATGCGCGGGCCAGGGTATGGCGGTCCGGGTGGCATGATGGGCGGCTATGGCCCAGGGTACGGCGGCGCAGGACCAGGACCGTGGATGCAGGGACGAGAGTATGGCCCTGGACCGGGATATGGCCCTGGACCGGGATATGGCCCTGGACCGGGATATGGTCCTGGCGCCGGGCCAGGTCCTTTCGGGCCGCCAAGCCCGTGAAATATACCAGTTGATGTATCTCTTTGAATGAAAGGGACTTCAAGGATGCGCAGAAGGACGCTTCGTGGCCTGATGTTTGCGGCCGGCTTCACAACATTGATTGTGGGAATAACCTCGTCCGCGTTGGCATTTGGAAGATCGCCTTGTGGAGGGGCATACGGCTGGCCTCCGGGTCGGATGATGGGTTGGGGCTACGGCTACGGGGGTTACCCAGGCTGGGAGCGCGGTTGGGGGCCTGGCTGGATGATGAGTCGTTGGTACGGACCCTGGGCTATGGGACCTGGAATGATGGGATGGGGCTATGGGGGTTACCCAGGTTGGGGGCGCGGTTGGGACCCCGGTCGGATGATGGGCGGTTGGTATGGTCCGTGGGGTGAAGGGCCAGGGTCAACGGAGTGGCGCTATGGCGCGGGCCCCGGCTGGGGAGGCGGGTGGAGCGAAGAGGGGCAGAGTCGAAATCTGAATCTTTCTGTCGCCCAGGTCAAGCAACGCATGGAGAACTGGCTGCGGGCAAGAGGTAATCCAAACATAAAGCTCGGCGCCGTTAAACAGACAGGCCCGGAAACCGTTACCGCCGACGTTGTGACAAAGGATAAGGATGGTCTAGTCCAGCAATATGTTATTAATCGCCGTAACGGCTTTGTGACACCCGCGCGGCCGCGACCATCTAGCGAGACAACCGCTGCGAAGCCGGCGGCGAAACAATAGACACCAACAACCAAAGGGAGCATCCCCCGGTCATACGAGGCCGCTCGGAAATTGTTGCGCGGCGCCAGGATCGAAGAGGGGACGAGCCGATGAGTTTCACCGTAGTTCTGCCGCTAAGGCGACGGTTGACGGCTGGTTGTTGGCTGTGCGGGTTTGCACTGAAGGCGCCGGCAACCTCGGCTTGAGGCTTAGAGTTTTCCGCAACAACGACCAATCAATTCGTTGTTGCGGAATGGATTTTTTTGTCCGGCCGCTCTGGTGGCGGAGACACAGGGTAAAGCCATACTTGTAACGAATCATGGCCCGGTGGAGGAGATACCCAGCCACCGGAGATAAAGACCGGTGCTCGCAAGGGACGATGGACTTTCCTTCCGAAAACGTTACGCCTTACTTGATCTTTGCTTCCCTGAACGCGACGTGCTTGCGTGCAACCGGATCGTACTTGCGTAATTCCAGCTTGCCAGTCTGCGCTTTGGCATTTTTCTTCGTCACGTAGAAAAAGCCGGTATCGGCCGTTGAAACCAGCTTGATTTGAACAGTGTTCGATTTTGCCATGTCATGTCTCCAAAGCCCCCTATGGCTGAGCTACTAAACGGGGTCAAGACCGGTTTTCTATCCGTCTGCACTGACCGACTGCTGGAGCGGGCGGATCAGTGCCGCTTTATAGGCAATCGGATCGTCGATTACGGCTTCGGCGGCTCGAAAATCGTCGTTGGCGCCGATTGCTGCAGGGCAGGCTTCCCGAATTGTGAGCGTCTGCGCCAGCGGCATCGGCGCTCTCGCCATCCTGGCCTCGGTCTCTGCCTTCGCCATCAAGTCATGCCCGGATTTAAGTGCAGCGAGTTGTCGCGCCAAGGAATCCGGGCCCAAGCTGGTACAGACCTGTGGAATGACACCGAGTCCCTGCAGGGGCCATCCACGTGGCGCGATCATCCGGCTCCACGTTACAAATAACTGACCACCGCCGGGCATTTCAGCGACATCCTGCACCAGTCCCTTGCCAAGCGTTGAGCTACCGATAACAACTGCCCGATCGTTGTCTGCCAGAGCAGCTGAGAACACTTCGGCGGCGCTCGCCGTGCGGCCATCGACCAGAATCACGACGGGCAAGCCGGGTGCCAGATCCGCACCTTCGGCACGCCAGATCTTGTTCGCGGCCGGATCACGTCCGATCGTACGAATGATGGTTCCATGCGAGAGCAAAGTATCGGCACTGAGAACGGCTTGCCTGAGTACACCGCCACGGTTGCCGCGCAAATCAATGATAATGCCTTTCGGCGTCGGGTTATGGGCCATAAGTGCGCCAAGCGCGCTCGCAAACTGCGAGCCGGTATCATCGCTAAACTCGGTGACTCGAATTTCTCCAATACCTCGACGAATCGCCGTGAAAACTGTTTGCTGCGGCACGATCTCGCGAGTCAAAATGAGGCGTTGTGGAAGACTGCGCTGTGGACGGACAGTGATGCTTACCTTCGTCCCGGGCATTCCAGGCAAAAGCGACTGCAGCGCGGCGAGGCCAACCTGATCGGTCTTTAATTTGCCGATTGCGATGACCTGCATTCCATCCGTTACCCCTGCCTGATCCGCAGGCCCTCCGGGGGCAACACTCCCGACCACGATCTCGTCATTTTTTTGGATGAGCTCCAGGCCCAGGCTGGCCTCGTCCGTTTGTCCGAGCCCGGTGAGAGTGGTTGGAGGTTGGTAGCGTGAGTAAGGATCGAAGTGATTGAATAACTCGTCAAAGAATTCCCGGATAACAGTATTCGTTCCGGCGCGGCGTAATTCTTGCGACGCGTCAAAAGCACGCGCTGCAACTCGGGCGCAAGCAGCGCCCCATTGAAGTGCTGCATCCGGCTTCGGTTCGGGAGTCGTGAAAAGTACTCTGGTCGGACCGTAGAGGACGATTTTTCCTTGTTCCTCCTGGACCGTTAGATTTGGGTCGAGGGCGCTTATGCCAGAAAGACCCCATAACGCCATTTGTGAAATCGAAGCCGGTTCCAGAATGCGTGGTGCTGTGAAATCGAGGGCAGTTCCCCAGATTTGAGCCGCTTGTGCAGTATCGAAATGACGTGATGCTGCATGCACGGTCCTCGGTGGAGCGAGCACCAGTATGGCGGCGGCACTTAGATAGCGTACCAGGCTAAAGCGCGAGCGGGCACGCATCTGGATCACCGTCCCCGCCCATGTCGACAACTCTTACGCGATTTGGGCACGGCTGGGCGATTTGGTCGTTTGTGCGCGTCAGGGACCATCTCCGTGCTGGGAACAGCGGTAAAAATCAGGCCACCCGTAGCCGGTGTTGCTTCGATCAAACGAACAATGATCGGATCGGCGAGCCGATAGATTAATCGAGTTCGCTTTCCGCTAAGTGTCCCGGAACGTTCATCGTGATGCCAGAAGTCGTCCGGTAGCTGGGCAAACGGTACAAACCCGGATGCGCCTGTATTGGTTAGTGTCACAAACAGACCAAATCGCGTCACGCCTGAAATTTGCCCGGTAAACTCCGAGCCGATCTGATTTTCTAGATATGCAGCAAGATAGCGATCGGTCGACTGCCGTTCGGCGTCGGCGGCCCGTCGTTCCGTCACGGTGATATGTTCCGCGAGTTCAGTGAACGACCCTGCCGCTTCCGGAGAGAGGCCATCTCGGCCCAGATTTAAACCCGTAATCAGCGCACGGTGCACCAGCAGATCGGCATAGCGACGGATCGGAGAAGTGAAATGAGCGTAGGTCTGAAGACCTAAACCGAAATGGCCGATCGATTCGGGCGCATATTGTGCTTGCGACTGGCTGCGCAGTATGGCCTCGTTCACCAAGGGGGCAGCCGCCGTTCCGGCGACATGTTTTAGAACCCGATCGAGATCGCGAGGGTGCAACTGGTCTCCGGGTTTTAGGTTGATCTCGAAGGTCGAGAGAAGATCCCTCAGCGCGTCAAGTTTTTCTGGCGATGGTGGTGCATGGACCCTGTACATGCATGCCAGCTTCAGCCGCTCCAACTCCTCCGCAGCGGCGACGTTGGCAAGAATCATGAACTCTTCGATCAGTCGATGGCTGTCGAGCCGTGGACGGGGTGCCACGGAACTCACTTTTCCATTTACATCAAGCACGATTTGCCGTTCCGGCAAATCAAGGTCGAGCGTACCGCGCTCGACTCGTGCCTTCGCGAGCAGTTGGTATGCCGCGAAAAGGTGGTCAAGCGTATGTGCTGGCAGATCGAGACTATCCTGCCGCTGATGGGCAGACTGGGCTTGCTCGTACGTGAGGCGTGCCGCGCTCCGCATCAGGCCGCGGCCAAAGAAATGCCCGATCGAACGACCATCTGCGCCGATTCTTATGTCTACGAACAAGCATCCGCGATCCTCACTCGGGCGCAAGCTGCACCAGCCGTTCGAAAGCGCTTCAGGTAACATGGGCACTACCCGATCTGGAAAGTAGACCGAGTTACCGCGGTTCCGCGCCTCGCGATCAAGGGCAGAACCAGATTTTACATAATGTGCAACATCCGCGATGGCGACGATAATCCGGTACCCCTGACTATCCGGTTCGGCAAAAACTGCGTCATCGAAATCCCGGGCATCGGCACCATCAATCGTAACGAGAGGAATCGTCCGTAAATCAACCCTTGTGCCAAGGTGGATTGCTTTTGCTTGAGCTGCTTCATCGAGAACGTCACTCGGAAAGTCATGCGGTATTCCGAGACTTGCGATCGCAATCAAACTAATCGAACTTGCGTCGTTCATTGTGCCAAGACGTTCAGCGATGCGGGCTGGTTTAGGCCCGTAGCCTGAGGCGGGCAGGGGATAGGCACGGACGATCTCGCCGTTTTGTGCCCCTGCTGTGGCGTCGGCAGCCACCACCCACTCGGCGCGAACTTTACGGTCGACGGGCTCAATTCGCCCACCACGTGCTGTCGTATGGAAGACACCGATTATGCTGACCGGTTGCAGATCCATTCTCTTGACCGTACTGCCTTCGTAACGGTCTGAGCTGATTCTCCTGAGCTTGGCTATGACACGGGCGCCTGGTGCTAGCGCGGGTTGGCCACGGCGTTCAGGCCGCATGAAGATTATTGGCGCTGGTTTGCCTCGATCCCAGCCGACGGGTCGGGCGAGTGGATCTCCATCCCGGTCCGTGCCTGTAATTTCGACCAAGCATCGCTCAGGAAGTGATTGCGCGACCTTTCTCTTGGCTTCGGGCTCTGAAGGGCTTCCTGAGAGGCTCTTCAAGAGCCGCCGTAAGGCCGGTCGTTGTTCTGCCGTCACAGTAAACGCGCGACCTACGTCACGGATGGTCACGCGGCCATGCGACTGCGAAAGAAATGCATGGAGTTCAGCAAGGCTGGGCAAACCCTGCACCGGCTTCTTGTCAGACGAGCGTGCTGCACGCTTCGATTTTACCATCGTTTCTGCTGAACTAAACGCGTAGGCTCGCGTTTGCTGCGGTCAAGCGACGTCAGCATCAGTGCGCCTCGCAAATGGCAAGATTGTCTCAATGCCGGCAACATAATGGCGCAACCGCAACGGAACAATGCGGGTTAAGCAAATCTGACCTTCGCCAGGTCAGGTTTGTTTCGGATGCGGCAAAGCCGTCACACTTGCACCGACATCTTCTTAGGCGGCTTGGTCGCGCATCAAGGCCTGGTCGATTAGTAGAATGGTTGATCTGACACCATAAAGCGTAATGAACGCACCGAAGCGAGGTCCGTCCGCCTGGCCGAGCAGGACTTGATATAGACAGGAAAACCAGTCGCGCAAGTTACTGAAATCATGCCGTTTTCCTATATCATAAAGTAACGTCTGCAGCGTTTCAACATCAGCACCCTCGGGGACAAGACGCAAGCTGTCGGCGAGATCGTGGAGTGCGGCACGCTCCGAAGCATTCGGTATGCGGTAGCGTTTGGCCGGCTTTATAAAGTCCTGATAGTATTGCACCGCGTGATCGACGAGCTGTGCAAGAAATTGCGATGTCGTTGGCGAAGCATCGGGACGATAGCTGCGAATGAAGCCCCACAGCACATCCGGTGTTTCGGCATTTACCACCGATGCAAGATTGAGGAGCATGCTGAAGGCAACCGGGCTGCCGCCACTGGTCGGAACGACACCACCATGGATGAACCATGCTGGATTTTCTTCTGCATTCCCGCGCCCACTGCGTAACGCGTCAAGACTGGTTAGGTAGTCATCGGTGGCCCGTGGAATAACATCGAAATACAATCGTTTGGCGCGCTGGGGTGCGGCGAACATGAATTGGCCGAGGCTTTCCCGAGGCGCGTAGGTGAGCCATTGTTCGACCGAAAGGCCGTTGCCCTTGGACTTGCTGATTTTTCGGCCATGCTCGTCCAGGAACAGTTCGTATGTGAAGCTCTCCGGGGGCTCAGCGCCGAGAACATGCATGATTGCTGAAGACAGTTTGACGGAGTCGATCAGATCCTTCCCGGACATTTCGTAATCGACGCCGAGCGCAGCCCAGCGCATGGCCCAATCGGCTTTCCACTGAAGTTTCGCCGCCCCATCGTAGATCGACGTCTCGTAAACCGATCCCGTTTCTGGATCACGCCATCGGACGCTGCCGACATCGACGTCGACATGTTCGATCGGAACCTGCATCACGATGCCGCTCTTGGGATGGATGGGCAGTATTGGAGAGTACGTTGCGCGGCGTTCTGGCCGAAGCGTCGGAAGAATGATGTCGCGAATCCGGTCGTGCCGCTCGGCTACCTGTCGCAATGTGCTATTGAAGCGGCCCGAGCAGTAATACTCGGTTGCTGACGCAAATTCGTAGTCGAAACCAAAAGAATCAAGAAATTCGCGCAGTTTCGCATTATTGTGGGCGCCAAAACTCGAGTGCGAGTCAAACGGATCCGGCACTCGTGTCAATGGGTGGCCGATGAATTTATGTAACATTTCCTGGTGTGGCACATTGCTCGGCACTTTACGGAGACCATCCATATCATCAGAAAATGCCAAAAGCTTTGAAGGTTTTCCCGTCAAGCGCGTGAAGGCAAGCCGGATCCAGGAAGTTCTGGCCACCTCCATGAACGTGCCGATATGCGGCAGGCCCGAAGGGCCATAGCCAGTTTGAAAAAGTGCCTCCGCCTTTCCGGTGCGCTCGAGCCGCGCGGCGACACGAGCAGCTTCACGAAATGGCCACGAGTTTGGAAGCGAAGCGAAACTCTTGTTCATGTCCTTGCTGTAGGGGCCGCATAGCTGCGGGTCAAACCATTGGGTTTGGGGGAGACTGCATGCCGGATATACACGCACCATGGATCAAGGTTCCCGAATGTTGCTGCCCGATTCGCCGGCGCTGGTTGCTTCACACGGCACAGCCGCGATTTTGACGGTTGATGGCGAAGTCCTCATACTCTCGACCGAATCGACGCGGGCATGGCTTCGAGACTCATCCCCCCCCATCGTCGTTCATGCTCCAGCCACATTGAAGCGGCTGGGCCTGGTGATGAAAACGCTCGACCTTTTGGAATTATTTGCGTTCGTGCTGCCGGCGTCGTCGTGCCCGCCAACTCCGAGCGGACTTGCCGGCGCCCTCGATTTTCCGGTTCCTTCCGGGTTGGAACAAGCGGTTTCGCTGTTGCCGAGAATGGCGTCAGCGCTGCTCGCCCGGCTAGCGCAGGGCCGAGATCTTGCAATGAACCGCGATGCCGCATCCTTGGCCGCCCTCTTGGGAACTGAAGGGTGGGGATGGGCCCGGAGCGTTGCCGCTGCGCTCGGCGAACCGGCGGCGCGGCCTGATCGGGTTGGTACCCGATTGTGGTCCATCCTTCCCGAATGGGAGGAAGAAGCGCCACGTCCACCAGCGGCTTCATACCCGGTGCCACCTGATGCAGCGCGTGCCCGGCTCTCCGAGCTGCTTGGGCCAGGTGCCGAAACGCGGCCTGCACAATCAGATTACGCGTCGGCAGCCACGTCGGCCTTCGCACCGTGCCTGAATGACAGCGCGCCTCACTGCGTACTCGCAGAGGCGGGTACCGGCACGGGGAAAACGCTCGGTTATCTTGCTCCGGCATCACTCTGGGCGGAACGGAACCAGGGCACCGTATGGGTATCAACCTACACGCGGCATTTACAGCGTCAGATCGAGCAGGAACTGGCGCGTCTCGAGCCTGACGCGATACGTCGCCGTGATCGCGTAGTCACGCGAAAGGGGCGTGAGAATTATCTTTGCCTGCTCAATTACGAAGAGGCGGCCAGCAAGGCTCGGGGCGACACTCTTGTTGCACTCGGCTTAATTGCACGCTGGGCGCTTGTCTCCTTGGAACATGACCTTTCTGGAGGTGATTTACCCGGCTGGTTTGCCGATCTGTTTGGATCTGGCGTTTTGCCGCAGGTTGCCGACCGTAGAGGCGAATGCATTCATTCCGCGTGTAACCACTGGCGTCGCTGTACCATCGAACACGTTATTCGTAGGGCGCGCGGCGCGGACTTGGTGATCGCAAATCATGCTTTGGTCATGGCTCAGGCTGTCTGGGGCGGTCTCGACGATAGCACTGTACCGACGCGTTATGTGTTCGACGAAGGACATCACCTCTTTGACGCGGCAGATTCCGCATTCTCGATCGAGTTGTCGGGCACCGAAATGGCGGAGCTGCGCCGTTGGCTTCTCGGAGCCGAAGGCAGTCGGTCGCGAGCGCGCGGTCTTGCCCGGCGGATTGAAGACCTCGTGGCTATGGACGAGACACTGGCGTCCCCTCTGGAGGCAGCACTAATTGCGGCGCGTGTCCTCCCGGGCGCCAGCTGGTTTGCGCGCCACCCTGACGTTAGACAATTAGATACCGTTGGAGCTGGGCCGGCGGAGCTTTTGTTAGGTGCCTTGGAAGCACAGGCTCGCGCCCGTGCCGCCGGAGACGGTTCCCGAAGCGCAGTACTCGAAGTCGATCTTTATCCGGTTCAGCCCGAACTCGCAGAGCGTGCCGAAGGGTTTGCCCGAGCACTGGGACGATTGGAATCACCTTTACAGGCGCTGCGTGAGCGTCTGCTGGCGTACCTTGATAAGGAGGCCAGCAATATCGAAGAACGCGAGCGGCTCCGTATAGAAGCGAGCTGCCGCGCTCTTGCTCGCCGGGCTTTGGACCCTCTGGTTGGTTGGCGGCGAGTACTGGCCGCCATTACGGCCCCCCCTCCGGAACCGGGCAGCCGGCCAGAACATATTTTCTTTATCCGGCTGGACCGCGATGTTGCCTTGCTGGCTCACATGCTGGATCCCACCGTTGCGTTTGCAGATCATGTCGCTGCTACCGCACACGGCGTATTAATCACATCGGCCACATTACGCGATGGGGTGGACCTTGGAGATGCCGACGCCGGCTGGCGGGGCGCGGAGGAGCGCACGGGCGCGTGCCACCTGCCTCATGCCCCAATCCGGGCAAGCTTCCTGTCCCCGTTTGAATATTGGGCGCAGACTCGCGTTTTTATTGTGAGAGACATCCGACGCGACGACCCTGACGCACTGGCCACGGCCTACCGGGAGCTGTTCATCGCCGCCGGCGGTGGTGCTCTCGGCTTGTTCACAGCCATTGCGCGCCTACGGGCCGTACATGAGCGGATTGCACCGGCGCTGGCAGAAGCAGGCTTGCCGCTCTACGCTCAACACGTTGATGCGATGAATAACGCCAGTTTGGTCGATATCTTTCGCGCGGAAGAGCATGCATGCTTGCTGGGTACCGACGCGATGCGTGACGGCGTCGACGTTCCGGGGAATGCACTGCGTCTGGTTGTCTTCGAGCGCACACCTTGGCCACGCCCTGATATCCTACATCGGGTGCGGCGCACGCATCTGTCCGGCGGGGCACCCAAAGCCTATGACGACGCTATTGTGCGACTGAGGCTGCGGCAAGCATTTGGCCGACTCATTCGGCGCGCCACCGATCGCGGTGTCTTCGTCCTGCTTGACCGAGCCCTTCCAACGCGGATCCACGGCGCCTTTCCGCCCGGCGTTGAGGTTCATTCAATGGGGCTGGCCGAAACCATACGGGCAACGGCAAAATTTCTAGATCGCGGGATACCGGAATAGAAACGAGGCAAATAAAGCTAGAACCGACGAAATTATTCGTCATTCGCAGCGTTGCGAGAATACAACACCATTAACTCATTCCCGGCAGAAGGCTGCGTAGACGACGATTTTTATAGCTTTGGCCGGATTCCTGCATTGATCGACGACAAGACAAGCCAACCAAAGGCGATAAAAGTTAGGCGAAGGGCGTATTTGCCGGTCACATGGTCATAAAGTGTTGATCAATATGGAGGCTATATGACCAAAAATTTTGCACATCGATCCAAAGCATGGCTGTCTGCTACTTTTTGCGTCGGAGCCGCGTTAAGCGCCGGATCGACCGCGTTCGCCATGAATGGACCGAGCAGCATCAAGTTCGATGGCGGGCCGCTCGGATCTCTTGTTCTGTCTGGTGGAGCCACCGGATATGCGTATGCACTCTCAGGAACTGGGAATGCCGCGAGTTCGGGTCTGCTCGGTACCGACAAATCGACAGGAGCGGAATTTCTCAATGGGTTGATCCAAATCCAGAAGCCTTCCGGTCTGGTGCAATTTACGATCGAGCTCGGTTCAACGACGTCAATGACGTTGGGCGTCAAGCCTACCCCGAGCTCGGTTCAGGATTTTCCGACCGGCCCGCTGTTCGCCGGCTACATTACCCTTGCGCCGACAAGCAATTTCACGATCTCTGCAGGCCAGCTCCCGTCACTGGAAGGTTGGGAATCGGCCATCGACTGGAATAACGCCAATGTTATGAACACGGATATCTTTTACGTAGAGAACTCACAAAGCCGTGGCGTCGCTGCAACCTATAGCCATGGACCGCTTTCTGCGAGCGTGACATTCGGCGATGGTTTCGATACCGGCGTCTGGAATTTCTTGCAGGGTCTTGTCACCTATAGCCTCGACAGCGATAACAGCATATCGCTGTTTGGTGCCGGAAATCTCGGCAAAACGGGACTGAGCGCCGTTACGTACGGCCAAACAAGCGTCGGTACCTACGGAGCAAACTATATCAATTCGACGATGGTCGGGGGATATTACAGTTTTACCAAAGGCAACCTCAATCTCGTGCCGGAAGTGCAGTACGTCTATGCCAAGCCGAGCGCGACGCTGGGACTTACCAAGTTCTCCAGTAACTTTGGCGCTGCGCTCTTCGCCGATTACAGCTTTGGCAAGACGCCGTATTCGCTTGGCGCCTGGGTTGAATATTTCAACAGTACTGGTCCGGATCTTTGGTTCCTCAATCCGGGCGCAAAGGGCGTTGGGCTATCTGTCGCCCCAACTTGGCAGAAGAATTATCTTTTTCTTCGTGGCGACATCGGTCTCCTGCACCTGACCGATCTCGGTGTTCCAGGTTCTGTCGGCTATGGTGCGAGCGGTACAAGTCGCAATCAGGCGACCGCATTGCTCGAAGCAGGCATCCTTTTCTAACGGACGCTTACCTCCCGGCGACGCCGATCCGTAGGTGATCGGTGTCGCCATTGGCACACACCCTGACTGTCAGGCACCATGCATGAAGCGTGGCCACAAATCGTCTCGCTTGTTTACATGGCACCATGTTTGTCTCGCCCGCCTTACCATCCTCTCTAACCGCCAACAGCTGGAGTAATAGTTCAGGCCAAGAGGACACTGGTACATAGATCCTCGATGCACAGGAATTTGACCTAAGAATCAATGCACTTTCTGCATGGGCGCAGGAAAAACTTCAATAGCTCTGAAACGAACAGGGTCTTTTTCCATTGCACGAGCGACGCCGTATAGCCGACATTGCCAATTGAGTCTGCTCTCCATACCGGGCGTGTGAGAAAATTTGTGTAGCCGCCATTACGGGCGCTTATACTCCGGGGCGGATGAAAGAGCCATGCTACAAATTCTGGCGCCGTGGCGGAGGAGTCGGTAAAACCAAAATTCACATAAAGACGTTTAGTAACCAGCGTACAATAGTGAGTATCAATACCCGACATGGATAAGCGATCGTTCGGCTTCCGTGAAGCGAGTAAGGTGAAGCGCTATTATTTCTCCTCGTAGATTGGAACCATTTCAACCGCTATGCTTTATCGCCCGCGCAGTTTCACCTGAAGCTCGAACATCTGGGGCGTCTTGGGCATTTTAGACAGGAATTCCGGAAATCGTGTTGAGCGAACGGTAGCGAGAGCCGCTTTATCAATCGGCGGCACTCCCGAAGAATGTACGACCGAAACGCTCAGAACTGTGCCATTGGGAGCAACTCTGATCGCAACCGTAGTGGTCCCCCGGAGATGCATCATTTCCACTTCTCGAGGCACCCGCAGGTTATTTTGGACGGCTTCACGAAGGAGTGCGGCGTAACGTTCGGTAGCACTTTCAATCTCGGCTGCCGATATCGCTGGCTGTGGCGGTGGTGCCGGCTCGGGAGGGACTATATGCGGCACTGGCCTGACGGGAGCGGGGCGCGGCACCGGCTTAGGGCGAGGGTGGGGCATTGGCCTGGGAACCGGAGGAGGCGGCTTTGGCGGCGCTACCGGCTTTGGTGGCGGGGGCAAAGGCTTTGGTAACGGCTTGGGTTTTGGCATCGGTTTGGGCTGTGGCAGTGGTTTCGGCTTTACCGGCGGTTCGAGCATCTGAATCTTGATGATCTGCTGACGGTGGTTGGCCACAGGTCCGGCGAGAGTGCTAATCCGAATGACGATCACGGCCGCAAGAATTTCCAAAAGGAGTGCAGCTGCGATGGCGCGACCAAAATGGTCGCGTTCATGCATGCCCGGCATTTGAGTGCCAGTTGTTGTGGCTGGTCGCGACATCATTCCTCCGTAGGCTGGGCTGCGATTCCGACGTTAGTGACGCCTGCTTTATGGGCGGCGTCCATGACGGTGATGAAGTTTTGGAAGGCTGTATGTTTGGAGGCGGCGATGGTGACCTGGGTATGGTGTGGGTTGCCGTCGTTTTTGAGGGTTGTGGTAAGTTGGCTGGGGGTGAGGGTTTGGTTTTTGATTTGGATGGTACCGTTGGTGAGGATGTTGATGGTGAATTTGGGGTGTTTGAGGTGTTTGGTTTGACTTGAGGTCGGCAGGTGCATGGAGAGGCCTGAGTCGGGGATCATCTGGAGGGTGACGCTTTCAATACTGCCACCTTCCAGCACCATGCCGGAAATTTCCAGTGCTGCCGCGCCAAAGGCACCCTGAGCATGCAGGTGACG
>DAIDMG010000032.1 GCA_027449105.1 Acidiphilium sp. | reverse complement strand
ATCAAGATAAACACCACCTGGCCGGCCAGATACAGCCGCGTGGATTGCTCGCGCAACGCCAATGCCGATGTCTTGAGGCCTGTTTACGCGATACGCTGCCTTGGCGTATGGCAGCGCGGCATTCATTTGGTCGAGTTCCTCGTAGTCACCTTGCTGGAGATCGACGATTGCGCGGTCGCTCGAGCCGCTTATTAGAATCATTGGAAAACAGTTTGTAGTAGCATTCGCCAGCGCTACCAATCCATTTAGAAATCCTGGCGCGGACACTGTAAGGCAGACACCGGGCTTCTGGGTAATGTACCCCGCAATCGCCGCCGCATTACCGGCGGATTGTTCATGGCGGAAGCCGATGTACCGAAACCCTTGAGCCTGAGCCAGTCGAGCCAAGTCCGTAATCGGGATACCTGCAACCCCATAAATCGTGTCGATTCCGTTCAGCCTCAGAGCGTCTGTTACGAGGTGGAATCCGTCTGTCAAAGTCGGCGCGTTCATCTCAATTTACCTCCATGCAGTTCTCATCACTTCACCGAACGGGACAATCTTGTCCGGCAAGCGCCTATCTCAGAGCTGCCGTCAACCACAGACAGACGAAACCTGCAACGGTCGGGGCCGATCGGATGCAGCCTTGGGAAAAAAGGACCAAGGGTAGTACCAAGCCAAACGTTCATGGCTCCTAGCGTGGAATCCGGTACCAAGCCTGTCTCGTTTCCGCAGCGTCGCGAAAACCGTGCAACTTCTAGGCCTGCTGCGTCCTTATCTGCTCTGCGAAACCTCCAACTTAATAGTCCCAGAAACGTATCTTCCAAAGATCCTCCGCCGGCATAAACAGGGTACGCATACCAGCCACTACATAAGATCATGGCGTAATTGCCGTTGCCGGATCCGAGCGCCTCCACAAATTCGTCCAAAAAGCCATGCAATCGGCTGAGGCGACGCGGTTCCTTGCCCTAAAGCTCCGGCTGGCGCGGCGATGCCGACACTGAGGAAAACGCCTTCCTCGAGGGGCCTGAGCCGGCAAATCCTTGCAGGCGCGAATGGGAGAAGAATGATCGCGTGATTTAGGACTGGTGATGGACGCAACACGCTTTCCGGAAGCTAGTGCAGAAGCCGAAGGTTCATGCCTTCTCTCGCTTTCGTTCTGAACGCCATATACCTGACATCATACGCATCTCCATTCGAGCTAACGGGCTTTCTTTCGGGCAATATATAGGGCCACTGCCGACCGAACAGACCAGACTGATGTTTCCTTTCGGCACACCAGTATTGGTGGACGCTGTTCTCCCAGCCAAATTTGCCATTCGGCCCGAGACCGAAATAAAAAACGCGACAAGCGCAGCCAGGCAAACGCCAGACATTCAAAATTAGACCGATGCCCGCCGCTCGTCGGCAGCGTCCGAATTTATTCCTCCGTCCGGCTCTTAATACTCTGATCTAGCATTCACGCCTTTCTGCCCGCAACCAGCGGCGACACCGGATGCAAAGCTAACTAACGCCATCCGTTTCATTTTTCTCAAGTCATTGCTTCCGGATACGAGGCCAAGAAAGCGTTATTAAGATAGCGCATCGGGTACCAAAGGTAGACAAAATTCGAGTTAACTCCCTGAATTTTGATGTCAAAAGCCGAGGTACTTTGTTATGGTATTGTTTATACTATCAACATTGCCAATTTTGAAAAAGATTATGCACAATAAAAGTATGATGAGTTTTCGCGGCAAAAGGCAGAGAGAAAAATTGTTTGTGTTCATTGCCGTTCTCCCACTCCCCGAAAAAAAACCCTCCTCATATATATTATGTTAAGCAGGAAAGTTGATGTGCACAAAGACATCGATCTCGTGTTCTATCGATCAGCATGGCCGCTATGGTTTCCAGACGGGAGATCGAAGCAGCGTTCATTTCATGCCATCAAGCACCTTCCTACAGAAAGTGCCACGTGCAAAAATTGCAATGCTCGTCACCGCACAAATTCTCCAAGTAGATATTTTCTAACCAGCCTATTCTTCTAACTGATAGTATCGCGTCGAAAACTTCTCCTAGAACATGATAGTCTCTCAATATCTTGCAGTTTTTCCTGCCGCCTCCTAGATCACAAAGAAAGAACTTCCAATGTCGCGGCGCGTCTTCAGATACAGATAACGGTCGCGGTAAAGCCGCTCGACCAAAATGTCATCCACGCGTGGACTCGATGAAACCTAGCGTGCGGCGCTATCGGTGTATCAGGACACGATCAGGTGTGCGATATTTAAAACGGCTTAAGCGTCGTCCAAGCTGGAAAACAGCAAGAAACGCGACATTATCATACCTGACATTCGGCACACACAAATTTGTGTTTTTCTTACCGTGGCTAGAGAATGGCAAGAGGCTGCTTTCGGCGAGGCGGTCTGTGAGCCTCGTCAATCTGGCGCAAATCCTCTTGGGTCAACTTGATGTCGGCAGCACCAGCATTCTGGAATACGTGGCCAATTGTGGAGGATTTTGGAATTGAAATGGTCGTGCCGTCGCGGAGACTCCAAGCAATCGCTATCTGCGCAGCTGTTGCATTATGTCGTTCTGCGATGTTCGTGAGTGCCTTCGATTGTAGTAGCCCCCCGGTGTGCCCCAGTGGCGAGTAGGCCATTATCGGAATGCTTTTGGAGCGACACCATGGCATCAAGTCAAATTCGATTCCTCGGGCGTCCAGATTGTAAAGAACCTGGTTTGTCGCGCAGGCTGTACCTGCCGACAGTGCGGCAAGCTCCTCCATGTCATCAACGTCAAAATTGGATACACCCCAATACCGGATCAATCCCGCCTCGCGCAGGCGCTCGAATGCTGTAACTGTCTCGTACAGGGGATAACTACCCCGCCAATGTAGCAGGTAAAGATCGATCCTGTCGGTACCTAGACGCTTGAGACTTCTGTTACATGCGCTTGCCACACCCGTGGCGGACGCATTATACGGATAAATTTTACTAACAACGAAGACGCGGTCCCGATGTCCTGCAATCGCTGTACCAACGATGTGCTCCGCCTCTCCTTCGCCGTACATCTCAGCCGTGTCGACTAACGAGAGGCCCTTTTCGATGCCAGCGCGAAGCGCCGCCACCTCCTTTTTCGCCTCGCTCCGCCGCTCGCCCATTCCCCAAGTTCCCTGACCCAGCGCGGGAACAGGAGTGCCGTCAGGTAGCCGCACGTTCGGAATCATTCTTCCTCCTTTCAAAAACCCAGGTATGCGCCAAATACGGCTTTAGGGCGGGGCCAATATCTTTGGCGTTTGTTGTGAGTGGACATGAGCGGCCGCCGCTGTCTCGGTTGCGTTGATATCTTCCGTCCTTGACCAAACGAGGGCGCCGATGGCGCCACAGCGCGGACAATCGTAACGCCAATCTCGGACCTCCGCTTCGCAGGATGAGCAAATCCATTCCGTTCCCGCCGCCTGCGCAGCAGCCGCATGTCGCCGAGACTCCCCTTCGAGCTGGGCGGCATGAGCTGTTTCAGCAAGTAGTTTAGCTGACTCAGGGCTGTTCGGATTCAGTGCTGCAAGGCTTTGCGCGGCCCGAGCACGATCCAGTGGCGCATCAATATCCTTCAGAAACGCGGAAGCGATATCCGGGTGCGGAGCCAATTTCCACCCATTGCGAAGGGCAATCCGAGCGCGATGGCGATGCCAAGCCTGCGGCCATTGCGCGCGCTGATGCGCGAGGGCGAGTTGCAACCAGGTGACCGCGGACTCGGGGTTAGCTCGGACCGCATGTCGCGCCCAATCGACGGCTAAATTCGCTCTCTGCGCGTCGCGCGACGCCATAATCGCGAGCGCCGCGCGTTCTGCACGGTTGTCCGCAAGGCGGGCTGCTTGAGCATAGTCACCTTGACTTGCAGCGATTCGCATGCGCTGGTTACGGAGCCAAGCAGAAGTGGGATAACTACTTACTGCAGCACGAAGATCCGCGGCAGTCACCGCTGACGAGCCGTCGAGCGCATCATTGGCGTGATGCGATAAAAGCCCATGCCACCCGAGGAATCCCACCTCCTTGTGCGTGGCAAGCGTACTGAAATGGCTATCCGCGGCGCGGTGATCGCCAGCCTGGCGGGCGGCTTCGCCTGCCACGTACAGACTAAGCGGTTCATCGGGCGTGTGCCTCTGAGCAATTCTTGCATGCTCAGAGGCGCTTTTTAAATCACCGGCTGCCAGCGCAGCGAGTGCGCGAACCGCGGCGTGCACACCTGCGTCACGCCGCCTAGCCGCGCGTCTTGCAGCCACTCGGCCGGGAGTCTGCCAGAAAAAGCGTATCACACCAATTATCACCAACAAAAAAATATCAAGCGCGACAAGGCAAAACACGGCCACCGGCGTCGTCGCCTTGATCTCGGTTTCGCCGATAACAATCTGGACTTCGCCGGGTAGCGTCGCCACGTACCAAACGACCACCAGCACTACGATGGTGAGCAGCGCAAACCGAAAAGCCCGCAACATCACTGTCGCTCCACGAGCTTCAATAGCGCCGCTCGAGCCGCCAGCAGATTCTCGGCTTGCGTCACCCAAGGATGCATGACCTCTTGCGCATTCTTGGGCAGCCCCTCCAGTGTTTGGACAGCCCCAGAAAGATTTCCCTCCGCAAGGTCGGCCCGCGCATCGCTAATAATGGCCCCTGCACGGTCACCCACCACGATCTTGTTCCCCCGACGCACCGTAACCAAACCGACGATATTCGCGCGGACACGCTCCCAAAGGGTACCGCTATGATCCGTGCCAATGTTTCCACCTACGGCTAACGCCTTGGACGCGTACAGCTGGAATTGTGCCCGCAAAACAGCCTCAGTGGGAGGGGCCTTTTTCGCGTAACGGCCTAGCGCCTCTGGAGCGTTCGTCAAATCACCGAGCGGGGCGCCGGTTTGCAGAGCCAGCATCGCGGCCTGGATTTTCGCCATGCGTCTGGCCTTCGCAGCAAGTTCTGGAAAATCACCAATGTTTGCTTCGATCTTTAAAAATGCCGCGTGATCGGCAGCGACCGTGGCGGCGAGCGACGCAAGCTCCTTTTCTTGCCGGTCAAGTCCAGCGGCCAGTTGAGCCAACCCCACCTCAGGCGTTTTCATACGCTTCGCCGCTGTTGTTGCCGCCTGGCGTACTGATGGTCCGGCGCCCAGGCCCGCAATCTCGTGCTCGAGAGTTTCAATCTGATTCCGTAACGCCACAATCTGCCCGTGGTGAAGAGTATTTGCGCTCGCGCGTTGACGCAGCACGTAAATAAGTCCACCTCCAACACCGGCAACCAGAAGCAATAAGACGGCAATGAGAATGACAACCGCACCGTTTTGCCGCTTGCCCGAGTACAAGAACTCTCTTTCGGCCTCCATCTCACCTCGCCGTGACGGCTCCGTTGCGTCAGACGATTGCAAAATGGATTCTCGCGCGGGCGGATCCATATCGCTTAACTCGGCCGTCACCTCTTTTTGCGGCCCCATTTCCACGTCGGGTTCATGGTCCGCCGCTGATTTTGGCTCCTGCGTCGACTCTCGAGGCGGTTTGTGCTCGCTCATGGTAGCATCGCTAGCATGTGTTCCTGATCGGGCGCTATTGCCGTTTCGATTGAAGCGAATGGTAGGTTTTCCAGAGAGGCCGCAGCTTGGGAGCTGATTGCGATTGCGATGGAACGGCGCAACGCATTCGTGCGGCCTGACTGACGGACGAGCGCAGAGAAATAGCGCCCCGTGGCTCGGGAAAAAACCAGAACCCGGTCGATGACGCCTGCGTCGAGGCCCGCCAGCGCTTCCTCAGTGAGACTGGTAGCTGGGCTAGCGCGGTAAGCAACACGGCGATGGACGCAAAAACCGGCCTCGCGAAGCAGGTTTGCGAGCAGCAAGCCATTGCCAGCGCCTGCGGGAAAAAGCAGGTTTGTTCCCCGAGGCAAGCGGCCCTTAACCAAAACAGCAAGGTCCGCCGCCGTTCCACCAGCACCAGTTACGGCACAAAACCCGGCTTCCCGGGCCTGAGCTGCTGTGGCCTCCCCAACCGTAAAAATTTCAATTTGCCTTGGTAGCTGGGCCAGAGCTGGCAGAGCCTGCGCGCTGGTGATCACGACAGCGTCCGCCCGCGCGGGCAAACGAGCCCGGCGAGCCGTAATTACAAGGCAGGGAGAAAGTATCGGGTGGTGGCCAAGTCGACGTATTCTCTCGCCCGTAGCGGATGCTCCCGGCTCTGGTCTTGTGACCAAGACCTTAAGATTCACAGCCCGCTCCACCATCAGCAAGCGAAGATATCGGAAGGCGAATCTCGGCGAAGCGAATTTCCAAGTTCCTTACCAAGACGATCAGCATCGGCCTTAGGTCCACTAACTCGACGTTTGAGAAGAAAACTGCCATCCGCACGTGCAACGAGACCGGTCAGCTGTAGAGAACCATCCGGAAAGACACGAGCATGGCCGCCGATCGGCGTACGACATGATCCACCAAGAGCCGCTAGAAGGGCTCGTTCAGCGGTCGATACTGCCTTTGCTTCAGAGCATTCTACCGCCGCCAGAAGGCCAGCTAATGCGACATCAGCTGCGCGCACCGTGATCCCTATGATGCCTTGTCCCGCCGCCGGCACCATCACATCAGGATCGATGACACCACTAACCTCCTCGGCGAAACCAAGCCGACGTAGCCCTGCATAAGCGAGCAGCGTACCATCGACGGCACCAGAGCGCACACGGTCGATCCGCGTACGCACGTTTCCCCGGAGGAGTGAAATCGAAAGATCTGGGCGGGCATGCAGTAATTGTGCTTGTCGGCGGAGCGACGCCGTACCGACTTTGGCACCGCTAGGAAGGAGGCTCCAGATATCGGGAGAGGCAGAAACCAGCGGCCTTTGTCCCCGCAGAACCAATGCGTCACGGGCATCCTCGCGTTTCATGGTACAGGCGAGAACAACGCCATCCGGTAGAACCGTCTCTAAATCCTTGAGGCTGTGAACTGCCAAATCGATCCGGTAGTCTAGAAGAGCCTCATGAATTTCTTTCGCGAACAATCCCTTTCCACCGATATCGGCGAGCCGCCGATCCTGAACCTGATCGCCAGTGGTTGTAATGATTTCTTCTGCGAAGCTTTCGGGAGCGACACCCAAGACAGGGCAGATCCGGCGGAGTTCCTCGAGAAACAAGGCTGTTTGTCTGCGCGCTAGGGGAGAGCCACGGGTACCAACGCGAAGCGGTAGGTTCCGGCTATGAGGGCTGATCGAGCCGGCGTGCTCGAAGTGCAGTGCGCTTTTCTGAGTCATCAAGCAAGAGTAGATGGATCGCCATGGAAAGAAAAGCGCTCAGCGCTGTCGGCGCAAACCGGTCGTGGCTCGGCCAGCCAGTCTTAGGAATTGAGACGTCATGCGACGAAACCGCATGCGCCATACTCGACGATGCCGGCAAAGTTCTTGCCGAGGCAGTAGCGAGCCAAATTACCGAACATGCGAAATTTGGTGGCGTCGTACCTGAAATCGCGGCAAGAGCGCATCTTACGACGCTGCCGACGATGGTGCGAACAGTCTTAAAGCAGGCAGGCCTAAATGCCACCGGTCTTCGTGCGGTGGCGGCGACCACAGGGCCTGGGCTTATCGGTGGATTGATCGTGGGTGCGAATTTTGCAAAGGCGATGGCACTGGCAACAGGCGCCGAGTTCCGCGCGATCAATCATCTCGAGGCACACGCGCTCACCGCGCGTCTGCCGGGAATTACCGAAACGGCACCAGCCTTCCCGTACATCCTTCTACTGGTCTCTGGTGGACATACCATGTTGCTCGACGTTCGGGGCGTCGGAGAATACCGGCTAGTGGGCACTACCAGGGACGACGCAGCCGGTGAAGCGTTCGACAAAGTTGCGAAAATTCTCGGGCTGCCATATCCGGGCGGACCGGCCCTCGAGCAGCTTGCAATGGTGGGTGATGCGGCGGCTGTCCATTTGCCGCGGCCGATGTTGGGTCGTGGCGGATGTGATTTCTCGTTTTCAGGCCTTAAAACCGCAGCTGCTCAACTCGTCGGCCGAATGGAACGGGGGGCATTGGATATACGATTTGCCGCAGATGTAGCTGCCTCATTCCAGGCCGCGGTGCTTGATATACTGGGTGACCGTCTCCACCAAGCGATCGCGCTCACGCCTGACGCAACCGCCGTTGTTGTCTCTGGCGGTGTCGCGGCAAATCAAGCAATTCGTTCCGCTCTAACCGCGGTCGCAGTCCGTTCGGGGCTGCCGCTCATGGCCCCACCGATGAGGCTTTGTACAGACAATGCAGTGATGGTCGCATGGGCTGCTATAGAGCGCATGCGAGCCGGCTTGCCTCCCGATACACTCGACTCCAAGTGTCTACCTCGTTGGAGCCTCGTGTAATTTCGATTGCCCGACTCGTCAATTCAGTGCATGTCTACGTCATAATTCCTCAACCTACTCGGGAGGCTGCAATTGATCACAGTATAACAGCGCTGTGGTCAATGGATAAATAGAATGGATGACAGCAAGATTTCTGGCCGCGCGTTTCAGCAAAACAGTTCGCTGCTCGGGGGAGAGCCGCCTCGACTTCCTACAATTCGAAACGCTGAGGATTGGGCCCAAACGATTCTTGCAAAGCTTGTTTACGGCGTTGGAAAAAACGTATTTACTGCCACAGAACGTGACTGGTTCGTAGGACTCGCCTTAGCTCTGCGCGATCGAGTTGTCGAACGGTGGATCGAAACCAACAATCGCGTGTATGCGCAAGGCAGCAAAAGAGTCTATTATCTCTCACTAGAATTCCTAATCGGTCGCCTGCTCTTTGATACGCTGACCAACCTTGGGATGAGCGAAGTAACACGTTCGGCACTTGCCAAAATTGGTGTCGATATCACTACAGTTCGTGCAGCCGAACCAGACGCTGCACTAGGCAATGGTGGTCTTGGACGGCTAGCTGCCTGTTTCATCGAAAGTATGGCGAGCCTTGGAATTCCCGCCTACGGATATGGTATCCGCTATGATAATGGGCTATTTCACCAAGCTATCCACGATGGACACCAGCACGAGCTGCCCGAAGACTGGCTCTTATTCGGAAACCCGTGGGAATTCCCTCGCTGCGAGCTTGCATTTGATGTTTGTTTTGGTGGACATGTCGAGACCGTCGCCGAGAACTGTGGCGATGCCAAGCACATCTGGAAACCTCGTGAATGCGTACGTGCCATTGCCTATGACACACCTGTAGTTGGCTGGCGTGGCCAGCACGTCAACACATTACGGCTCTGGTCAGCGCGGGCAGTTGATCCACTGCATCTCGAAAGCTTCAATGCAGGGGATTATCTAGGGGCTTTGGCTCAGGACGTCGCGGCCCAATCGATCACGAGGATATTGTACCCGAGCGACGCCACGCCGGCAGGCCAAGAATTGCGCCTGCGTCAGGAGTATTTCTTCGCTTCTGCGTCTCTACAAGATATCCTGCGCCGCCACCAACGGCAATTCGGAAATCCGCGTGGCCTGCCAGACAAAGTGGCCATTCAACTCAATGATACCCATCCGGCGATTGCCGTGGCCGAGCTTATGCGGCTCCTGATCGACGTTCATGATTTGATGTGGGGTGAAGCGTGGGAAATTACCCAAAAGGTATTTTCATACACTAATCACACATTGTTGCCAGAGGCTCTGGAAACATGGCCTGTACCGATGCTGGAGCGATTGCTTCCGCGCCACATGCAAATTATATACGTGATCAATGGGGCACACTTGGAAAGCGTGCGTACCCATCGCCCGGAAACCGACCTCGCCGCCGTGTCCGTAATCGAAGAAGCACACGGCCGCAGAGTACGAATGAGCACGCTGGCATTCCTCGCCGCACATCGCGTCAATGGCGTGTCGCAACTTCATACCCGATTGATGCGTGAAACCGTGTTTCGCGACCTCAACACGCTCTTTCCGGAAAAAATTACAAACGTGACCAACGGAATCACGTTTCGGCGCTGGCTATTCGAAGCAAATCCTGAGTTGACGCACTTACTCGTTGAGGCACTTGGCGAGCATCTTTGTGACAACCCGGACGAACTCTCAGGTTTGGCTTTAATGGCAGAAGATAATGGATTTCGCGACAGATTTATTGCATGCCGTCGGAAACGCAAGGTTTCTCTTGCGGATTATATCCGTGGCACCCTGAATATCGAAGTGGATCCTGATGCACTGTTCGACGTTCACATCAAACGAATCCATGAATACAAGCGCCAGCTGTTGAATATCATGGAAACCATTGCACTGTATCAGGAACTTCGCTCGAAGCCGACGGGCAGTTTTGTACCCCGCGTAAAAATTTTCGCGGGGAAAGCTGCAGCAAACTATCATGATGCCAAGTTGATTATCAAACTTATAAACGACGTGGCCAATGTTATCAATAACGACCCTACCCTTTGCGGACAATTGAAAGTCGTATTTCTACCGAACTACAATGTTAGCCTCGCTGAGCTAATCATACCAGCAGCTGATCTTTCCGAACAGATATCAACTGCGGGAATGGAAGCTTCCGGAACTGGAAACATGAAATTGGCGCTTAACGGCGCTCTGACGATCGGTACACTAGACGGCGCCAATGTCGAAATCAGGGACCACGTAGGTTCTGACAACATCACGATCTTTGGCCTCACCGCCGAACAGATTGCCGAATACAAAATTTCGGGCTGGTCTCCCAGTGACGCAATCGCGGCATCACAAAAACTGATGGGCGTTCTGGCGGCGATTGAGTCGGGTGTCTTCTCTCCTGATGAAAAGGAACGTTTCCGCGGTCTAATGCATGGCTTACGAAATGACGACCGGTTTTATATCACTGCGGACTTCGACGCTTACTGCCACGCACAGAAATCAGTGGACGTAAAATGGCGTGATCCCGTATCCTGGTGGCGATCGAGTGTACTAAATACTGCACATATGGCCTATTTCTCGGCAGATCGGGCAACCCGTGAATATTCAAGCGACGTGTGGAGAACCCAGCCAATCGATGTTTCTGAATGAAAACCACACCATGCCACCGTTGTGGCCCAGTTCACCACCCATTTAGCCACAGGCGCCTGTCACCAGCCACGTGGAGGAAAATTCATGGATTCGTCCCCCGATACGAGACAGTTACGGCCGGTAACGCCGTTGGCTCGGCGTACGATGGCCTATGTGCTCGCGGGCGGCAGAGGTTCCCGGCTCCATGAGTTAACTGATAAGCGGGCCAAGCCGGCTGTACATTTTGGTGGAAAATGGCGAATCATCGATTTCGCGCTCTCTAACGCCCTCAATTCCGGAATTCGCAATATTGGAGTGGCGACCCAATATAAGGCTCACAGCTTAATCCGTCACTTGCAGCTTGGGTGGACTTTTCTGCGGCGTGAGCGCAACGAGAGCTTTGATATACTGCCAGCCAGTCAAAGAGTCTCAGAAGAAAAATGGTATCTTGGAACGGCAGATGCCGTCTATCAGAACATCGAGATCATCGAAAGCATCGACCCTGAGTATATACTCGTACTGGCTGGTGATCATATCTACAAGATGGACTACGAGGTGCTGTTGCAGGAGCATGTTGCGACAGGGGCTGACGTGACGGTTGCCTGCATCGAGGTGCCACGGAGCCAAGGTTCGGCATTTGGGATCATGCAAGTTGATCGCTCTGGAAGAATTCTTGATTTTCTTGAAAAGCCTGCATCACCGCCATCCATACCTGATCATCCGGATGTCTGCTTGGCTAGCATGGGCATTTACGTGTTCAACACGAAGTTATTGATCGAAATTTTGCAACGAGATGCTCTCTGCCTTGGATCCGGGCATGATTTTGGGCAGGACATTATTCCACAAATAGTACGCGAGGGACGCGCCTATGCCCATCACTTCGGTCGTTCCTGCGTGCGTTCTGCCGATGAGCGAGCCCCCTATTGGCGCGACGTCGGCACAATTGAAGCGTACTGGGAAGCAAACATTGACTTGTCAGATTTCCTGCCCGCGCTGGATATCTATGATCGCGCCTGGCCAATCTGGACATACACCGAAGGCACCCCACCCGCCAAATTCATCCACGATGAGGAAGGACGACGGGGCCATGCGATCTCGTCACTCGTGTGTGGTGGCTGCGTTGTTTCTGGCGCAACGATCCGCCGAACTTTGCTGTTTTCAGGCGTTAAAGTCAATTCGTTTTCGATGGTGACGGCAGCGGTCGTGCTGCCGGATGTCGATATCGGCCGGCATGCGCGGCTAACTAACGTGATAATCGATCGCGGCGTACAAATTCCACCCGGATTAGTGGTCGGGGAAGACCCTAGTGACGACAGGAGAAGGTTTCGCTACACCGCGTCGGGCATTAGCCTTATCACCCAGCCAATGATCAATAGGCTGAGCAATCCGTGAAGCTGCTCGCGGTCGGATCGGAAATATTTCCGCTCGTAAAGACTGGTGGACTCGCCGATGTTCTTGGGGCTCTGCCGCGTGCGGTTGCACAGGAAGGCGTGAGCACCGCGACGTTGATACCGGGCTACCCGTCCGTTATAGCGGAAAGTGGATCGGGCGAGATTTTGCGTCGTTACCCTGAACTTCAAGGTGCAGCCGCCCAAATCATCGGAACCCGCGTTGCGGGCCTAGATCTATTGGTACTCGACGCACCACATCTATACGCCCGCCCAGGTGGCCCGTATCTCGACCCCACGGGTTTTGACTGGGCTGACAACGCGCAACGCTTCGGGGCGCTTTCCCGCGTCGGTGCGGATCTAGCATCAGGAGCAATTCCTGCGCTGACGTTCGACGTCGTTCAAGCGCACGATTGGCAGGCCGGTCTTCTACCTGCCTATTTGCGCTACGCCGGCCACCGTGGCCCGCCGTCGATTATGACCGTCCATAACCTTGCTTACCAAGGCCAATTTCCGGCGGATCTTTTAGGCACACTTGGTTTGCCAAGTGAGGCTTTTACCATCGACGGGGTCGAATATTTTGGCTCCATCGGGTTTCTCAAGGCTGGACTACAATGTGCCAATGCAATCACGACTGTTTCTCCGAGTTATGCCACAGAGATTCTTTCTCCCGAAATGGGAATGGGACTCCACGGGCTATTTCGAGAGCGCGCAGGCACGCTCGTCGGAATCCTAAACGGACTCGACACAAAGATTTGGGATCCCGCCACAGATGGACACCTAGCGGCGCGTTTTGACGCCAACACACTGATAAAACGCGAGATGAACCGAATGGCCGCGCAGCGCGCCGCCGGTCTACCGGAAGCGGATGGAAGTATGCTGATTGGCTTGGTGTCTCGGCTGACGTGGCAGAAGGGCGTTGACTTAGTTCTCGAGTGTCTCGATACGATGCGTGCGATTGGTGCCCAGTTTATCGCACTTGGTTCCGGAGATGCTGAATTGGAGAATCAACTGGAACGGGCCGCAAGCGCAAACCCTGGGATGATCGGGTTCCTGAAAGGATTCGATGAAGCCATGGCTCACCGTATCCAGGGTGGCGCAGACGCGATTCTCGTTCCTTCGCGGTTCGAACCTTGCGGATTAACACAGCTTGCAGCCCAGCATTATGGTGCAGTGCCAATTGTTTCGAAAGTCGGGGGGCTCATAGATACAGTAATTGACGCGAACGAGGCGGCTCTTTCTGTGGGGGTAGCCACAGGGATCCAATTTGCGCCAACAACGGCTGACGGTCTCCGAACCGCCTTACGTCGAGCTGCAAACATATACGCAGACCAGAACGTCTGGCGGCGGCTGCAAATCAACGGAATGCAACTTGATGTTTCTTGGAGCGTCCCGGCACGCCACTACGCTAGCTTGTATCGGCATCTGGTAACTCACTCAGACTGACGAAAAGCCTAAAGCGCCAGTCGTTCCGCAGCAGCTTTCACCACGCTCTCAAGAACACCTGGCTCAAAGGGAGATTTCAATCCAGCCGCCTCAACGAGGCGTGTAAAGGGTGCAGAACCACCAAGGCTGCAAAGGTTGACGTACGCGTCCAAACAGACCTGGTAATTCTCTTGCGACTTCACCCAAAACTGTAAGGCACAACAGCCTGCCAACGTGTAGTCAATATAGTAGAAAGGAGAGCTGAAAATGTGTCCCTGCGCCTGCCATCGCCCTCCTTTCGCCGGATAAGACAGATCCCCCCATTTCCGCCATGGCAAGTAAAGTCTTTCCAGTTTAAGCCATATAGCATGGCGTTCGCTTGGAGATGCATTCGGGTTCGAATATATTTCATGTTGGAAATGATCAACACAGGCACCGTAGGGCAAGAATTCAAGTGCGCTGATAAGATGCATGCGGCGATAACGTTCGGCCTGCTCGCCGAACATGATGTCAATCTTAGGGTACGATAAGAATTCCAGAGCCATTGAATGAATCTCGGCGGCTTCTGCGGTCGGCCACAAATAGTCTATCGTAGGCTGATCGCGACTCTGGTAGTATTGGAAGGCATGTCCCATTTCGTGAGTAAACACGTCAATGTCATGATGGGTTCCATTAAAATTTGCAAAAATATAGGGCATACCAAAGATTGGAAATGCTGTGCAAAAACCACCACCCGCCTTTGCGGGTCTAAGCTTAAGATCCATAAAGTGCCCATCATTCATCCGCCGATAAAAGCCGGCAAGCCGCGAATCCATCCCGTTAAACATCAGCTGCGCTTTCGAAACTAGCGTATCACCCTCGCCCTCCGGTTTAGGATTTCCTGCAGCATCAATCAGCGCCTCGTCCCAAGCATAGAGAACATCAAGGTTATTCTCATACTGGCGTTGTCTCATCGCCTTACCGATCAGAGGCACCACGTGAGTAAGTATTTCCCGACGGTAACTCGCGACTTCCTCAACGCCGTAGTCCAACCTACCCATCCGTCTATAGCCGAGTGCCGTAAACGTCGTATCCCCGAGCTTGCGGGCCATCACGTGACGCAACTTCGCCAAACGACTATAGATCTCGTCAAGTTCGTCTCCATTCTTTTCAAAAAACTCCCAGCGAGCTCTTGTGGCACGGTAACGTGTCTCCCGATTAAGGCTTTCAGTGTACGGGACCAAGCCTGCCAAATTGAGGATCTTACCATCAAACTCAATCCTTGCTGACGCCAGAAGTTCGGTATACTTGGCCTCGAGCCTCGATTCTTCTTCAAGATCTTTGGCAATCACAGCATCAAATGTCGTTACCTCATTCCGCCAGATATCCAAGGCATGCTGGCCGTACTGCGTAACGATTGGCCTGGTTTCCAGAACAAGCAAGCGATGCCGGATCGCAGTGTCGTACCCAGTAATGACTGGGCCAAGTTCATCAGCGTAGTTCCGATCCGATTTGTATTGAGGGTTTGTCGTGTCCTGAGAAAAATGGAGATGGACAAGCGAGAGCCACGTCTCGTTGATCCGACGCAATCGATCCCATTCCGCAAGCGCCGTACGCAGATCACCTTTGTTCAAGGCCTCATGTACGTCGGCGTAATCGGCGGCGAGACTCTGTCGGGTCGGCTGTACGACCGTGATTTCATCAAAATGCACCAGTGAATCCTTTCCTTTTTTGATCATCAACCATGGGGGACCTGTCGAGAACCTATCGCCATTAAATTTCCATAGGCGTACGATCGGTAATTTATCCAAGAATCGCGTTAAGTGGCGCAATTCGGATAATGTTGAAATCACGTTGACGAGAATGATATTAGTGCCTTTAGCCTCCGATCATTTTCCTGTCCAATCAAGACACAAGGGCTTCTCAACAAAATTTACCCGTCGGACAAAACTTCCTGTCGTTCGCTCGTTTTTCGAAATGCTTTCTCTGGGTAAACGTGCATCGGGCCGATTGATATAATGAAGTGCTGGAAGTTCAACGAGAGCGCCTTTTCCTTCTATACAACACCGACGAACGCTGGAAAAGATTCGCGATCCGACACCCAGCCGCAACGAAACGAAAGGGGTTAGAACCAAATAGACAAAGCGGGAACGGTTCGCATGCAGTGCGCGTTTCCAAAAATATTGTTTATTCCCTATCGTAAATGTAGAGATTTGTTACAGTTTCTCGACTATCTGCCGAAACTGTTCGGAAGACATTAGTTTATTCTAACTAGATTTTGTCTTATATTTTTATAAAGAACATACTTGGTCATGCGCATGCGCGTCACGCTCGTAGATTAGGCATAACAATGCGACCACCACGCATCGGAATGCTAACGCCTGTCGTAGTTGGCAACGAGAGCGGAAGAGACCTGGCCGTTCGCACCGCAAGAAAAGCAAAGCATTGCGCCTCCAAAGCATCCCCGTCCCACCCAACGGCCTCGACCGGTTCGACCGGTACGGAGATTTTACGCTGGAGGGCACCCATCATTGCGGCATTGTGCCGCCCTCCCCCAGTAACAAGCACACGCCTTGGCGGCGTCGGAACAGGAACAGTGGCGATTGCAGCTGCAGTAAACTCAACCAGGGTAGCAGCGCCATCTGCAACCGACAGGCCTTCCATGGCCCGCTTCACAAGCGATGAGAACTGAAGGCGATCCAGAGATTTCGGGGCCGGACGTGCAAAATATGGATCAGAAAGGAGCATCTCGAGGCGGTCTTCCTGTACAATCCCACTCAACGCGATTTCACCATCATGGTCGAAGGCTTGATTGGTATGCGCAAAAATCCAGTCGTCAAGAGGACCGTTTCCAGGACCACTGTCACAGGCCAAGATCGTGCCATCCGCGCCTAACCATGTGATATTTGAGACCCCTCCCAAATTGACGACTAGAAGTGGCTTTCCGAGGTCTGCCGCAAGCGCAGCATGAAACAGGGGGGCAAGCGGCGCCCCTTCACCACCCGCCTCAACATCGTTGCGCCGAAAATCATAGGCGACAGGCAAGCGTGTCTTGTGTGCCAATAAATCGGCGTCGCCGATTTGCCATGTACGACGACGAGCCGCGTCGTGCAGAATAGTTTGACCATGAAAGCCGATGATTTCCGCACTTCTAGCCAGCAATGCGGCAGCTTCGGCATGCCGCACAGCGACAAGGCGCGATAGGCCGGCAACGTCAGGATCGTCTGGCGCCAGGTTGGGGGCACAGTCAAGCAAGCGTCGCAACGCTAGCCGGAGCGAGTCCTCATAAAAAAGGGTGGCCGCCGGGCCAACAGAAAAGATCCTTTCACCATCAGTCTCAATGAATGCAGCATCAACACCATCGAGCGACGTGCCGCTCATGAGGCCAATGGCACCGCACGGACCAAAATCTGATTGATGTTCGCTAAAACGGTATCTCGTCATCGAGATCGGATCCGGCCTTCGTTACGTCCCAGCCGCTTGCGTTCCGAGCTGCAGCCTGACTACTGGCGCCCGACATTGATGGCGCCCCGCCCCCACCAGTGACGCCAGCGCTATTAACGCCCGGACGCTCGAGCAGAACGAGTTCAGAACCGATGCGACCCAAAACCACCTCGGTTGTATATTTTTCCTGCCCGGACGAATCTGTCCATTTTCGGGTCTGCAATTTGCCCTCGACGTACAGCTTTGAGCCCTTTTTAAGAAACTTTTCTGCGACATCCGCCAAACGATCATTCATGATCACAACGCGGTGCCACTCCGTGCGTTCCTGACGCTCACCGCTTGCTTTGTCATTCCATGCCTCAGAGGTGGCCAACGCCAAGTTGACGATTTTCATTCCCGATTGGGTAGTCCGCACTTCCGGATCCTTACCAAGGTTTCCAACCAAAATTACCTTATTGACGCTGCCTGCCATGCTGTCCTCCAATCCGACCGATCTCTCAACCAGAGCTTCTGTAGCGGATCGCGTAGCCCCTTTCCAGCGGCGCACTTCGGGCCCATATTCTTCCAGAACATTTACGGAACACTGTCATGGCAGGGGCTGGCTTCATTGACGTCCGCGGGGCACGCGAACACAATCTAAAAAATGTCGATGTTCGGGTTCCGCGTGACCAATTGGTCGTAATCACGGGCCTTTCTGGCTCCGGTAAGTCCTCACTTGCTTTCGATACGATTTACGCTGAGGGGCAACGTCGCTACGTCGAGAGCCTTTCTGCGTATGCGCGTCAATTCCTTGAATTGATGGGAAAACCTGATGTCGATCAAATTGACGGATTGTCCCCGGCAATTTCGATCGAACAGAAGACCACTTCCCATAATCCCCGCTCGACCGTGGGTACAGTAACCGAGATTTATGACTACATGAGGTTACTCTGGGCCCGAGTGGGCATACCTTATTCGCCCGCCACAGGATTGCCGATCGAAGCGCAAACAGTAAGTCAAATGGTTGATCGCGTCCTAGCGATGGCAGAAGGCACTAGACTTTTAATTCTGGCCCCGATCGTACGTGACCGAAAGGGGGAATATCGCAAAGAATTGGCTGCGCTCCAGCGACAAGGCTTCACCCGCGTGAAGATCGACGGAGCGTTATTCGAGATCAGCGAGACACCGAATCTCAACAAGAAAATAAAGCACGAGATCGAGGTTGTGATCGACAGAGTGATCGTACGACCTGGAATAGAGCAAAGGCTCGCGGATTCCATTGAATCGGCGCTGGATCTGTCGGATGGTCTCGTATACGCTGAGAACGCAGATACCACCGAAAGGACGGTATTTTCAGCCCGGTTTGCTTGTCCGGTTTCAGGCTTTACCATCGAAGAGATTGAACCGCGACTCTTTAGCTTCAACTCGCCGCATGGTGCATGCCCCAAGTGCGCGGGATTGGGGACCGAAACGATGTTCGACCCCGCCTTGATCGTTCCGGATGACGCCCTTTCTTTGGCGGATGGTGCAATCGCGCCGTGGGCAAAAGACCAATTGCATTACTACCAGCAGACATTAGCCGCGCTCGCGAAACACCTAAAGATCAGTATGAATACGCCATGGGAGAAACTACCTTCGGTTGCCCGGACAGCGATTCTTTACGGAACCGGGGCCGACACCATCACGTTTCGCTACAAGGATGGAGTGCGCGCCTACGCGGTTTCCAGGGCTTTTGATGGCGTCATCGCGAATCTTGCACGAAAGCTGAGCGAAACGGACAGTGTGTGGGTGAGAGAAGATCTTTCACGATATCAAGCTCAGCAGCCTTGCAAAAGTTGCCGTGGCTCACGTTTACGCCCCGAAGCGCTTGCCGTAAAGATCGCCAACCACAGTATATCCGAAGTAGCCGACTTCTCTATCCGTGATGCCCGCCACTGGTTTGCCAACGTTTTTGACACGCTGAGCCCACAGCGCCAAGGCATAGCAACGCGAGTTTTGCGAGAGATAAGCGAACGCCTTCAGTTTCTCGCGGATGTCGGCCTTGACTATCTGACTTTAAACCGCGGATCGGCAACACTTTCGGGAGGAGAAAGTCAAAGAATTCGCCTTGCAAGCCAGATCGGTTCAGGGCTAACGGGCGTGCTATATGTTCTTGACGAACCTTCCGTTGGGCTTCACCAACGAGACAATGCACGACTTCTTGCGACCCTCTGTCGACTGCGTGATCTCGGAAATACCGTACTCGTAGTCGAACACGACGAAGATGCAATACGAAAGGCTGACCATGTAATCGACATGGGACCCCTTGCTGGGGTTCACGGTGGCTTCGTGGTCGCAGAAGGTACCCCAGCCTGCATCGCGGCGAACCAAAACTCTCTAACAGGAGATTTTCTTTCGGGACGACGGACGATTCCCGTGCCTCAAGTACGACGCCCCATCACTTTGCCACGGACCGTCAAATTGATAGGCGCTCGTGGCAACAACCTAAAAAATGTCACGGGTGAATTTCCTCTCGGCGTTTTTACATGCGTCACAGGAGTCTCCGGTGGTGGTAAATCGACATTAGTCATCGACACACTCTATAAAGCCGCTTCACGCCGCCTTATGGGCTCAGGTGCCAATCCCGCACCTTACGATCGCATTGAAGGGCTTGAACTCCTAGACAAAATTATTGAGATCGACCAGTCTCCTATCGGTCGGACACCGCGGTCAAATCCTGCGACTTACACCGACATATTTTCGCCGATCCGTGAATGGTTTGCTGAACTTCCAGAGAGCCGAGCGCGAGGATACAAACCGGGACGATTTTCGTTCAATGTCAAAGGTGGACGCTGCGAAGCATGCGAAGGGGATGGGCTAATCCGGATTGAGATGCATTTTCTACCAGACGTTTTTGTTACGTGCGATGCTTGCAAAGGAACCCGCTACAATCGTGAAACTTTAGAAATAAAGTTTCGAAATCACTCCATTGCCGATATTCTAAATATGAACGTCGACGAAGCATTTCACTTTTTTGGTGCGCAAAAAAAAATTCGCGACCGATTGAATCTCCTCACAGAAGTTGGTCTTGGCTACCTTAAGCTTGGGCAGGCAGCAACCACTCTTTCTGGTGGCGAAGCGCAGCGGATCAAACTTGCCAAGGAACTGGCGCGCCGCGCCACTGGAAGGACGTTGTATATTCTAGATGAACCCACCACTGGTCTCCACTTCGAGGATGTACGGAAGCTCCT
>DAIDMG010000031.1 GCA_027449105.1 Acidiphilium sp. | reverse complement strand
GCCGCCTCCGGGCTCGGCGGACGAGACGCTCGGCATCAGCGGATACATTCCCGGTTGGACCGCCCGCGGTTACCCCCACTACGCCGGATTCGCCTGGTACCGGATCAAGGTCAACGTGCTTGGTCCCAACCGCCGCCTAGCGTTGAAGATGCCCGCAGAGGTGGACGACGCCTATCAGGTCTTCGTCAACGGGCAGATGATCGGATCCTTTGGCAAGTTCAAGGGCCACCATGTGACTCCCTACAGCACCGTGCCGATGGACTTTCTGCTCCCCGAAAACAGCGGCAACGGGCTCATCACCATCGCCATTCGCATGTGGATGGATAGCGCAACGCCCTTCAATAGCCCGGATGCGGGCGGTCTGCATGAACCCCCCGTCCTGGGCTATGCCTCTATCATCGGCGCCCTTACTCGGCTGGACTACGACGCTACGGAACACTTCGTCGTCGGCGGTCTGGTGGAGTCCATGATTCTATTCATGGCGCTGCTGATGACGCTCGCTCTGTTCTGGTTGGACCGCTCCGAGAAAGCCTACCTATGGCTGGCCCTGGTTTGCCTGGCCGCGCCACGACCGCCTCGCAGCGGGAGCGCTATAGCCGATGGATCAACACGTATCAACAACCACGCCGGTCGATTGGCTTTGTACACCAGGACTCACAGATTATACGGCCGGTGTTGCCACAATGCAGGCTCGCGCCGTAGCGATACACGCTGGCTTTGCAGCAGAGCACGTTTGGCTCGTCGAACACCCCCGTCTCTATACCTCGGGAAGCTCGGCACGTGACCCGGATCTGATCGGTTACGATGGAATTCCTGTACACCGTACAGGGCGTGGTGGACAGTGGACGTACCACGGCCCAGGTCAACGCGTCGCGTATGTAATGCTTGATCTGAGGCGTGATCACGGCAGCGTTCCGCCGCGCGATGTCCGTCACTTTGTGGCAGGGTTGGAGACTTGGTTGATTGATGCCCTCGCGACCATGAACGTGGAGGGGCAGAGACGACCCGGTCGCGTTGGCGTATGGGTTGCCGATCCGAAGACCGGCAGCGATCAAAAAATCGCGGCCATTGGGGTCCGGGTCTCTCACTGGATTACCACGCATGGAATTGCATTAAACGTTACGCCAGATCTCAGCGATTATTCAGGCATCGTGCCCTGCGGTCTCCGCGACCACGGGGTCACCTCGCTTGCCGCGCTCGGCGTCAACATGACGATGACCCATGTCGATGCAGTCCTGCGCACCTCATTCGAGCGCGTCTTCGGGGTCCGCACCCACTGATGGACCAAACCGACCTTACCCTAACAGGCGCCCGATTACCCTTGCAGTGTAATCAACAACCGGGATTACTCGCCCATAATTTATTCGCGTAGGTCCGATCACGCCAATCGCACCCACGATGCGGTCGTTACGGTTTCGTGCCGGAGCCACGATCATCGACACTCCCGCTGACCCGAAGAGGCCGCTTTCTGAACCGATAAAGATACGGACACCGTCAGACCCCTCCGCTAGCTCCAGCAGTTTCAGAATTGTCTCCTGAGCCTCCAGACGCTCGAACAACGCCTGAATCGCGACGAGCTTATCGACCTGATTAATATCAGCAAGGAGTCGTGCCTGCCCTCGCACGATAAGCGAACCACTACGTCCCTCTGCCGACCACATTCCGAGCCCAGCCTCAATCACGCTGCTCGCCAGAGCATCCAGCGTACTGCGATTTTCGACCATTTCCGAACTCACCCGGGTCCGCAATTCTGACAGCGTGAGGCCGGAAAGGTTAGCGTTTAGAAAATTGCTCGCCTCCTGTAACGCAGACGGGGGCAACCCGGGCGGCGTTTCGATCACGCGATTCTCAACTTGGCCGTCGGCAGTCACTAGCACAACCAACGCGCGACCAGGCCCCAAAGGTACAAACTCTATGTGCTTGACGGGCCCATCGGACTTCGGCGCCAGCACCAGCCCAGCAGCGGATGATAGGCCGGAGAGCAACGTGGATGCCTCCGTGAGCATTTCCTGCATGGAACGCCCAGACTGCTGTAATGCCGCCTCGATACGTTCGCGCTCCTCGTCAGCTAGCTCACCAAAATGAAGCAAGCCATCGACAAATAATCGCAATCCGCGATCGGTCGGCAACCGTCCCGCTGATGTATGCGGTGCAAACAGCAACCCTGCATCCGTCAAATCCGCCATAACATTACGGATGGTTGCTGCTGAAAGATTCATTGGCAAAAGCCGTGACAACGTCCGGCTACCAACCGGTTCCCCGGTTTCAACGTACTGCTCGACGATCTCGCGCAATACCGCCGCCGATCGCGCATCCAAACCGGGAGGGATCCGGGAAGAAGAACTCCGGACTGACGAGCGCACCGGAGATTTATTGGGACTCTGGTCCATAACATAAGAGTCGGCTATCCGAGCCTGAAAATCAAGCGACGTCGAATCATTAGGAGCCAGGATATGTCAGAATCTCAGCGACCATCGGGTCGAGCCCCTGCAGAGTTGCGAAACGTTGAAATCATTACCGGCTCTGCCCATTACGCCGAAGGTTCGGCCCTTATCCGGATGGGACGTACAGAAGTTCTTTGCGCGGCAAGCGTCGAGGCGAAGGTCCCGCCGTTTTTGCGAAATTCGGGTCTGGGATGGGTCACGGCCGAATACGGCATGCTTCCCCGAGCAACACATACACGCGGCGACCGCGAGGCGGCGCGGGGCAGGCAATCCGGCCGCACGCAGGAAATTCAAAGACTCATTGGCCGTAGCCTGCGCGCGGTGGTCGATCGCGCGATTCTTGGCGAACTATCGATTACTCTGGACTGCGACGTGCTCAACGCTGACGGTGGCACGCGTTGTGCGGCTATCACCGGAGCATATGTCGCGCTTGCTCTCGCTTTGCGTCATTTACGTCGCAACAATCTTTTGAAAGGTGAGCCGCTTACCGGCCAAGTCGCAGCAGTCTCCTGCGGAATCGTAGACGGGCGGCCGGTGCTGGACCTTGATTATGCCGAAGACTCTGCGGCCGAAACAGACGCCAATTTTGTCCTTACGGCGTCGGGAGGCATCATCGAAATTCAGGCCACTGCAGAACGCGCTACGTTTGAAGAGAGCCAGTTCAACGTTCTTCTCAATCTTGCTCGCGCCGGAACTGCCGAGCTGTTCGCCGCACAGCAGACGGCTATCGAGGCCGCATGATCCGGCGTCTAGAGGCTGGCACCTCGCTGCTTATTGCTACCCACAATAAAGCCAAGCACACAGAATTCATCACCTTACTCGCGCCGTTCGGGATAACTTGCCATTCTGCGAAAGATTTCTCCCTTTCTGCACCCGACGAGACCGGACTGGATTTTGCTGCGAACGCGCAGATCAAGGCATTGGCGGCTGCTCGCGCGTCCGGTCTACTCGCTTTGGCCGATGATTCAGGTTTGACAGTTGCGGCGATGAGTGGAGCCCCGGGCATCCGGTCCTCGCGCTTCGCCACCGAAGCCGGCGGCTATCGGCAAGCAATGGAAGCCATTGTCCTCCGAACACGAAACGAGCCGCGCGCGGCGTTCCAAGCAGCGATTTGTCTTGCTACGCCGACCGGTGAAACGGCGACCTACATTGGCATTTGTACAGGCACGATCGCCTCGTCACTTCGAGGTATGTACGGGTTTGGCTACGACCCAATCTTCATTCCGGTCGGCAGCTCAAAAACTTTTGCTGAGATGAGCGAGGTAGAGAAAGGCGCTATTAGTCACCGTGCCCGAGCATTCCGGCAATTTGCCGTCGCCCATCTCGCGTCCGCACCATATTAACGTTCCCCCAAAAAATCCCGAGTATGTCACGAGATTCCGATGCTCGGAGGGGCGGCGATGCCCACGCGCTGTCGTTGTAGTGCCGCAATGGCCAGCGAAGTCCTCCGATGAAGGGACAGATTGCCAACACTTGCGGAGCATTCCTCCCGAAAAGCGGTCAAAAACCGCCGCCTCATGCATTTTGCAGCGCTTTCGGATCTGAATTACACGAGCTCGACATGTCACTTGAGGGCCAGGGTCGAAGGGTTTAGATTGTATCGCATTGCGCGGTGGATGCGCAGTCTACGAAATGTTTCGACTCACGTGGTTCAAGAACGATTCTTCAGCACCGCTGCATCAGTAGTCGGACGCAACACCGCGCGATACAGTGTGTACGTCTGAACGACGGAACCTTGCGAGGTGCGTGCAACGGTGCACAGTTTGTGGATTCGTGTGAAGAACGCAGGTGAAGGCGCGCCTCGGCGATCAGATTGTACCACGATACCCGCCAACGGCGCTGCCGGTCGAGGCAAATCAAAATATTTCCAGCGTTGACCGACAGCAATCAACTGTGTGTTGCGCGGTAGATGAATGGAGAGCTCGGCGGCCGTAGAATAATCCGTCGAAAAAGTTGTCTCGCCGTGTGCGACCTTCGCAACGCGGCCGACGAATCGCGACCATCCCGCGAGCTGTAGTGCGACCGGGTCACGATGAGCCGGAAATGGGATAGGTCGGGCAAGCGCCTGCAGATAGACGGCTGCAGTGAACGCCAAGCCAATACCAACGGCCCAAATCCGCCATCGTTGCGTCAGCACCGGAGCACCGCCTGCGGCCGCCAATGCAGCACCGGGGTAAACGATAGCGGGCCAGTTGCCCTGCACAGCCCCCGAAAGCGTGTGCTCGACGAAGATCAGAACGGGAACCCAAGTGCTGATTGCTACCAACCGATGAGCCGGATTGCGTGAATATGCGACGCACCAGGAACCGACCGCCATCAGCACAAACACAACGGGTGTGGCGAGCCCCAGTTGACCAAACACTAGACCCAAAAAATGGCCGGGAAACTGACCAACATCTAACTTCGTGCTGCGGCTGCCTTGCTTCACAAAACTCACCCAATGATTGTCAGCATTCCAAATTGTCACCGGGAGAAAAATAATGAATCCCACCCCTAGGCCGACCCAGGGCAACGGTCGGCGGAGCGCCGCTCGGCCCGCGCGAAAGCTTAGCAACCACAATCCCGTGACCATAAAAACGAGCAGGCCAGTATATTTCGCGTCAAGCGCCATACCTGCTGTTAGCCCCGCTGCGACCCACCAGCGATCATCGCCGGTGGCATGCCAGCGACCGAGTGCTGCAAGAGTTGCCGTCCAGAAAAGCAGCAACGGTGTATCGGGCGTCGTAATGATCGAGCCCACGCCGAAAATCAGGGTTGCGTTGAGGAGGGCTGCAGCCGTTATACCTGCATCGCTAGAAAAGAAATCTTTACCAGCGCGCCATAGGAGAAGCGACCCCACACCGCACGCAAACGGCGAGAGCAAGCGGATTCCAAGCGGGGTGTTTCCAGCGATCGCAGTTCCGACGCGAATCCAGAGTGCGATCAGTGGGGCATCATCAAAATAACCCGGTTGCAGGTGTCTAGACCAGAGCCAATAATAGGCCTCGTCAGGAGCCAGTGGAACGAACGCCGCAAGCAAGAGCCGAAGGACGGTCAAAACGAAGAGGCCGATCAGCCAAGGACGTGCCCTTGACCACTTTACTGTCGCAGAATTCACGCGCGACGCCACACCAGAGTAGACGACACCGCGTAATTCCAGACCACACCAACGACGCCTCCGGCTGCGCTGGCAAGCAGCCCCGCTGTGTTATTAGCATACAACATGCGTGCAATACCGATATTCGCGATCGCACCAAGACCGCAGACCAGCATGAACACAGCAAGCCCGCGCCAATAGCGGGAGCCGCGCAGACAAGCTGTGCGGTAGGTCAGGCGATTGTTGAGCTCGAAATTGACAACCATTGCTGCGATCGTGCCAACTGTCTGACTAAAAGAAAAATCTAATCCGGTCGTCCGGACAGCTGCCATAACTGCAAGATTAACGAGCACCCCAAAACTGCCAACCAACGCAAAGGCAACGAAGCGCGGAGGAACAACGCCTCGAAGAAGCTTGTCAATCAAGAGGCCGCCAAATTGGGCGATGACTAACGGATCCAGCTTGCTTTCCCCGGCCCGGCGGGGCCGGAATCGATACGGGACTTCAACAATTTTAAGACCACCCGAGGCTGCCAAGATCAGGTCAAGCAGAATTTTGAATCCCTGTCCGGTTAGTGTGGGCGCCAGCTGTTCAAAAAGGTGACGCCGAAGCATAAAAAAGCCGCTCATCGGGTCGCTTAGCATCGATCCCGTCAACACCTGAGCCAGACGAATCCCCGAACGGGAAAGCCGTCTACGAAACGGGGAAGCGAGCCCGCCAGCATCGCCACCCGCCAGATGTCGGCTACCTACAGCGAGGTCCGCTCCCGCCCGTAAGGTCTCGACCATGAGAGGTAGTCGTGTCTCGTCATGCTGTAGATCGCCATCAATCACGGCGATAAATTCGGCGCTCGTGGCAAGTGCTCCCTCTATCACCGCGGACGACAGGCCTCGGCGTCCAATACGGCGGATGACACGCACCCGATGATCCTTTACAGCAATCGCCCGAGCGGCGTCGCTGGTACCATCCGGACTATCATCATCGACGAAGATCATCTCCCAAGCGATTTTGGTCCCGCCCGAACCACCAAGGGCAGCATCCACGCTAGCGATCAGGGGCGCTACATTAAGTCGCTCATTGTAGCACGGCACGACCACCGCGAGCGTAGGCCACCCTTCCGAACTCATACTGCGAGGGCTTTCACGATGGCAGCACCACGCCTCTCGACGAGGGTGTCTGATAGAACCGTAATGAATCGTGCGTCCAGACTATCCTCGGCCGGCGCAGCAAATGAGTTCTTATTTTTGAGGCTGTTTTGCCAGATGCCCATGGCAAATTTGTCTTTAACAAGCATTCTGATAGTCTCGTCCATCCGGGTTCCATGGCATCTCGTCTCTTGCGCGAGGAAGCCGGGCAGCTGCTGAGCGGTCTGTCTGGATCCCAACGTACCCAGCGCCCCCGATAGTACGGGGGGCCTGATTGTAGAAACCATGCTGGCCAGACCAGAAGGCCTCGGTATCATGTCAGGCAGTTGGCCTCCAGCCTTGGTCACTTCGTGGCCCTTTCGCTCAGTCGCACGGTCTATCCAAACAAAGCTTGCGCACACTGTCACGCCGCCTTGAGATAACGGCAGGCCGTCTCACTAGCCGATCGGCCTGTGGTCGGAAAGCGGCACACGTGGATGGCTTGCATCCCGGCCTACTTTTGTGGACATTTGCCCCATGATTACGAAACCAGACTCCAGTCGTCGTCGATCAAGAAGACCAAGCCGGCAAGTGCCGCGCCGGCGCAGCAGTGGATGGGAAACGGATTCGGCCGACCACTCGCTGGCGGGAAGGCTGCTGGTTGCAACACCCAGCATGGGAGACCCGCGGTTTGTCCAAGCCGTCATCTATATCTGCGCCCACACCCCAGAAGGTGCGATGGGTTTAGTTCTAAATCGGCCATTATCCGAACCACGTTTTGCAGATTTGTTACTCCAGCTCGACATCCCTCCTGACCCGTCACGTGACATCCGCGTCTGCTCCGGTGGGCCAGTCGATCAAATGCGGGGTTTTGTCCTCCATTCGTCCGACTGGCGAGCTCCCGATACGCTGCCGATTGACCATGCGTACAGTATGACCGCAAGTCTCGATATACTGCGAGCGATTGCCGACGGACGCGGACCGACACGGTCAATCTTAGCGCTCGGCTATGCAGGATGGGAAAGCGGACAACTCGAAGCGGAGTTACGGACACCGTCATGGTTAGCTGCCCCTGCCGACGAGGCGATTCTGTTTGATTCAGCCTTTGGCACAAAGTGGCGCCGCGCGCTCGGCCGTATCGGCATTGACCCGGCGGCGCTGGTGGCCGAATCCGGCCACGCATGAGCTAGATCGGTCTTGTCCAAATAAGCAATCCAAAAATCGTCCATCATGCATTGCGTGACTCCAGCTGACGCTGCATGATGACGACATCAAGCCAACGATCAAATTTCCGCCCAACGGAACGCAGAATCCCCACTCTTTGAAATCCTAGGCTGGCATGCACCCCGATCGAGCCGACGTTTTCGGAGTCACCGATAATCGCGAGCATCTGAGTGAAGCCGGTGGAAGCAGCTTCGTCAAGCAAACGTGCGACGAGCGCCTTTCCGACCCCCTGGCCGCGTACATCTTCGCGGACGTAAACGCTATCTTCCGCCGTAAACCGATAAGCCGAGTGGTGGCGGTATTGGTCGAAAAAAGCGAATCCAAGCACACCGGACAAGTCTCGCGCGACGATCCAAGCATGACCGGTGCCGGTTATAGTCTGGTAGCGGAGCACGATTTCTTCGACAGACGGCGGAACTTCCTCGAAAGTTCCGGTACCCTCCAGGACATGATGAGCATAGATCGCCTGACAGGCAGCCAGATCATCGTTCGTTGCAGCGTTAATTTCCATCGAAACCTCAGCTCCAGAGTGAAATTCGTTTAGATTGTGCCCGGTGGCCGCGGAAGACAAGAGCGCGTTCGCATCCGTTAGCCTGACGGCATCGATTCTCGGAATCGCCACCGCCGGGCAAATTTACAAAGCAACAGCACTCGATCCATAATCTGTTGGGCTACAAGATGATGTAACCTGATACAGCGCTGTGAGGGAACAGTATAATAATAAATCCCAACATCAGCGTCAGAAAATAGCCAGTCGCGAACGACGCTTCTCGTATGAGAGGTCGAGCATGAACGATCAGGTCAAGCTGCGGTGCGAACCTGTTTCGACCGGCGAGGAACCAGCGCAGTAATGATCATCGTCTGGATCGCCACTTCATGCTGATTCACCGTTATGCAACGCATCGTCAAAATACCAAACTCGGGTCTGGACTTGCTGAGCCGCTTCGAAAGCAGCTCAAGTTGCACACGCAGCGTATCACCTGGTCGGACCGGACAGTGCCAATGGAGCGCTTCGATACCAAGCCCTAAGGTTCCCGGCGCAGGCCGGTAGTTGCCTCCAGTCACGAGGAGCCGCATCGTCAGTGATGCAGTATGCCATCCGCTGGCAATAAGACCGCCCGCGACTGATTGTGCTACCATCGGGTCTGTATGCATTGGCTGAGGGTCAAACTCAGCCGCAAAGCGGATGATGTCAGCTTCAGCGACAGTCACGCTACCGTGCAAGATTATGTTGCCTAGTACAAAATCCTCAAAAAAAAGCACTGGCTGCTGCTCTGCGTCTGTATTTACGTAAGCCCCCAGATCAGAAACACTCATTCCAGTGCTGCCATTTCAGCATTTCGAGTCGATGTGTGGTCGTACCGTGGTGGCCGACGCATCAGCAATAGACACAGTGCTGCCGGAATGGCGACAACCATCATGAACTTGAAGGTGTCAACGTAAGCAATCACCTCAGCTTGCTGATCAATCATTGAACCGAGCAATGCGGCGCCATGCTGCGTCATCGGGTCAAGATACCGCGTAATCGCGCCACCTACCTGCAAAGTTCGGTTAAAAGGCGTAATGTTGCTGCTGAGCGATGCGTGCGTGACCTGCGACATCTGCACCTGAAACGCCTCTGTTATGGAAATACCGACCGCCATGCCGACGTTCCGCATGAGACTGAGAAGCGAGGTGCCTTGCGTACGCAAGGCAGAATCGAGCGTATAGAAAGCTACCACCTGTAAGGGTGTGAATACGAAGCCAAGGCCTGCGCCCTGAACAATCATCGTTTCGACCAAATAAGTTTGTGGCGTTGACGGCAACCATTTGATCATCATCACAAACGATCCGACCAGTAACATAAAGCCAAGCAGCATAAGCCAGCGCGGGTCGATCCGGTTCGATAACCGACCAGCGACCATCATTGCAGCCATGGTCCCTAACCCGCGGGGTGCCATTACAAGGCCGGCTGCCTCCACAGGATAATTGCCGAGCTTCTCAAGGAACGGGGGCATCAAAGTTGCTGACGAAAGCAAAACGGACCCGACAGCAAACATCGTGATCAGGCTGGCGTTGAGGTTACGATCACCGAAGACACCACGTGGAATAAAAGGCTCCTCGGCGGTAAACATATGCACCACAAACATGTAAAGGCCGATCGCTGCGAGAATGCCGAAAGTCACGATTTCGGGCGAGGAAAACCAATCCTTCTCCTGGCCTCTGTCCAGCATGATTTGCATCGAAGCCAAAAACAGCGAGAGGACAGCAAAACCGGTCCAGTCGAAATTACTGCTGGCCGGCCGTCTTGCAGCACCCCGTGCAGGCATAAAGATAGCCAGAGCAAGTGTTGCTGCAATCCCGAACGGGAGATTCACGAAGAAGACGTATCGCCAATCGTAGAAATAGGTGAGATACCCTCCCAAGGTCGGGCCTAGAATCGGCCCGATCATGACACCAATGCCCCAGATAGCCATCGCCGACCCGCGTCTTTCAACCGGATAAATATCGAGCATGGTGGACTGGCTGAGCGGCACCAGCGCAGCCCCGAAAACCCCTTGCATCAGGCGGTCGACAACCATCTCGGCGAGTGAGGTAGCGACCCCACACATCATTGAGGTAATCGTAAATCCCACAAGCGAGATCAGAAAAACGTTCTTGCGGCCGAACCGGGCAGCAAGCCAGCCAACAGGAGCAGTCATGATCGCGGCGGAGATCACGTATGATGTCAAGACCCATGTGATTTCATCATAGGATGCAGACAAGGTACCCTGCATGTAAGGCAGCGACACATTCGCGATCGTAGCATCCAGCGCCTGCATCAATGTACCGATCATGCATCCGACTGTAACGATGGCGCGGGGCAGACCAACCACACGCATGATTTCTTCTCGCGGTCTCGTGTCGGCTGGCATTGGTGTCGCCTTACTCAAAACAAGTTCGCGAGCGAGCGGACGTGTCCTGTCTTGATCGTGATTTCAGCACTCATACCATCACGCAGCACCAAGTGCTCTGGTCCTTCAGTAATTTCCACGCGCAACGGGATTCGCTGAACCACCTTCACCCAGTTCCCGGACGCATTTTGAGCTGGCAGGATGGAAAAAGTGGAACCGCTAGCGGGGGAGATGCTGGACACTACGCCATGCCAAACTTGTCCAGGATAGGTATCAACATAGATGTTAACTTTATCACCCGGCCTTACCCATGTAAGCTCCGTCTCCTTTGGCTCGGATCTGACCCACACATCTTTTTCGGATACCAACCCAAATGCGGCCGTTCCGGCCGGGAGATACATTCCGGGTTTCAATTTTTCGGTTTCCGTTACAACTCCAGAGAAAGGTGCACGAACCACGGAATTATGGTAATCAAGTTCAGCGCGCAAAAGCGTGGCATACGCAGCCTTGTATTGAGGCGTGTCTTTAACGGCGATATGAGGATTACCGGAAAGCTTCGCCAGATCGACACCAGCCTGGGCCTGCATTGACTTGAGCGAGGCCTCAGCGCTGTCCAACGTAAATTTTGCGTTGTCGTAATCCGATCTCGTAACTCCACCACTCTGCACTAACGAGGCGTAGCGCCGATAACTCAACTTGTCGTTTTCTACAATCGCTTTTTGCATAGCGATTCTTGCCAAATCTGCCTCGTACGTATGGCGCGCAGCGCCAATCAGCTGGACTACTTCGATAAGATTGGCTTTCGCTTGATCGATTGCAATTTTAAAGCGGGCCGGATCGAGTCGAAACAGCACCTGCCCTGCCTTCACATGCTCATGATCTCTAACATCGACGCTCTGTACCAATCCGGACACGTCGGTCGACAGGCTGACCTTGGCAGCATCAATGTACGTATCGGTCACTGACACCGATCCTCCCGTGAACAACCAGTAAAGGAGGACGGTAAGCAGGATCAGAGCAACACCGCCGATCATCAGGATCGGTCGCAGCAATCGTTTGCTGGCCGATCTGGCAACTGCTGGAGTATCTGCCTCCCGACTAGCCGCGCTTGCAGTAGAACTTAGTGGTGGCATCAGGCAGTCTCCCGCGCGGTATTTTGGCTCTCAATTTTGGTCATGTCGGGGTGGCTATCAGGCTCTCGCTCAGGGTGCACGGCTTCGTGCCCGGCCCGCCCTGCATCCGCGAGCGTGGCTTTGATCCTCGCAAGACCATCCAGCATCGTCTTCAGAGTCGATGCGGATAAGCCGCGTGTCACCAGATCTGCGATTGCAGCGCGCTCCGCTGTGACCACGCCAAGTATATTTTCAGCGTCGGGCCGGAGATGCAGACGCCAGATGCGTCGGTCACCAGGGTCAGCCCGCCGTTCAACCAGGCCGCGGCTTTCCAGCCGGTCAGTCAATCGGGCTACGCTCATCGGTTCGACTTCAAGGATCTCGGCGAGATCTTTCTGGGACAACCCTGGATGACGAGCAAGCTTCAATAGCATGACCCATTGTGCTCGAGTCATGCCATGCTGACGAGCGCGACGATCAGTCTCAATGCGGGTCAAGCGAGCGACGTCATGAAGCAGCAACAGCAGATCTTCTTCCAGTAAGCCGGAACGCGGCCTCGCAGTACGATGAAGGTGCGGCAATGTCATAGCATCGTATATAATAAGCGATGATATGATTAAGCGCACGTGCCCGAGTTCTGCATTTACCGCAATGGTCGGGCGCGTAATGCGTTCTTGCGATGCGCGCAGCGCCTTTACGCACCTCGATGGGTCGATCTCGATCGTCGATCGAGACTGTCGAGGAAGCTTCCTTCTCCTTCCGGCTTCCCCACTGAGCGGTACAGGAGCGGAAACATCTTTCGGCACTTTTTGTCGCGCCCGCATTCTGTCGGAACTATCTAACGCGCGATCTTTAGTCAGGCGCGAAGTGCAAACGAAGGATGCCTTACAACCACGTGATTACCAACACACTGCCAGTTGTCCGCGCCCCCAAGACCAGTGGCAATATTGTTAGGCTGTCGAGAGCCCCACCCACCTCTAGTATCGATCAGGGTCTGGCCCCAACCTCTTTCCGACGCCAGTAACGGGCAACATTTGCACGTTGGCGGGCAAAATTGCGTGCAAACGCATCCCCGCCATTAGGCGTAGCAACAAAGTACAGCGCGTCAGTCCGTGCAGGATGGAGCACCGCGTGGATCGCCGCAAGCCCTGGTGCCGAAATAGGTCCGGGCGGCAACCCAACGTGGAGATATGTGTTATAGGGGCTTCTTACCGCAAGATCGCGGCTATCGACCCGGTGTGCCAGCGCCGTGCTTGTCCCGCCCGTGACCGCAAAAATGACTGTCGGGTCAGCCTGAAGCTTCATCCCCTTGACCAGACGATTCTCATAAACACCGGCGATCTTTGGCAGGTCAGCCAGCCTCGGTGTCTCGAGTTGCACAATGGATGCGAGGATAAGTGCCTGCCGCTTGTCCGAAAATGGCAGATTCGGCACACGGTCCGCCCAGGCAGAAGCGAGCGCCCGCTTCATCGCTCTCTGCATTCGCAGGAGGATCACCGAGCGCTCAGTGCCATAAAGATAGTCGTATGTTTGTGGAAGGACGCTGCCCTCTGGCGGCGCAACCACACGCCCTCGGGCAGCCGGCGCATTATTGATGATTGCGGCGATCTGCGTCGCAGTTACCCCGGGCGGTATCATGATTTGGTGCTCCACCGGCCGCCCGTCTCGCAACGTCTCAAGAACGGAACGCATGCTGCCATGAGAAATGAAGCGGAACTCTCCGGCGTGGAGAGGTCTCTCACCGCGGGTAACCCATGCCGCAAGCTCGAAGAGCACCGGATACCGGATTACACCCCTGCGCCTAAGCGTAGCACCTATTCGGGCAACTCCGCCCGCCGGAATTACGACATCCTTAGAGACAGAAAGTGCGCCGGGCCCATAATAAAGGCGATCCACCAGGCGTAGGCTGACGCCACACACAATGAATAGCATCCCGGACAGAAAAAAAATCCGGCGCAGCCATCCCATCAACGTCAATGCAACTTACGGAACAGGATCGATGCGTTGGTGCCCCCAAAGCCGAAGCTATTGGACAGAGCAATGTCGATCCGACGCGGCTGCGCCTCCAGCGCTACGCGATCGATTATACTCGGCCTACTCGGATTTTCGAGATTCCTGGTCGGTGGCGCAACTTGGTCACGAATGGCGAGAATAGAGAACACAGCCTCTACCGCACCAGCAGCGCCCAGCAGATGGCCGACAGACGATTTTGTCGAGGACATCGCAATGTGCCTGGCCGAAGCGCCGAACAGATTTTCGACTGCTTCGAGTTCGAGGTCATCACCAAGCGGCGTCGAAGTACCGTGCGCATTGATATATTGCACATCTTGAGGAGCCAGACCGCCTGACTTAAGCGCAGCCGCCATCGCGCGGAATGCGCCCTCGTGATGCTCCGCTGGAGCAGTAATGTGGTAGGCGTCTCCGGACATGCCATACCCAACAAATTCGGCATATATATTAGCACCGCGCCGCCTCGCATGCTCATACTCTTCGAGTACAACAACGGCCGCCCCTTCGCCCATAACAAAGCCGTCACGGTCTCTGTCCCAAGGGCGAGACGCCGCAGTAGGGTTGTCATTGAAGCCCGTCGACAGGGCGCGTGAAGCGCAAAAGCCAGCAATTCCTATTGGGCAGACGGCGGCTTCGGCGCCGCCGGCAAGCATGACATCAGCGTCACCGTACGCGACGAGGCGGGCAGCATCGCCGATCGCATGCACACCGGTGGCACAAGCAGTGACAACAGCATGATTTGGCCCCTTGAAGCCATAGCGAATCGAAACTTGACCAGAAATCAGATTGATGAGCGCCGATGGAATAAAAAATGGCGACAGGCGGCGGGCTTTGCCCTCGTGCACCATCACCGAGCCTTCATAAATTGTCTGTAGCCCGCCGATCCCAGAACCGATCATCACGCCCGTGGCACAGCGTTCCTCTTCCGTTTGCGGCGCCCAGCCGGAATCCTCGACCGCCTCAGCGGCAGCCGCGATACCAAAATGGATGAACCGATCCATCTTTTTGACATCTTTCGCTGGGATCCAGTCAACGGGGTCGTACTTGCCCTCATCACGCGGCCCCAGCGGCACCTCGCCGGCAACCTTTGCCGGCAAGTCGGAAGGATCGAAACTGCCGATAGGGCGGAGTCCGGACTCGCCGGCTATCAGGCGCTTCCACACATTTTTCACCCCAACTCCGAGCGGGCAGACGATACCCATGCCAGTGACAACGACACGACGCATGGCGGTTCTCCGGACCGAAGGGGTTTTATTCGGCTTGTTTCTTCTCGATGTAATCGATCGCGTCCTTTACGGTTGCGATCTTCTCGGCAGCGTCCTCTGGAATCTCGACGCTGAACGCCTCTTCAAAGGCCATTACCAGCTCGACAGTATCCAGACTGTCCGCACCCAAGTCATCGATAAACGAAGCTTCTGGAGTAACCTTTGCCTCGTCAACCCCGAGATGCTCAACAACTATTTTCTTCACCTTATCGGCGACTTCGCTCATACTGTGCTACTCCTGACACGTGATCATTATGACAAAACACCGCGATTTACGGCGCAAGCGACTCTGACAACCCCAAAGTTGCCGCGCGCTTAGCATGGTTCGCTTGCGCGCGCCAACCATGACGCCTATCGGCTACAGCATTGCCATGCCGCCGTTAACGTGCATCGTTGCGCCAGTGATCCATGCACCCGCGTCACTAGCAAGATAAGCCACGGCAAATGCAACATCTTCAGGCGCCCCCATGCGCCCGAGCGGTATTCGGGCCAGCAGTGCGGCTCGTTGGGCATCCGTCAGCGCCTCCGTCATTGGCGTGGCGATAAAACCAGGAGCAATCAGGTTCACCGTAACCCCGCGCGAGGCTACTTCCTGCGCCAAAGCCTTGGTCAACCCCGCAAGACCTGCTTTGGCCGCAACATAGTTCGCCTGCCCAGGATTGCCTGTTGCTCCGACGATACTGCCAATATTGATGATGCGACCGGCGCGGTTGCGCAGCATAACTCTCAATGCCGCCCGAGCAAGGCGGAACGGAGCCGTCAAGTCCAGCGCGAGAATCGATTCGAAATCCTCGTCGCTCATCCGCAGTGCGAGGCCATCCTTGGTAACGCCGGCATTGCTTACCAAAATATCAAGTCCACCCATGGCGGTCTCAGCGCTCGTGACCAGAACCGCTGCGGCATCAGCCTCAGAAAGATTACCCGGACATACATGCGCTCGTTTGTCCCCGAGTGATTTCGCCAACTCCGCCAGTGCGTCAGCGCGAGTGCCAGAAAGAGCAACGGTAGCCCCCTGCGCATGGAGCACGCGAGCAATCGCGGCACCGATGCCACCGGACGCTCCAGTAATCAGCGCCTTCTTGCCATCAAGGCGGAAAAGATCAGAGGACATGCTTCAACACCTGCTCTAATTCTGCCGGTGAGCCGCAGGATAAGGCCTCAGCTTCCGGAGCAATCCGCTTCACCAGTCCAGCAAGAACTTTTCCGGCGCCAAACTCGATGAAGCGAGTGATCCCTAGGTCCGCCATTGTGCTCACTGACTCCCGCCAACGCACGGTGGCCGTTACCTGCTCTACCAGATTGGCACTGATTGTTACGGCATCGGTCACCGAACTTGCAGTGACATTGGCAATCAAGGGCACCACAGGTGATCGTGGTGGGGCTTCAACTAGCGCGCCGCGCATCGCGTCAGCGGCAGGCGCCATCAGAGGGCTATGGAAGGGTGCCGATACAGGCAGCTTCATAGCCCTCTTTACACCTTGCATTCGGGAAAGCTCGATCGCCCGGTCAACGGCTCCAATTGCACCAGAGATCACCACCTGGCCACCACCGTTGTCGTTCGCGATCCCCACGACCTCGCCCTGCGCTGCCTCCTCACAGACCGTCCGGGCCTGCTCGATTGTCGAGCCAAGCAGTGCGGCCATCGCGCCTTCACCAAGCGGCACCGCCCGCTGCATGGCGTCCCCCCGAATCCGTAACAACTTTGCCCCTTCAGGAACCGAAAAGCTCTCAGCGGCGACCAGAGCCGAATATTCGCCCAGCGAATGGCCGGCAACGACGGCGGCCATTTCTCCCAGCTGTTTACCAGCTTCGTGAAGAAAGACACGGATCGCAGCCATTGAAACAGCCATCAAGGCAGGTTGCGTATTGCTGGTCAGTGTGAGTTCTTCGGCTGGTCCCTCGAAAATGATGCGAGACAGTCGCTCGCCGAGAGCATCGTCGACTTCCTCAAAAACATTGCGCGCGGCACTAAACGCTGCGGCAAGGTCGCGCCCCATACCGACGAACTGGCTTCCCTGACCGGGAAAAATGAAGGCGATTGCCGTCATGACCTGTGGTCTCCCTTGGATCGGCGCGGGGTAATGCAGCCCGGGCGGGGAAGTCAATCGCAACGTCACCAGAGTTTACAGCCAAGTCTCCATTTCGGTTACGTTTCTCTCCCGCTTATATAGTAAAATCATTGCCTTATGTGAATCGATCCGTTCAAATCCAATTATTTTTTATGTACAAGCTGGTCGACCTTCGTACGGGGGGTAGCTGTTGCGGATTTGCACCGATTTGCGGATCCTAGGAGATCTCAAGGGACCACCTGGGCCTCTCTCGTTCTCCCGTGAAGCGTCGGAGACGGCGCAGATGTCCGTCGATACCTGAGCAAATGTTGTCGAGCATGCAGCGCGTCGTCGCAGGGTCCGGCTATTTCGGCACAGGTAACACAATTCGCGTCGTGGCGAAGATGCTCCCAAGGTTGCGATGTCACGATACCAAAATTACTCTGATTTCCATATTAGGTGGTGTACCACGTGCTTGGATGACTTATCCAACCGATAACAACCATTTGCAATCTCCGACGAATTGGGCCGATTTTCCCGGAGTGCCTCTCGTTCTTTGGACACGTTACGAAGTGCGTTACCTTATAAAGCGCGTGTTGTTTGCTTGTCAGATGACTCGCCGGATACTCTGCATTTCGAACGAGCCAGAACAGATCACGCGATTCATCGTTGGGTAGGCGATCACCGCCCATCCCCAAACCGGTCGAGCGCGTGGTCGGCAAAGGCCTGAGATTCACTGACGCTTTTTGGGGTGATGCCCAGCACCGCGACACAGGGGATAAAAATGAGTGCAGATGCAGGCGGCAAGCTCAAGCGCGATGCAGGGATTATCGGCCTTCTTTTTGCGAGCCTAGGTGGAATCATCGGCTCAGGTTGGTTACTCGGCCCGTTAAACGCTGCAAAAATTGCCGGCCCGGCGGCAGTCATCGCTTGGTTGATTGGCGGCATTGCCATCCTGTTATTGTCATTCGTCTACGCTGAACTGGCCACGGCATTTCCGCGAGCCGGGGCCGTAATAGCGTTTCCGAAACTGTCCCACGGGAACCTGATGGCGACAGTACTTAGTTTCGTGGTATTTCTTGGCTATGCTTCCGTGGCTCCGGCCGAAGCGTCTGCAATCATTACTTATGCCAGTAACTATATTGGCGGGCTGGTCGACAAATCCGGCACATTGACCCCCATCGGCTTCTTTGCCTCGGCGGGCTTGCTTGCCGTTTTTGCGGTAGTCAACATTTTAGCGATCAAGATCGTGCTGGCGATAAACAGCACACTGACATGGTGGAAGCTGGCCATCCCTGCCTTAACCATTCTGGTCTTTCTTCTGTTCGGGTTTCACGGACACAACTTTACCGTCCACAGCTTCGCGCCCAGCGGGGTGTCAGGTGTATTTTCCGCAGTCGCAACCTCAGGAATTGTTTTTTCGTATCTCGGATTTCGCCAAGCGGTAGAACTTGCAGGCGAATCGACCAACCCGAGACGAAATCTGCCGATCGCGATTATAGGTTCTGTCACGATTGGATTGGCCCTTTATGTAGGACTGCAGGTCGCCTTTATTGGAGCCTTGAATCCGGCCGATATAGCAAACGGGTGGACAAATTTGACATTTAAAGGCGCGTTTGGACCGTTCGCAGGATTGGCTTCTTTGATCGGCATGGGTTGGCTGGCTGTCCTGCTCTACATTGATGCCTTCGCATCGCCGTCTGGAACGGGTATCATCTATTTTACGACAACATCGCGCGTCCTGTACGCTACCGGCCAAGAAGGGCTTATCGGTGGCCCTGCATTTTCCAAATTGTCCGTTGCTGGCGTGCCGATCGTGGGAGTGGTTGTCGCGTTTCTCATCGGCCTGTTATTTCTGGTACCGTTTCCTTCGTGGCAAAGCATAGTAACATTTATCTCGTCCGCGACCGTACTGTCGTATGGAACAGGACCGGTAGTATTAATGACGCTCCGCAAAACCGTGCCGGTCGACCAATACAGACGCCCGTACCATCTGGGTGGCGCAAATATCGTTGGGTCTCTGGCCTTCATTATTTCAAACTTCATTATCTTCTGGAGCGGTGTCGCAACCGACACATTTCTGTTCGAACTGATTTTGGGCTTCACCGCCCTCTACATCGCATATGAGGCTTTCATGGGTATTGGTATCAGCAATTTGCATTGGCGGGGCGCTTGGTGGCTCGCGCCCTATTTCTTCGGCCTGTGGCTAGTCACGTACCTGGGTCCCAAGGCGCTTACCGGCGGCACCGGGCTGCTCAATCAGCTTGAAGCGTCAATAACGCTAATCGGATTCAGCGTTGCCATCCTGTTGATCGCCATGAATGCCGGAATCCCTGATCCAGAAGAGGCGAAGGCTACAATTCTCGCCGGCGAACCACAACTTTTTTCTGCGACAGAGTAACAGCTTAGTCCTTCTCTAAATGCCATCCGAGCAAACCGCCGTTATGAAACGGTTTCCTATCGGCTGAGACCGGCGGCCTTTATCCGGTCAAGATAGGCAGCCCACCGGAATGGTCGTTCCCTGCCTAGCCGGTACAGGTAATCCCATGTGTAGATGCCCGTCGAATGACCGTCATCAAAGCTGATGCGAATTGCATAGTGGCCGTTCGGTTCGAGTGCAGCAATCCCGACGTCACTCTTACCGGCGACAAGCTGACGTTGATCGGCACTGTGTCCTTGAACCTCGGCGCTCGGGCTTTCAACCCGAAGATATTCCGCAGGCAACGAAAATTTCGATCCATCGTCAAAAACAATTTCCAAAATCCGACCCGTCTGCTTAAGTCGAATTTCTACCGGGGCTGGAATCGAGGGCGTCACAGCATGCACGTCATTCGTCAAGTTTTCGAGCTTCGTCGATCAGCATGATTGGGATACCGCCGCGTATTGGATAAGCAAGGCCAGCCCGCTCACTAATCAACTCCCCCGCAATCCGATCATACGTTAGCGGACCCTTCGTGAGCGGACAAACAAGAATTTCGAGCAATTTCGGATCAACTGGAACTGAGTCCCCCACCATCATCACCTCCGTAAAACCGGATTGGTATTATCGCCTGTCCGACAATGTTCCGAATCTCGACTTTTCACGCTTCGCGGCGGCTTTACCGGAACGATGCCACAGCCCTACGATCTACCATACAAAGGATCCTGCGACAATTGTGCCCGTTTCCGTGCAGGTCTTTCAGTGCTTTGCGGTAAAAAGGTCGACAGCTTGAACCTTATCATTGCGCCAGGGGCTTGATTCTTGCGGTGCCAATCCGTTTGACCTTTAAATCTCGCATCGGTGCCGATATTTTAGAGTCCTTTTGATAATTCGCTCAATGGGCGATGCGCCTGAGCAGGAGGGACCCGAGGGCGATATGGATCATGGCCTCGGAGACATCGATGCGGGTTTCGTAGTCGCGCACG
>DAIDMG010000030.1 GCA_027449105.1 Acidiphilium sp. | reverse complement strand
CTCGTTGAAGGCGCGCAGCGACAGGTTCATGCTTTGTTCTGCATGTTGTGCTCCGCTTAGTCAATTCGAGAGTTCCGGATTTCCTTACTCCCGAGGTTCCCTGACAGCATCAGAAACAGCTCCCGAGCAGTTTCACATGATCATCATATCGGCTATCTCCGCGCAACGGAGTATGAAATAAACATGACGAAGTCTCTTCCCAATTCCCTGCGAAACCTTCCGGACCAACACGGCCGGTTTGGCGATTTCGGCGGCCGTTTCGTTGCAGAAACGTTGATGCCGTTAATTCTTGAACTCGAAACCGCTTATGGAAAGGCAAGGAATGACCCGGAATTCTTCGCCGAATTTCAATATTATCTGAAGCACTACGTTGGGCGGCCCAGCCCGCTCTGGCTTGCAGAACGCCTGACACGCAAACTCGGCGGTGCCAAGGTGTACTTCAAGCGAGACGAGCTCAATCACACGGGAGCCCACAAGATCAATAACTGCATTGGGCAAATTCTCCTGGCTAAGCGGATGGGCAAGAGCCGTATCATTGCCGAAACCGGGGCTGGACAGCATGGCGTTGCGACAGCAACGGTGGCCGCCCTCTTCGGTCTGCCTTGCGTGATCTATATGGGTTCTGTCGACGTAGAGCGACAGCAGCCCAACGTCTTTCGCATGAAACTTCTAGGTGCCGATGTGCGGCCGGTCAGCTCCGGTGCAGCAACGCTCAAGGACGCCATGAACGAAGCACTCCGCGACTGGGTCACAAACGTTCACGACACGTTTTACATTATTGGAACAGCAGCCGGCCCACATCCTTATCCTGCGATGGTTCGGGATTTCCAATCAGTCATCGGCACCGAAGCACGTGAACAGATAATCGCCGCGGAGGGACGACTGCCAGACATCGCAATTGCAGCCGTCGGCGGCGGGTCAAACGCGATCGGATTATTTCATCCATTTCTCGACGATCCCGTTCAGTTGATCGGAGTGGAAGCTGCCGGACACGGTCTGGATTCGGGGGAGCATGCTGCGTCACTATCCCGGGGGCGTCCAGGGGTATTGCATGGCAACAAGACCTATCTCCTCCAAGACGCGGACGGGCAAATCATGGAAGCGCACTCGATTTCAGCCGGTCTCGATTATCCGGGTATAGGGCCCGAGCATGCATTCCTCCATGACATTGGTCGAGTTCAATATGTGGCAGTCACGGACAACCAAGCCCTCGAGGCATTTCAACTTTGTTGCCGAACCGAAGGAATCATTCCTGCTCTCGAACCCTCCCATGCACTTGCACATGTTATAAATATTGCTCCGTATTTATCTGATGATAAAGTAATTTTGATGAATATGTGTGGCCGAGGGGACAAAGATATCTTTACTGTGGCCAAGCACCTTGGAGAGAAACTTTGAGCCGGATCGCAGCCGCTTTTGCGCGACTGAAGCAGGAGGGGCGGGCCGGCTTGATCCCCTTCGTCGAGGCATTTGATCCCGATCGCGCTACGTCACTGGCCTTTTTGACAGGCATGGCCGATCGTGGTGCCGATATAATTGAAATCGGCATGCCGTTCACCGACCCGATGGCAGATGGCCCATCCATCCAGCGGGCTGGGCGACGGGCGCTGCGTGCTGGCGCCACGGTTGCCGGTACCCTTGGTTTGGTACGCGAATTTCGTGCCACCTACGAAGCGCTTCCTTTGGTTTTAATGGGATACCTAAATCCCATCCTGTCTTACGGAGCCGATCGCTTTGCCGTTGACGCTGCCGCCGCAGGGGTCGACGGCATCATTATCGTCGACATGCCTCCGGAGGAGAGCGACTTTTTGATTCCGTCTCTTACGCGGAACAAAATCGATCTGATCCGGCTGGTTGCGCCAACAACGAACGACGCAAGATTGCCTTTGGTGCTAAAAAACTGCTCCGGGTTCGTCTATTACGTTTCGATTACTGGAATCACCGGCACGCGGACCGCTTCGGCCGAGGAGTTGGCCCGGGACATTCCACGGATACGGGCAGTTACCAACCTTCCAATCGCGGTCGGTTTCGGCGTGCGCTCGCCCGAGCAGGCCGCAGTTGTAGCCCGCTATGCCGATGCCGCGGTGGTCGCTTCAGCCCTGATTGACAGAATGGCGGAGGGGTTAGATCAGGCGGGGCATGCTCCACAATCCACCATTAATGCCGTGCTTGCCGATGTTTCTGCGTTGGTATCGGGCGTTCGAAAAGCGAGGTTATGAAACGAGGGTGGCTCGTCAATCGACCGGAAACGCATCGGCGGGAGCCAGTGTACGGATGAGGTCGAAGACGCGCTTTCGGACCGACGGTTCGCTGATACGGTAATACGCCCTGACTAACTCAAGCGTTTCGCGCCTGGTCATGTAGTCGTCCAGACCAGCACCAAATGCTTCCTGCGCTTCCGTCAGTCCGTAACTACGTCCGCGCGGTCCCGACATCGGCACGTCATTCATTCCTTCCGGCATGTCCTCGAAGAAAAAACTTATCGGCACATCCAAAACCCGGGAGATATCAAACAGGCGCGAAGCCCCGACACGGTTAACACCCCGCTCGTATTTTTGTACCTGCTGAAACGTCAAACCAAGCGCATCCCCCAATTTTTCCTGGGACAGCCCGAGCATCGTGCGGCGCAAGCGAATTCGCGAGCCCACATGCACATCAATCGGACTCGGGCGCCCTTCGCGCTCCGCTCTATCGGCGCCATCATTTGCCATGACCTCAGAATCCCTTCTGGCCACCCTTGCCGCCATCATTATCTCGCCCTCGTCCACACCGAATCTCCACTTGAAGCATCCGGTAAAAGGCAACACCCCCCACCGCCATAAAAGCAACCGAACTTGTTGCTTTTTAAGCCCAATCTCCGGAATTTAAGATTTCTCGCAATCTTCGAGAGTCTTACAATCCAAGCGCGTACGCTAACCTCTTCTTCAAATTTCCACAAGAGTGAATTATTTTTAAGACGCCTCCTCGTCGACCGGACGTGGTGACTGAAGATCCTGTAGTATCAACAGGACAAGGCCAAGGCTTACAGCATAGAATGAAAGTACGCCATCCACGGTGAGGCCGTACTTCGCAAACATTCCTGGGGAAATTGCAACTGGAAGTTGACTTACGATAATGCCTCGGCGGTCAAGGCCCAATTCTGCTCGGACAGACCCATGCGGGCCGATCATCGCCGAAATCCCCGAATTGGTATCTACTGCCAGCGGCAATCCCTCCTCTACAGCGCGCAGTCGAGTGGTCGCAAAATCCTGACGTGGCCCTGTCGTGTCGCCGAACCAGGCATTGTCACTGATATTCAGAAGCCATGCCGGGCGGTCATGAGGATCAATGATTTCACCAGAGAAAATTGATTCATAGCAGATCATGGGACCTACAGGGGGAATCCCCGGAACGTGCAGCGTGCGCGGTCCGGGCCCTGGAGTAAAACCGACTCCAGGTGTGATTTTGATCGGAATAATTGCAGGCGTATATTCACCAAATGGGACGAGTTTCCACTTGTCGTAAATAGCAACCGGCGGGCCTTTTCCTTCGATCGCAATGAGCGAGTTTCGTAGTTTTCCTGAACGAGTAAAACGGAAAGACCCTGCAAGAACCGGGGTATGCCCCGCGACAGATGCGATCGCCGCTCGAGCCTCGGCGTTGCTCTGCAGCAGCGCTGGACTCGCTGTCTCTGGCCAGACGACGACGGACGGTTTACCGCCTGCACCGGCAAGAGCTTGCCGCGTCATCATCAGATCACGCCGCCAGCGTGCCCTCAAAGCACTCCGGGAAAAGCGACCAGGAACCGCAAAATCCGGTTGGATCATGGCCACTGCAAGATTCTGGTCCGGCGCAGGCCCCGCGGAAGTGCGCCACACTCCAAACGCTGCCCAGACGATCAGCACCGCCGCTGCCGACGCCCAGCCGCGACGTCCAAATAACGGCATTCCAGCAAGAATGACCGTAAGAAGCGTCAATCCGTGCATCCCGATAATCCATGCAGGCTGCATCATAATCGTGCCCAAGCGCCCCGGAATGGCCCAGTCCGCTCCCCAGAAGTTCCAAGGGAACCCCGTGAACAGGAACTGCTGGGCTAGGTTCGCCATGACCATGGTGCCGGCGAAGATCAACAGCATCGGCATACCGGGCCGCAACCAGAACACAGCGACCCCGGGAAGAATCATGTAACAGGCGACTGCCGCTGCAAGCCCGGGAGCAGCAAACGGAACCGCCCACCAAAACTGACGAGCCATAATCAAGATCGGTTCGGTCACCCAGAACAGACCCAGCAAATTGAACCCAAAGCCAAAGCACCAGGCAAGCCAAGCCGCCTTGCGTACGGTCCCTGCGCGTCCCAACAAGCGAAGGACACTCGGGACGACAATCCACAGGAGCGGCAGCACGAAAAACGGAGGCAATGCCAAGGCGGCAAGCAGGCCAAGACCGAACATCCGCCACGCCGGACTACAAAAACGACGCGGAACGGCGGCCGCCAGCGGCTGTATCAATTGCATTCGATCAAACCCCAATTCAACCCGACTTTCCGGAAATGCCGTGTCCTCCCGCTACCACCAGCCATTGATGGCAACTTGCGGGAAAAGCGGCAATAACTCTGCACGATGGATGGGTGCTGCCAGAGCGCATAACCCCAATGGGCTCGCTGTCAGCAAGCTCACGGGCCGCTCAGGCGGCATCAACGCTGATGCGAAACTTAATCTGAATCGTATCTGGGTGTTTGCCGGAAGAAACCCTGGCGAACGCATCGTGAAGGAGCCCTGCGATGCGTGACGGACAGGGGTAACCTCTTCACCAGAACCGGACCGCCACTGTGTGAAGGCCGAACGATCGTCGGCTTCACTTACGCGGCGCCAGCCAAGACAAAACGCCCTCACCCGAACACGCGTTCTCCGCCACTGAGGCCGAAAGAGCTCAACCCACCCAAGCGCTGGCGCGTCGCCGTTCTGTCCGGTTGCAAATCTGGTCATTTCCGCTGCATGTTTTAGCGGCAGCTAGACTTGGCCAGGCCATCCAGGGGCCAGTCGTCAGGGCCGCCAGCCCGCGCCCCATTCCCGCAGCGCGAGCGATCCGAACAGCAAATCACGAACGGACCTCAGGGGCGATTATCGTGGACTGGTTCGGATGCCCCGATGGCCTCGCCGTTGCTCGGCGCGGCCTTTGTGGAACCTCCGGACTGCCCCCCGGGAATCTGACTTTGCAGCGGTCCCGATGTTTTTGCAGTCTGGTCGGAGCTCGGCGATCCAACATCGGCAAGGTTCTGCTTGAAGACTCGAATGCCTTTGCCAAGTTCGCCCATCAAATTGCCAACCCGTGACCCTCCAAACAGAAGCGCCACTACAAAAATGACGATCAGCCAATGGATCGGGGAATCAAAGCCCATCTTTTGTCTCAACCAGCTTCCGTTTTGGATCTCGTGGCTTGATCCATGTGCTGCTCCCGTGTCGCCTGCTCAAGCATTGAGGCATCTTTGCCCTGATCTTCTGCAAGATTGTTCTTGAACGACTTGATGCCTTTCCCAAACTCGCCCATCAAATTTGCGACTCGCCCGGTGCCGAACAGGACCAGCACGACCGCGAGAACGATCAGCCAGTGCCAGATGCTCAAACCACCCATAACCGAAATCCTTCCATGATCCGAAAGTCTGCCAATAGATCGGTATGATCCGGGTATCGGACAATAGGTTCCGACGTCACGGAACGTAACCCGAATTGCATAACCCAGGTCCGGCTAGGAGCCAATGGCAAAATCAGCCCAATTGAGTTATCAAATGCCCCAGAAAGCCTGTCGTGACGCAATATCCGCATAATGTGATCGGTACAAATAAATGCAGCCGTCCCCCGGCACCGCTTGGCCGTCGCAATCGCTCGCCCCGCTCCCCACACCACGGAACCGTCGTGCCACCGATGCCGCTGCTCCCACGGCACCATCAGAGCTGGCTCGCCCACCATCTCATCCGGCCAGCTTCGCCAAATACATGCCGCTTAACATAGTCACTGGTTGCCAAATCCAAAAAATCCGCGTTGCGGCGCGGCCAGCCCGGGCGGATTAGATGGCGGCAAAGGAGCGAGCGCCACCTGTGACGCTGTCGCCTCCAACTTGCCGGTCGTTTGCCTACCGGATTTTCGTGCCCAGTCCCGTCCGGCAGGCCCGTTGTGCATAAGTGTGGGTGCGGGCGGAATGGCTGCGTCCTCAACAGGTTGAGCCAAGTAGCTGCCCTCCTCATGCATCACCGAAAGAAGCATGAAGGTAATGTTGTTTCGGCCGAGGTCGATCGAAAGCTCGACCGGGGTTTCCCCGAGAGCATTGTGCGCCTCGAGATCCGCTCCACGACTTACCGCAGCGCGCGCCTCAGCGTATGCGCCGTGGTTGATAGCCGAGAATAGAACCTTTGTCGGATTCTCATTGTCGATGGCGCTTGCCCCCGGAGCAATCTCGCTGCCACCAGTGGCTCCAGGCAGCGCCGGAGGCGGTGCAACTGGAGTTTCGACGTGACGCGCCGGCAAGCGTGGCCCAGGAATAAACCCCCCAGGCTGAGCCATTTGCGCATAGCCAACAGCCGTAGCGCCCAAGGCACCGAAGAAGACCAACCCCACCGCAGCACGGCCCCATAAACGATACATCGGTATCAACCCACTCCAATGAACATCTGCATCTGCCTTAACCGTTCAACGGTTCAACCACCAGAAGCCGGCATTGAGATACGTAGCATAGAATCCCCAGGCGAGATACGGTACCAGCATTGCCGCCGCAACCCGGTCAGTACGCGAAAAGCGCCGAATCGTCTGGATAACGAGTAAGTCCATCGCGACAATAATACCAAGAGCAAATCCCGGTCGGTGCAAACCGAAAAAGATGGGAGGCCAGGCCGCATTCGCCGCAAGCTGCAGCGCCCAAAGGCGTAATGCCTCCGAATGATCAGGCTGCCGCCAAACACGCCATCCGGCCACCGCGATCAAAAGATAGAGGACCGCCCATACCGGCCCGAATATTCCGTCCGGTGGCGTCCCGATCGGGTGATGCAAAAGCGCATACCATGAGCGGATGTTCGGCGCGGTGGCAGCTCCACCAGATGCGGCAACCAAAAAGCACAACCCCACAAAGCCAGCCAGAGCACCATAACTGGCACGGTGCGCACCAAATTCACGATGGCCTCCCGGTTGCCGAAAGACACGACCCTCCTTAGCGTCAAGGATAGGTGGATCACCTTCAAATTTCCAGCCACGCGAATTGTCGCGCCATCGTTGGTGAAAGACGTCGTTCGAAATTGACAACGCCTGGAGGCAGTTGTCGAAAATCGCGCAAGTCAAGATGAGAAGAATTTGGACACTGTCCAGTTAACGCCGCAAACACCAAAATTGGTGCTGCGGTCGGACCCGGCACCCGAGACGCAACTGGCCTCTTTCCACCGAACGAGCAAAGGCTCAATCGCGGGTCGGCGGTGGCGCACCTGCAATCAGATCAGGTAGTGAGCCTCCTTTCGCCCGCTAAACTGGCGCACCGGTTTCCGGGAGGCAATGTACGGCGTCGCGCCATGTTCCGTCCCGCGTTGACGTCGGTCCAGCTTTACAGCGGTACACCGATGTTCAGACAGGTCATCCGGGCACCGTTATTCCGAACTCGTCCGCTTGGCCGGCAATGCATCGCGCAACCTTGCCAGCTGCGACGCCGACGTCGCCCGCGCTGTTCGCTCCAGAGCGCGATACGCTTCAAGAACCTCTACCCCGAGCGGAGTCAACTGAGCGCCACCACCGGTAACGCCACCCTTGGTCGCGCTAATCAGCGGCTCCCGGAACGTCGTGTTCAACGCATCTGCGAGTTGCCATGCACGCTTGTAGCTCATGCCCATCCGGCGGCCAGCGGCTGCAATCGAGCCGCTTTGCCGGATCCCTTCTAACAGGTCGGCGCGTCCCGGGCCGATGATGAGGCCGTCACCGAAGACGATACGAATCCGCAGCCCAAACGCATGAGGGTGACGCACTTTGACCATAACTCATTCAATCACGAATAGATTCGATTGACGATATATCTTCAACGCTATATCGATCGACGTGACGCGACAGGTGAGGCGGCACAGGTTTGACATTCTGCGGTAATGGAAAACACCCTCCTTTTGCTTTTCGGGCAACTGCGCGCGCCCAGGAAAGGCGATGCGCCCAATTTCTCTCGCCAGCCGGACTCGAGAGCCTGCCCCCTCGCCGGCCCACGCACAGCCAATCCCTGCCTCAGGGGGAGGTCACTGACCGTAACAATGCCCTCGGAAACGGTGCCACCGATGGTCTTAAGCTGACTTGTCAAGATAGCAGACATCCGCCGCACGGAGCGCAAAGCTGATAAAATCCCTCACCAGCGGTACTGTCCTTGCCTTGCTCGTCGCACCATTCATCGCCTTGGTCCTACTGACGAACTGGAAGCATTTCAACTTGTCGTCGTCAGACGCGCAGGCAATCGTTACCTCCGTTATCTATGGCCTGGTGGCACTGACTGTCATCGCTCTCATCGGCACGCCGCTTGCACTTTGGCTCGCAACGGCTCGTGGCCGCCTGCACGATGGGGCTCAATTATTTCTGCTCTTGCCACTGCTAACACCAACTCTTGCTCTAGGCATCCTCCTCGCATCGTTCTACGGCCCGATTGGCCCTCTTGGTACACTGCTCGTGCACTTTGGAGTAATCATCAGCAACAACCCTCCGGCGTTCTTGATTGCCGCCCTATATGCAGGTCTGCCGACCTATGTCGTTGCAGCCCGCACTGCCTTTGGTGAGATCCCGCCTGAGCTAGCCGAATCCGCCCTGACCCTGGGCGTGACGCGTGCGCAGATATTCCGCCATATCACGCTTCCCATGGCACGCGATGGAATTGGCGCGGCCCTGGCTCTTGCCTGGGTGCGCGGCGTCGGCGAACTCGGAATTGTCCTGATTTTTGCTTATTTTCCGCAAGGTATGCCGGTCAAGCTCTGGGTCAATCTTGAAGACGGTGGTCTCAGCGCGACGTTTCCGCTGCTTTGGATTTTTCTGCTCGCCGCGTTACCGCTCCCGCTTTGGCTACTGCGAAGGCGCGCGGGACGCTGATCAAAGCCACAGCACCAGATGCAGCGGATTCGCGCTCTGGCCAGAACTGCGATCGGGCACTAATAAGACAGCAACCATGACAGAAGTTCGATCTGAACGCCTCAGATTCGGCGTCTCTGTAGTTTAACGGCATCGCGAATGTGAGATGGGAGACTTTAGTTGGCAAAGTTGCTAAGGCGCATCCGAACGGCATCCATGGTGATCGGCGTCCTGATGGGCACATTAGGCGGGGTGACCGCGTTTGCCGGGATGCCGCCAATCGAAGTCGGCGTCGTCACCGCTCAGGAGAGCAACATCCATAAAACCTTCTCTTACACCGGTAGAGTGATCTCTCCATCTATCGTAAACCTGCAGGCTCGAATCACGGGTTTTCTCGTGCAGAGGTATTTCCATCAAGGCACGGCGGTAAAGAAGGGAGAACTTCTCTATTTGATCGAACCAGGCCCCTATCTCGCTGCGTATGATCGGGCCAAGGCCCAAGTGGCGGAAGCGAAAGCACAGTTAACCAACGCCGAGCTCACCCTAACCCGCGCTGTACGCTTGCTACACACACCGGCCGGACAGCAGTCTGCCGTAGACAACGCCCGCGCGGCTGAACAGAGCGACAAGGCAGCGCTTGCCGGAGCCGAGGCGGCACTTGAATCAGCCTCGATAAATCTCGGATACACTCAGATCCACGCCCCCATTACCGGCCGTATCGGCGCGACCCAGATCAACGTTGGCAATCTTGTGAGTCAGACCTCTGGTACGCTTGCGACAATCGTGAGCGAAAATCCAATGAATGTCGAATTCTCTGTGCCCGCTCGCGATGCCGCCCGGCTGCTCAGCGCTGTCGCGGGAAACCAGGGACTCAGCAGTCTTGCCCTGCACCTGCGACTGCCGGATGGACACCTGGACCGGTCCATTGGACATCTCGTATTTACGGGAAATCAGATCAGCCCCAACACCGATTCGCTGAATCTCGTCGGCCGAATCCCCAACCCGATCGTGAACGCCGCCAAAGAAGGCCGTGCAGGCGGGCGTGAACTGATCAGCGGCGAATTTGTGACCGTTCTCCTCCGAAGTAATGCGGTGAATCACGGCATTGTTGTTCCTCGGGGCGCAGTACTTGCTGATCAGCTTGGCAATTATGTTCTCACGGTTGGCCCAGATAACAAAGTCAAGCGCCAACGGGTCACGCTCGCAGCATCCACGCCCGCAAAAGCCACGATCTCAGCCGGGGTTGCGCCCGGCACCAAAATTATCGTCAGCGGAATCCAGAAAGTGCACCCAGGATTGATCGTAAAGCCTGTTCCTGAATCAGCAAGTCTGGACTGACATTGTGATATCCGCATTTTTTATCGACCGCCCGCGCTTTGCGCTCGTTATAGCGTTTATTTTTACGATCGCCGGCGTAATCGCACTCACACGCATACCGGTTGCGCAATTTCCGAGCATAGTCCCACCGCAAGTCCAGGTTTCCGCAACCTATCCGGGAGCATCAGCCAAGGTTGTAGAGCAGACCGTGGCCGAGCCTATCGAGGAACAGATCAACGGCCTTCCGGACGAGATTTATATGTCCTCGTCCAGCGCCAATGACGGAAGTTACAATCTAACGGTGAATTTCAAGCTAGGCAGCAATCCCGATGTCGACACGGTCAATGTCACGAACGCCGTCCAGCAAGCACTTTCCCAGCTACCAGCAGAAGTCCAGAAAGAAGGCCTGACTATTCGTAAACGCTCATCCTCTGTTTTGGCGTTCCAATTTTTCTACAGCCCTAACAATTCTCTTACACCACTGCAGATTTCGAATTATGTGACCATAAATCTGCTTGACCGGCTGGCGCGCATTCCCGGCGTCGGGCAGGCTTTCATGTTCGGCCAGCAGAACTACGCGATGCGCGTCATCTATAATACCAACCGCCTGACAGAGTTGGGATTAACGCCATCGGATCTGATCAGCGCGATTGAAGATCAAAACACGCAGGCACCACTCGGTACGATTGGCCTGATGCCGGTTGGCCCTGACCAGCAGGTACAACTTTCGCTCCAGACACGGGGACGCCTCGAGTCAACGACACAGTTCGGCAATATTGTCATCCGTGCCAACAAAGATGGCTCTCTGCTGCGGTTGCGCGACGTTGCAAAAATCGAGCTTGGGCCCCAGAGCGAAAACCAAATCGACAAGATTAATGGAAAAAACGGCGTGGCGATGGGAATCTTTCTGTCGCCCGGCGCCAACGCAGTTGCAACCTCGCGAGCGCTCCACCGCACGCTCGCGGAAATGTCCGCTCATTTTCCGCACGGTCTTGCAACAAAAACGGTCTACAATTCCAGTTCCTTCGTTCTGGACACGATCCATGAAGTCGAACTGACACTGGCCGAGGCGTTCTGCCTTGTCGTCCTCGTCGTGTTCTTGTTTCTAGGCTCCTGGCGCGCGACGATTATACCCACCGTTGTAGTTCCCGTTGCACTTACCGGTACATTTGCTTTCCTGCTAGCTCTAGGTTACTCGGCAAACACGATCACCATGTTAGCCCTTGTGGTTGCGACTGGTATCGTCGTTGACGACGCAATAGTCGTCGTCGAGAACGTCGAAAGAGTGATGGGGGAAAATCCCCACCTTGATCCACGCGCGGCCGCCAAGATCGCCATGCGTCAGATCCAGGCACCTATCGTTGCGATTTCTCTTGTTCTTCTTTCTGTTTTTGTGCCTGTTGCATTCATCCCCGGATTATCAGGGCTTCTGTTCACTCAATTTGCGGTAACCATCAGCTTCGCCATGCTGATCTCTGCCGTCAATGCACTGACCTTGTCACCGGCCCTGTGCGCAGTTTTTCTACGTCCCGGCCACAAGCGTCACGGCATCCTTGGCCATGTCCTTAACGGCATCGACCATCTCCGCAATGGCTACACGCGGGTCGTTACCAAATTGGTCTCCCGCGCTGCTATCGGCCTTGTGGTGATCGCTATATTTGCCATCGCCGCTTTCGTGATGACGAGAATGACTCCGGGCGGGTTCCTTCCAGATGAAGATCAAGGCGCTTTCTTTGTTCAAGCCACCTTGCCACCGGGTGCGTCGCTCGCCCGAACGGAAAAAGTCGGTGACCAATTGACGAAGCTTCTTCATAGATTGCCACAAGTGCGTGATGTCATCGCAATTGACGGGTTCTCGATCCTGGACCAAGCAACCGAGCCGAATGCCCTCTTCATGGTGGCCCATCTCAAGCCGTTCGCAGATCGTCCGGGGCAAGCAAATGGCGTCAATGCCATCATCGGCCGGGTATTCGCTATGACAAGGAATTTCCGGGCTGCGAATGTCGTAGCTTTCAATCTGCCGCCAATCATTGGTTTGTCGACAAACGGTGGATTTCAGTACGAATTGGAGAACGTTGCTGGAGCGAGCCAACAGAAATTTTCCTCAGTTCTCAACGCGATGATCGTCGCCGCCAACGCGGACAGAAAATTGTCAGACGTGTTTACGACATTCTCGGCATCAAATCCGTCGATTTACCTCCATATCGACCGCGCAAAAGCCCAGGCGCTTGGCGTTCCAGTCAAGTCGATTTTTTCTGCTTTGCAGGCAACATTGGGTGGATTCTACGTGAATCAGTTCAACCGATTCGGTCGCGTCTGGCAGGTCAATATCCAGGGCGCCAGCCGCGATCGCGATACAAAGGCGGCGATCTGGCACATCTATGTCAAGAGCAATTCGGGGGCAATGGTGTCATTGAGGTCTCTCGCAACGGCTCAGACCATTCTGGGCCCACAGATTATTTCCCGCTACAACGACACCGAAGCCGCACCAATCATCGGCAAACCTGCTAACGGGGTATCATCGTCCGCTGCATTGAGGGCGATGGAGAAACTGTCGAACACGATCCTTCCAAATGGCTTTTCCTATGAGTGGACGAGTACAGCATATCTGGAAAAACAGGCCTCGGGCCAGGCAGGTTCCATTTTTGCCTTATCACTGCTGTTTGCTTTCCTGTTTCTGGTTGCTCTCTACGAGAGCTGGATCATTCCTCTGCCCGTGCTTCTTTCCGTTGTCGTCGGTGTTTTCGGTGCCATGCTCGGCATCGTGGTCGCCAACCTAACACTTGATCTGTATGCCGAGATCGGCCTGGTTGTATTGATTGCCTTATCAGCAAAGAACGGCATTTTAATCGTCGAGTTCGCAAAGTCCCGCCGAGAGGAAGGAATGGCAATCGAAGACGCTGCGGTAATGGGAGCCCGGATGCGATTCCGCGCCGTGATCATGACATCTATCGCGTTTGTCGCTGGGCTGATCCCGCTTGTCGTTGCGACCGGTGCAGCTCAAATCAGCCGACGCTCTCTTGGCACGCCAGTGTTCGCCGGAATGATCGCAGCAAGTGCCGTTGGGATCTTTGTTATCCCCCTCCTGTACGTTGTCTTCCAAAAGCTACGCGAACATGGACTTCGGATGGGCCGCGCGGTAACCAAGGCAGATAAAGCATCCGGCGGTGACTGACGACGATAGAGGTCCCTTGCTGCACGTCGCGACCGATACCGAAAGGCCTGGAGCGTTCGACGTTTCACGCTCCGAGATGCCCGGCAGGCCGACAAAAGGATACATCACACATCACTTACGCGCACAGATGATCTCAACGCTCACCTGCCTGAACGTACCCGACACGACACCGGACATAGCCAATGAGCGCCATATTCGAAAGAATTGGAAACCATGGTGGGCGGACCATAAAAAAAACGCCACCCGAAGGTGGCGCTTTTCATCGTTTGAGGCCACTCCGATTTCAGGCAGCCTTAAGGTTCTCCGCAGAAATTTTGCCTTGCTGGCCTCGCTGAGGCTCGTACGAAACCCGCTGCCCCTCGTTGAGGCGACCAATCCCAGCACGTTGGACTGCCGAAATATGCACAAAAACGTCTTTCGAACCGTCATCCGGCTGGATAAAGCCATAGCCCTTGGTCGCGTTGAACCATTTTACGGTACCCGTAGCCATTCGTCACTCTCCATAAAACACGGCGATCCGCACGCTGCGGACCTTTGGAACTCTTCAACTGGGGGAAGTGTCGAACGCGCAAGCGCGAAAAGGCACGAGCAACCACAACAGAAAAGCGCCGTGAAAATGCCATTAGACCATAATCAACAGCTTGCCTAGCATCAGGAGCGCAACGCATTTAGCACGTGGAGCAGCCCTGACCATTGCTGGACAAGATAACCGCCGCTGGTCATTGCCTCCGGTGCCCGGATATCGCCGGTGGCGGGGAAATCACTCGAAAAATCCGCAGTGTGAAACAGGATGTCCCAAACTGGGAAAACAGCCCCATAGTTAACAGACTTGCTACCTGCAGCAAACAGGGCGTGATGCGCGCGATGAAAGCGGGGTGACACTAGTAGGCGCTCGCCAAGGCGGCCGAACCCCATCTTTATGTTGGCGTGGCTGAAGCTTTCGACAAAGCGCAGCGCCAGCACCAGGATTGGGAACTGCATCGGTGGAATACCGATCAAAAGGCCCACAAACATGAACCAAAGGAACCCAGCGACGTCATCGAGAACATGATTGCGGTCGTCTGACCAGACTGTCATCTGCCGCTGGGAATGATGCACCGCATGCAACGCATACCAGATCCCGAAGCGATGAGACAAACGATGCCGCCAGTAGTCGGCAAAGTCCAATACCAGCGCATAAATAAAGAAGGTAACGACGGGATGACCGAACAGCGGGGGAAAAATGGTTTCCAGCATCGGCGGCGCATATCCGTGATCTGCCAAAAAACCATCAAGCCAGGTTTGTAAAGTATAGAACACAACAAAAGTTGTAATCGGCAGGATGCCTATCCTCGCAATGGCCGTGTAAAGGACATCGGTCAAAATCGGCTTCCTGCTCTCCCAGGACTCGATCGGAAAGCGGCGTTCCAATGGTATGCAGATTGCGTAACACAGGAGCATCTGAAACAGACCATAGAGCGCTACAAGCGTCCAACCGAAAGACAGCTCGCTCCATTGCATCAGACCGAATCGGTATAGAATGGGTAGAACTGCCATCTGCTCGATCCAACCGGCAAGATCATTGAATGGATGGGCTGCGATCATCACTAAGCGAGCCGCATCGCCGCCAGTGCCGGCGCATCGGTTAGCAACGTTGAAACAAAAATCCCGTGAGGCGAACGGCCAACCGGAATCCTGTCGATACTTCCCGTTCGTGGCTCAAACACGGCAACCTCTGACGCAAAGCGAAGGGCAATCCACAATTTACCGTCTGGCGCAAAACAGAGATCGTCTGGTCCCCCCGGCATAGCCACGTGAGCGACGACCGCGAGCGTCTTCGCATCCAAGACTGACAGCGAGCCAGCCACACGGTTCGTCACTACGATGTGCGCGCGGTCTGGAGCGAGGAACAGGTTGTGTGGGCCTCGGTCGGTAACGACCCGACGGCGCACTCGTCCGTCCCGCGGATCAACCACCGCAACGTGGTTGCTGCCCATGACAGCGACAAGCACAAGCCCGTCATGCCACATTACACCGGCTGGGGCGCTGCCGACCGGAACGCTCCAGCGCGCCCTAAGGCCTAGAAGATCAAATGAAGCAAGTGCATTTGCGCCCTGAAGGGAATTGAACATCCATCGGGAATCGGGAGAGTATGACAAGTGACTCGGCATTGAACCGGTGCGAAAACGCTTAGCGAGTGCCAGCCTATCCGCATGGTACAGATCGACGTGGTTTAGGCGCAGAGCATTAACGCCAAGATAGCGGCCATCCGGACTGAACCACAGCTGGTACGGATCCGGAATCAACACGTGGCTCATCTCTTTACCGGTAGCGGGATCAAAAAAGAAAATCGCATTACCAGCGGCATCAGATATCAGTAGCCGCTGGCGGTCGGGTGCAAGCGCCCAGTGGCTTGGTTCACGCAACGTCGGTTCCTTACGCACCACTTTCCGTGTCGTCATGTCGATAATCGACACCGTCGCGCCCCCTGAATCCATGACGATGGCAATTGGTGGACGCCGTGATGCAGCCGCCAATCCGGGCGCAGCGAAAGCCGCAGCAGCAAGCAGGGCACGACGAGAGATTTCAAGCTTCATCGATACCGTACTTTCAAAGCCGACCCTGGGAAAACTACCAGCGAACAAACGTAAGGCGGGCTACCTTCAACATGCATCCGATTTATTGAATTGTAGCATAACCATCTACACAGACCCGTATTGACACGATCTCGCTGCCTTCTCAACAGGCCTGAATGCAATGCAGCGCAAGGGCAGCAGCAATCTGCGATAAAGCCGGGCAATCCACCAAACCGCCTACCAAATCCGTTTTCGAGCCCAGCGGCGATGAGCATCAGGAGCCTAGCCCCCACATATCGCACTTCAATTCGGCATCAATTTGAAACCACTGGCAAAAAGGTTTGATATTTCTCCGATGCGCTGTTCCGCCACCATGTCCCTGCGCGGCTTAAAGGCGTAATGCCATGTCCTGCCTCTCGGTCCGGGCGAAACCGGGGCAAGGGAAACCCGCCGACCTGGGACGAGCGGAATACCCAGTCTAACCGAGTGCGTCTGCACGTGGTGAGGTGATCCGAATGCCGCGAGATCTCCGCGAAATCAGGGACGATGCAAGCCGAAATGACTTGGCGCTCAAACTTGATGCCGCGCTGGCTATCACATAGGATGGTCCGCCAATGATACTCAATGCTACCATTCAGGATGATCGCAAGCCGGTTGTGCTTCTGCACGGTCTTTATGGCAGTGCTCGCAGCCTTGGCGTGATCGGCCGCGCGCTGGCACAATCGTGGAGAACCGTTTCTCTTGACATACGGAATCACGGCGCCAGTTCTCATGCACCGAATATGCAGTATGCAACGATGGCCGATGATGTGTTTGAAACACTTGATCAGCTTGGAATAACGCAAGCCACGCTTATTGGTCATTCGGTAGGTGGCAAAATCGCTATGATGGCGGCGCTGCGCGCACCCGAACGGGTAGCAAGCCTAGCCGTGATGGATATTGCTCCGGTCGCATACCCGCCGGATCATGGCAATTCGGCCGACGGGGTAATTGACGCGCTCCGCACGATTGACCTGCATCCTGGCCTTACTCGACGCGAAGCGGACACGACATTGGCTTCCAGGATCCCGGATCCGGGGCTACGCGGCTTTTTGCTCCAGAACCTCGTCCCGGGTGAAGCGCCGTACTGGCGCATTGATCTCGACGCCATTGAGGCGGCCATGCCGAATTTGACCGGCTGGCAAGACCCTAAACCGTGCAAGCCATACATGGGTCGCGCCCTATTTATCCATGGCGATAAGTCAGATTATGTTTCAGCAGGCGCCGCAACCGAGATCCGCGCCAGATTCCCACATGCACTCATTAGGACGATACCGAATGCCGGTCATTGGCTGCATGCGGAACGGCCAGATGCTGTGGTGGCAGTCCTCGACGACTTTCTTAAACAATAATGGCTACCGCTGGACACTAAAGTTCACTGTCAGTTACAGGATCTTTGCCTCGAAGGGCGGCAGACCGTCGGGTGCTTCAAACTCTATGACCCAAAGATCGGGGTCACTCCGACGCTGGCGGTCCACGATAGCGTCGGCTTTTTCCTGATCGGCAGCTTCAGCTACCCGAAGCCAAGCCGGCTTGCCATTCGGGTCTCGCGTCTGCGACAGAATCAAGAAGCCCCCTCTTGAACGCAGGAGGAGAAGAATGCCGCCAGCATCATCATCGCCGTGATGCAGTACTGCACCAGGCTTGCCATCGGCAGTTCCCCTGCGCAGCGCCATCTGTATCCAGACCCTCGTCTTGACACGCGCCTCGCTCAAAATGGCACCTCGCTTTCGCTGTCTCTACAGCTATCCGCTATCGAAGCACACTCTGTATCTTGTTGCGAATTTGCTGACCGCAGCTGAATCCCTGACCTCTATAACCACGCCGGAACCGCGCAACCAGTCGGGCAATTCGAACGGATGTGATCTTTGCCATGTAAGTCGGCCTTGCTATGTCCCCTGTCCTTCTTGCCGTCGTCATGACACTTGGATGTTTCTACTACCGCCAATGTCGAAGCGAGCTCACAACCTGTTACGTTTTGGCTCCATCGGCGCGGAACACTGAACGTAATCGGCTCACCGAAAGGCCGACAAGCCCGCAGGGCTCATTCCGACATCGAGCGGAAAGCTGGTTTCTGTGGGTTTTGCTAGCTGCCGCGCCAACTCTTGGACACCTCGGGGTTCCTTCGGCGGACGGCTATGAGGCAGTCGCTGTTCTATGCTGCTGAATCCTTCCCGAGCCCCAGGCGGCACTCGCTTGAACCTGCCCTGATCGAGATTAGATTTCTCTTGCTGGACTTGGTCCCACACGCGACTGCCGCAACATCCGGTACAAGCGACGAACTTTTCTTGCACGGTCGAATAGCCATCTTGAATGGAGTTTCAAGTTCTGGCACCGGTCAATTCATGATCGAGAAGATGACCGAGAAACAACGTGAATACGAGCGCAAGCGCGCCGAGCGCGCGAACATGTCTCTGGAAGCCTGGCTCAAGGAAAAAGAAGCCCGTCGTCGAGCCGACGAGGAGGCGGCTGAAGCACAGAAGAAATTACGGAAACCCACGAAGCCTAGTGCTTTGCGTCGACTGATTGATCGGGCTCACAAGCCGTTATAGCGGCTTACAAGCCTAGCTTGCGCCTAGTCGATCTTACTGATGTCGGGAGCGTTGGCGTTCTTCATGCCAATGACATGGTAACCGCAGTCAACGAGATGCACGTTCCCCGTCACTCCACGCGAAAGATCGGAGAGAAGATAAAGGCCAGCACTACCCACTTCTTCTAGCAGCACATTCCGCTGCATCGGTGAATTATACTGATTCCATTTCAGAATATAGGTGAAATCGCCGATGCCCGAAGCCGCCAGAGTCTTGATGGGGCCGGCACTGATCGCATTGACCCTGATTTCATCCGTCCCAAAATCTGCGGCCAGATAGCGTACAGATGCCTCGAGTGCAGCCTTGGCAACTCCCATGACATTGTAATGGGGCATGACGCGCTGCGAGCCAAGATAGGTCATCGTGAGCAGGGATCCGCCCCGGGGCATGAGCGCGGCCGCACGTTGCGCTGCACCAACGAAGGAATAACACGATATATCAATTGCCTGCAGAAACTGGGCGCGCGGCGTATCCGCAAACCTGCCGCGCAGATATTGTTTATCGGCAAAACCGATTGCGTGGACAAGAAAGTCGATCGTGCTCCATCGCGACTGTAGCGCAGCAAATACGGAATCAAGTTCCTCCTCTTTGCCGACGTCGCAGGGCAGCACGAAATCCGAGCCAATGCTGGCTGCCAACGGGCGAACCCGCTTTTCCAGCGTCTCGCCCTGGTAGGTGAAAGCGCATTCACCACCTTGCGCCGCCACGGCTTGCGCTATGGCCCATGCGATCGAACGGTTGTTCGCGACCCCCATGATCAGGCCGCGTTTGCCGCGCATCAGATCACCGCGGATAGGAAAGAGCGGCTCTTGTTCGTTCATAACATGCTCCAAATGGGACAACCGCTGGTATGGCGGTTTCGGGGTGGTGGCACAGGCCGGCGTACCGTATCAAGTAGCGGACCGAGACCTCATCGTGAAAGATCTACCAATGATCAATTTACATGATAACCCGTTTGATTTGTTCGAAACGTGGATGGGAGAGGCGGAAGCGTCCGAGCTTAATGACCCCAACGCAATGACGTTGGCGACGGCCACCCCCAATGGCAAGCCGTCCGCTCGAATCGTGTTGCTGAAGGGTTGGGATCGTCACGGTTTTGTCTTTTACACCAATCTCGAAAGTCGCAAATCCATGGAAATCATCCAAAATCCGTCGGTGGCACTGCTGTTGCATTGGAAGGTACGTAAAAGGCAAGTCCGCATTGAAGGTATTGCCTGTAAAGTCGACGATTCCGAGGCCGACGCATATTTTGATTCCCGGCCACGCTTGTCCAGAATCGGCGCATGGGCGTCCGATCAATCGCGCCCTCTGGCCGATCGCGAAATTCTGGAACGGCGCCTTGAGCTGGAAATCGCAAAGTACGCGGATTCACCAATTCCCCGTCCCCCTTATTGGTCTGGCTGGCGCGTTACTCCAGACGCCATTGAGTTCTGGGAAGACCGCGATTTTCGGCTCCACGATCGAGCACTCTTCAGTCGCAAGGGTAATGGATGGATAGCGACTCGGCTATTTCCTTGATCCCGTTGAGATCTCCTTAAAAACTTAGCTTTTGGTCCGAAGGATCGCTATCAAGTTAAATCACGCAGCCACTAGGGCCTGTGTCGTTCCTGATTTCGCGGATGCCTCGCGGCGTTCAGATGACCTCACCACCTCCAGGGGCACTCAATGGAAGTGGGGGTTCGTCAGACGTGGGTCGGCGGCGGAGGCTCCCCTGCTCCCGCTGCCCGGCCGCATAAACGGGACACGTCGCTCCCGAGGGCACGCACGACCTCGGCAAGGACGGACGCGTTCGACCGGAACGCCGAACCGATGCTCGGTAATCGGCTCCGGAACTATCTGGTTGGCTAAATAGGCTGCCACTGGCAGAACAAAGCATGACAATGACCCTGCGCGCCTTCAACGAGATGTTTCCAGACGAAGACGCTGCGAGTGCCCGGTTCGAGAAGTCGCGTCGCTGGAACTGTATCGCATGTCACCATCAGTTCTCGGTGACGGCGGAGACGCCGATGCACCGGACGCATCTG
>DAIDMG010000029.1 GCA_027449105.1 Acidiphilium sp. | reverse complement strand
CATCAAGCGGGGCGCCACTGCAGTTTGCGGTGCATTAGCTGGGTGACCAGAAATAGTTGCCCCATTGGCGGCTGGTGGTCTCGGGAAACTTCTCTTTTCTGATCGGCGGAGACGACGCGCCCCTTCAAGCTGTTGACCAGCGTGCTGAACGCGATCTTCGGCGGCTAGCAGACCAGCAGACGCACGTGGCCTCGTCATCGAATGCTTCCAACGTGGCTTCCCTGACCCCGGCGCATATCTTTGCCACGGCCGGGTACAGGAACTCCCGCTTGCGGTCTGTCAGAATCCTTCGGTCGTATTTTGTCGAACAGACCAAATGGGGAGTACAGGAAGAAAACCACGTGTGCCTGTATTAGGCTCCCTCACATGGATCATGGACCCAATTCATCAACGTTGCATGGTCGTTCGCAAGGGCATGAAATACCGCGTCCGCCCGACCCAGCAGCAGGAGGCTCACCTCCCGCGCACCTCCCGGCGCGTGCGGGCCAGTGTTTAACCTCGCGCCGGAACAACAGGAAATGTTCACGAGACACGGGCGCTCCCTCCCATACGAAGGCCATCGAGCCGAACTGAGCCCCGAGCCACTGCGAGCTGCTATCCTGTTCCTGTTATCACGAGCGGAAAATCAGCCTTCTACTCGCGCGCATGTTCGTTTCAGCAGCGCCTTCCGTATGGCAAAGAGCTACCAGTATTCGCATTGCGAATCGCGGCCATAGTTATCTCATATTGTTGATATCAACAACGACAGGGATGAAAGCTGTTCGTCACTTTGTTTGAAAGCTTAGCGCTTAGCAACGAGTACGGCTACGCGACATGTAGTTTAGCATCCGATCATCCCTTCTCGCGCATCTGGCGGGCGCGTTGTTTCGTCATGGGCGTTTGCATGTGATCGCCCTGATCGGTGAAGCGTGTCGGGAACTCACCTAGATTTTCCATGAGTTCGGCTTCTTCTACCGGGAAAAGGGGAGGAGTGTTTGGACCATAGGTGGCAATAGGATTTGGTAACAGGCCGCTCGTCGGATTGTCAATGATCGCCTGCAATTCTCGAGCTCGCTCGAGATAGTCGTCCAGCCTGCCGGCCGGGCTTCCGTCCTGTCGCCACATCTTGCGGGCCCGCTGCTGAATTGCGGTAGCGATTTTGTCCCTGCGCATACACCATCCTCCACCAACACTACGGGAGCCAAGCGCAAACTGTGCCCGGTCGCATTGATGAAGATCAAATACCACCAATCCTTCAAGGCCAATCTGAACCATAAAACCAAGACGAAGCACGACGGGCCCACGTCAGGATTGATGTTCATGACCCTGATGATGTGGCGCCACTAGTTCCGCTCCTGTCCCGGGCGTTTCCTATTCGGGATATCTTTTGGCTACATCAGAATGGAAAAATGTCCTCGGCGGCATCAACTGTGTTTGCACTGCGCATCCAGATGCGAGCGTGAATGACAGTGGTATAGCGGATTAATCACGCACTTCGATGCAACTGCATGCCCAGCCATTGCTTGATCAAGATCAAGGAAATTGACCGTACAATTGTCATTGTATTTGTCGAAAATACAGGAGGCAGCAATGATCTCTGACCTTCATATCTCTTTTCGCGGGATGGAACCGTCTCCGGCCGTAGAGTCACAAGTGCGACGCCGGGTTGAAGAGCTCGAACAGTTTTCTGACCGGATTGTCTCTTGTCGCGTTGTTCTCGAAGCAGGTGATCGGCATCATCGACAGGGAAGAATTTATCACGTGCTAGTCGATCTCACTGTCCCTGGCGGAAAAGTTGTGGTGAATCGGGAATCTGGTTTCAACCATGCCCATGAGGACGTACACGTTGCAGTACGTGACGCTTTTGACGCTGCTCGTCGCCAGCTACAGGACCATATGCGTCGCCTTGACCATCAGATGAAGCAACATGAACCGTCGCTAATCGGCCATATCGTGAAGATTTTCGGTGATCGCGATTACGGCTTTCTGGAAACGAAAACTGGCGAAGAGGTTTATTTTCACAAAAACAGCGTTTCTGGAAATGGCTTTAAAAAACTGAAGGTCGGCGACCGTGTCCGCTATGTTATCGACCAAGAGGAAGGTGAAAAGGGTTTACAGGCGACCGCGGTGGTCCCGCTAAGTGGCGCTTGATAATCATCCTCTGACATCACCGGAGCCGTGTCGCCTTCAAACCGAACTTAGCGCACCATGGAGTCTATTGTCAAAAAAAGACACTTCTTCACGCCCACAGCGTCGGGACCGCCAATGCCAAAGCTGTTTCAAGTATGAACAATGATAAATACTCCATGTTTTGCAGAGTGACATCTTTATTATTAGAAATGAAGAGGCCAGATTTATGATCACGTAAATGCTGTTCAACCTAAGGGGGGTCGGCGGTTAGGAAGAACGATTAACGGTTGCAGAGATCAGGCTTTCACCGTAAGACGGTTCACTACATTGTCAACGCCAAAGACGTACCAGGCATCATTTTCGGCGAGATCGCGCTCGGCTTCATTCGAGACGGATCCATCGAGGTAAACAGTAGACCCGCGCGTATTAACAATAATGCTTTCTGCACTGATGAGATGGTCTTTCTCAAGAATCTGCCGCACCGTATCTGTTGTTGCGGCTTCGCTTTCTTGTTCAGGGGGCGTAATTCCTAGCCCGTTGATCACGTCGCGACTTCCTGGTACCCACCATGCGAGAACACCCGCAAACCGCTTTTGCCCAATTCCTGCGACATCACCGTCGAGCGTAACAATGCCCTCGCTGACGCGAACGTGAATTGTGCCTGTCGCGCCCGGAGGGTCACGCACTGTCTCTAATCGCCCTTTTACCTGTTCTCGAATGGTGCAGTCCGAGAGAACTGGCTCCTCGAGCAATGCATTGCACACATGAACCCTGATTTCTCCGTCGCTCATTTTTGCGGCGGCGCGCACATGAAACCGATCGATGATTGATGTGACCTCGGGCAGGCGCGCGGCGGACTCTAAGGCTAGCTTTTTTCCGATTACGTCTGAGACTTCGCCCTCTATCGTTAAGACCCCATCGGAGAATGCTAGCGTGATGGGGCCTGTCACGTGGATCCGGGCATCGCTTCTCAGGGCGTTGCGAACTCGCTGGACAATATCGTATTCGTTTGTCACACTACGATTTCTCCGCAATTCCGATGGGACCCATGGTTCACCAGGCGGCAGCGGTTACTGGTGTACTGCCGCCCTGGGCGGTGGCGAGATGTGGAAGAAAGGGAACGCCAATCTAGGGAATCCGGTGCCGAGCACCAATCGACGGGGCTGAGCTGGGACGACACGGCAAATCGGGTCTTGCTCGTGTATGTTTCAAAGGTGCCCAATGCACGTATACTCCTTGTGCTTGATGAAGGCGGCTTGTACGTTTGATTGCATACAGTGAGCCGGCTTTCATTGACCTGGATCAGGTTAATAATAACGCGAACCTGGTCTGATTCCGTTTCCATCGGCAGTATAGTGGAATAAGGTCTGGCGCGAAGGAGGTCTAGCCGGAACTGTGGCTAGCTATCGTTTTCTTTGATTTTCGACCTCTCTCAGCTGTGCTAAAAAGCAACAAAGTGGACGGCGTCGGGGCGGCATTACCACCTCAAACCGTCATCACAAAAGCATTCACGTGTGAATGCAAAATTCTGTTTGGTGACAGTTTGCACCACGGCTGCGATTCATTGACCTCTGATTTATCAGAGAGACAGCCGATCTCCGAATAGCATTTATTTCTCGCGTTAAGGCGGCTTGTTAGGCACCATCACGGCTTGCACTAATGGCACGGGCGATTGCTTCGCTGACATCCAATATAACCAGACGCCGCTCAGCAACGGGTGGCAAAACCCGGAAGGGAGGCACTGTGCTAGTCACCATGATTCCGTCGACAGCGGTCGAGTCAAACAGTTCGGTCGCACCTCCGACGAACAGGCCATGAGCTGCCACGGTGAGTACTTCAACAGCACCTGCCGTTCGGCATGCCGCCGCTGCGCGAATCAAGGTGCCACCTGAACTGATCAGATCGTCTATGATCACGGCAACTCTTCCTTTTACGTCACCAGCAAGGAACTTTCCCGTAACTACGCCCTCGCTTCGGAATTTCTCGACGTACGCGCTCGAAACGTCTTCCTTAGTTAGCTGCTCGAACGTCTGTCGGAATAACTCTGCGCGCTTTGAGCCGCCCGCGTCCGGCGATACTGCAGCTACTCGCCGACCGCGGAGGGCGGCAGCCAAGTGGGCTGCGAATAATGGAGCGCTATCGATGTGGATTGTTGGGCACCGGAACGCATTCTCAAAGGCAGAGACATTATGGACCTCAACGGCAATGACTTGCGTGATGCCTACGGCTTCCACCATCGCTGCCAGATACCGTGTCGTAATCGGATCATTCGGCTTGGTTCGACGGTCTTTGCGGGCATAGCACAGATATGGGATAACGGCGGTCACACGGGCAGCTCCCGCATCGCGGAGCGCGCCGCAAAAAAACAAGAGTCGACAAAATTTATCATTGCTGCTCTGGCGGTCGTCGCCGTAGAGCGCGTGCAACACGAAAACATCATGTCCACGGACGTCGCGAAGTGGTCGTGTCTTGTGTTCTCCGTCCTCGAACGCTCGCTCTTCGTGGGGCGCAAGTATAATTTCGAGGCGGTTCGCAACGTTTTCAGCGAGATCACGACTCCCGTCCAGAGCGAAAAGCAGAAAGGGACTGCGGTTCATCCGCAGAGGGCCGCTTTCATCATGGTTTTTCTCCAGTCACGATAACAGCATACGAATACGGGCTGGTAAGCCACGTGTCTTTCTGAGCGTAATGTAGCTTCGGGATAGCCATGAAGCTAGGGGAGGCAGTACGGAAATCCCTGCGCTGAGAGTTGGCTACCATACGGCAAAGTGATTGGATGGGGCTGACCACGTTTCGACTCAAATATGGTTCCGACCTGTGCCGTCCTATTCTCAGATCAATAAGATCCACGTATGTGTCCCCACCAGATTCAATTTGTTCATCATTGACTATCTCGGGCGTCGAGGCATTGATCAGTGTCAATTGCGCCCGATGCGGAGTCTGCCAAAAATTCTATTGCGGCGCGCATGTGGGATTGGGCGAACACGGCAAGGCGTTCGGCCTCCATCGCACTTTTTCGTCGCCTCGCTGCATTAGCGAGGGCATAGGCTCGCGTTGCCGCCCTCAGAGATAAAAACAGCTGCATGGCAGGAACGCCATCCCATTCCGGCGCTTGTTCGAGATAGGCGTTTAGTGTCGCCTCGGCGAGGTCGTCGCGATCACGCAGCTTCAGATCCATAAGCAGGAAGGCGAGGTCGTAAAGGATATCGATACAGCTGATATCGTCGCTGAACTCAATGCAGTCAAATAAGGTCGGCCGCCCATTCCACAGGCAAATGTTCGCGAGGCGGAGATCACCATGACAGCGGCGAACTTTCCCGTCCTGACGCCTCCGATCGAGGAGAGGCGCAAGTCTGGTTAATGCAGCGCGCGCAAGGTTGCCCCAGGAGCCAATCGGGGCATCTCCAAGCAGGGGCGCCGCCTGATTAAGTTCGCGCTCGTTGTCGACGATCACCCTGCCGATAGCTTCGCTGCCGCCGAATTTTGGCATCTGTTGAGCGCCGACGTGAAATTGCGCGACAATTTCGCCCACTTCTCCCAAAAGGCTTGCGGTAAGGCGACCTTTCTGTTCCATCACATCAAACAGTTCGGCTTGGTCAAATCTCCGCATTACTACGACGTAGTCGAGCGCCGGACCGGACCCGTCGAACGTGACTCGTCCGTCGTCCTCATGGCTAATGGTGCGGGTAGCAAGATAAAGGTCTGGAGCAGTGCGTCGGTTGAGGATAAGCTCAGCTTGGACTGCTGCCTTGCGTGCAGCGATCGTCGTGTAGTCAAGGGAGGCAAAGCGTATCGCGCGCTTAAGCTTGTACGCACAATTGCCGGCAAGAAAGACAATGGAGCAGTGGGTGTCAACGCGCTCCACGGTCTCCCTGATAAGCCCATAGCTGGCAGGCTTCGACAGGAAATCAATTGCCGTGTTTTGGTTTAAGCTCTGCTGGGAAGCCATGATAAGGCGAGTTCATTGTTAAGTGTCATGAGGATAACCGAACATGCCACGCTCCCCGGCGACAGGCAGGATGGCGGGGCATCCGTCCATGGTTGTAGATACTGAAGCTGGGGACACGTCGTACAAATCGGACGGCACTCTTTCTCTGCTTCTGTGAGCGTGCGCTGCACTCTATAACACGCGTTTCTTCTGCCGGTAAGATGGCCAACGATGGAGAGTCATCAGGTAAATGTGTCTTCGCCATTCGATGATATGGCGCTCCCGAAGCGTTATGATTGGCAAGACCATATTTCTGCATCACCTCGTTTCCAGTTTGCAAAATGCTGCCAACACTGACGTCGCGGCATATTTGCCAATATCAAATTAGTCGAGTAACTCAGAGAAAGAATACTTGAGCCGTTATAGACCCATTATCATCGATACGTCCAAGCTTGTTTTCACGACACACAGTGGAACGTATGTTGCTCATGATGACGCTTACGCACCTGGGTTGCCAGCACGTGACGGTATATCCTTTGTAAGGTGGCGTTCGCATTGATAGTGTTTGGTCTTTTCTGCACTGGACGAGTGCTATCATAAACCGATCTTAAGTCTCAGTAGGACTTTCCGGCCTTGGAGCGCCATAAAAACCCGGTTGAACACGCTACTTCCTGAATTACGCAAGCATCCAGAGCTGGATGAGCCAGAAGCCGCATTGAGTACCGCGCACGAAACGTCGCCCCATTAAGACACAACATGACTAACGGCAAACGCGACGCCGGAAGAAATGACAAAACGCATGCATGAGAAGAAATGCATGGAGAACTCCTGTTCATATCAGAGAGATCGGTTCTGTTTAGTTAAAGAAGAGTCTGGCGCAATTCGAATCATGCGGCTACGGTATCATTCCGGTTGCGAGGGGCTGATATAAGTGAGGAGTTGTTGTAACGTCCGTCTATAGAATGTTTTGACGATCGCTGCGTGATGATGAGTTCTACTGTCGGTGTTCCGAGGCTTTTGCCGAGATATTAATGCGAACATGCCTGTGTACCAATGTCACAAAAGTAAACGGTTAAGAGCGTGGAATGCATGAATGAGGAAATCGTACGCTACCGTAGCGTCCAGCATTGCCTGGCGCGTTGGCATGATCTCTTCAATTGTACTTTTGGTCTCGGAAAAGACTCTTTGCCTTGTGAACAGTCCACGAATACCGCTTCCAGAAATAACTAAAAGGCGCTTGTGGCTTCATGCTTGCTTCCGCGATAATATTGCCCCATGTGAAAAAGTGAGATGCTTTCAGATCACGGAGTCGTCCTATACTGTCCTTTTAAAGAACCCTTAAGGTTGCCATTGAAGGAGCTATCGTGATATGCCCGCAACCGACTAACAGAAGCGTCGTAAGTGCCATCGAAGAAGGAAAAAGAAGCGTATCAGTAAGCGACAATTATGAAATCCAGACAATCGGACATTCTCATTAGTCGCCGCAGTTCCAGCCAACACGTACGAAATACGCATCTTCTTCATAGTCGAATGTGAGCTCACCACGGAGCGCGCTTTTCAACGATTCGCCAATCCGTCGCGGTAAATGGATGTCTGTCGTTGTGATAACGAGTTTATCTGCGTCGTCGTCAATTTTCATTATGCGGTTGAATGGATGTTCAGCTTTCTCGATTCGCTCTTGATTTTCGACTATGTGCATGATCTCGTCTTTGTGCTCCCGCACGGAGGAGCCAACGATCGTGATTAATCCAGCAGGGAAGTTGTCGTTAATCCGCCGGCACGCCTGACAAATTTCTTCGTGTGCGTGAGGAGGGCGCTCAGCCCATTGCCAGCGCCCTCCGTGATAAACCGCACCACACTGTGGACAGACGGTGGGTTCGAGTGGCTTTTTTACGGACTTGTACGGATCAGTGAAAGTACGGTTCTGGGCCCTGCCCCAGCGGCGGCGGCCATCGGTCGGGCCGATGATGTTACCGAAATCGGTCATGACATGCCTCTTCGTTTTACGCGTCATAGATAAAGCACAAGCGCTGGCTCTGATGGCGGGTACGTTGAGCGATACTGGTCAGAATAGAAACAGGGAAAGGTGGATGCGGCCTTGATCTTGATCAAGGAAAATTTCGGTTTGTGGGTCATGGTGATGTATCATCGGGGATGTTGGAATTGATGGTCGATCGTGGCGGCGTTCACGATGGGGCTATCATGCGTAAGTCTTGCGTCGATGGAAAGCAGAAGAGGAGAAAGGCATTGTTATGGTATCGCAGCTGTTCGAGATTTTGCTTTTGAATTGAAATGTTGCCGAATTCGGACTGCGGGGAGGGTGTTGGCCTTTATGGCGGCGGCTTTCGTCATGATTTTTACTCGGCTTAAAAAAATAATGGGCAGTTTGGACGCGGTGGTGAAATCGACGCAGCAGTGTACTGGATGTCAGAGTCAACGCGAGGTCGAAGTATGAGCGTGCCGGGCAGAAACTTGGTCTGTGTATAATGGGACAGCATTTTGCAACGAGCCAGTTAGAGGGAAGGGAAGGAAGAAAATTGAGACATGGCGCCACGCCTGACCTTGCGCCAGTTGGGCGGGTGTGACGAGATGCAGTTTACAGACCGGCATCAAGCAGGGCGAATGCTTGCCAAGCGACTTTTGTACCTGAAAGACCGGCACCCAGTTGTTCTGGCTTTACCCCGTGGCGGTGTGCCCGTGGGCTACGAAGTTGCGCGCGAACTTGACGTGCCTCTCAGTATTTTGCTCGTACGAAAGATCGGCGCTCCGGGCCAGCCAGAGTTGGCAATCGGTGCGGTGGCGGAAGGCGATCCGCCGGAAGTCTTCGTCGAGCCGCGGCGAGTTGGGCAGGAGGCGATGGACACGAAATATTTTGAAACCGCGAAGATACAAGAAATGAAGGAAATTAAACGGCGACGAGAACTATATTTCGCGGACGACAAGGGCGTTGATGTCCGGGATCGCACCGGGATCATTGTGGACGATGGGGTTGCGACTGGCGCCACGATGCTTGCAGCTATCCGGGCTACTCGAAGGCGGCAGCCGGCGCACTTGGTTGTGGCGGCACCAGTAGCTTCGGCCGGTACAGTGGGGTGGCTGCGAGCTGAAGCAGATGAAGTGGTGTGTTTGAGTATGCCCGTAAACTTTATGGCTGTTGGCCAGTTTTATATTCAGTTTCCTCAACTGGACGACGAGGAGGTGATGCGCCTACTCAAAGAGGCTAAGCATTTTGGTGCCTCGGGCCATTTATAGTGAGTTCCACTGGACTTTGGTCATTTCGGGTAGCTGAACGAGACCTGGGTAAAGGAATCATAAAGTTACTTTGGGGCAAAAAAAAGCTGCAACACCACGCGCATTGGTGTTTATGGTTGTTGAGGTAAGGAGAAAGAAGGCCGCACCCGAACGTGGCGACAGCGCTGCGCGTAGTCGCAAAGAGGTCACCGCTCTCGAGAGTGGGAAGTCAGTTTCCCTCGCGCGAGTACCTGTCCTCAGGCGCTGTTGGACATCTGGACCAGTCTGTCTACCGAGCAAACTCGGCAGGATCGCAAAACGGATGGAAAGTAGGGCAAGCTTGCCCCTTCCCCCTCCACACACGGGACATTCTGAATAGGAATCAAGCTGACGTTCCAGGAAGCCCGGCACCTGAGAGGAACGTCGCCGGCAACGAGGCGGCCCGACGTCAGATCTGGATTGTGGTATGTTTCGCTGCGACGTGTTCTCGCGGGTAAAAAGGTTGGCGTTCCGGTTTGGCTGCGGCTCCGCCCGAGATGCGGTCAGTAGGGCGGGTCTCAGCACTGGCGGTAGGCTCTCAAGGTACGTTTGCGCACGGCAGGAAGTCGTTTCTGCCCGAGTAATGTTGAAAGAATTCCAAATTACCAAGGCATGAATGCTCGATAATGTAGCACTGTTTCTGGGTGGCCTTTGCCTAGACGTGTCTCGGGATGATCCAGATCAATGACGGGCCAAAAGATCCGAAATAGGAACCTGCTCTGCGACGTCGCTGATTTCTGACCGAACAAAAATCCTTATCCAATGGAGGAGACAATGCATGTAAATGAGCTCATGTCAAAAAAAGTGGAACTAGTCAGCCCTGGTACATCGCTTCGGGATGCCGCAAGAAAAATGCGAGACCTTGATATCGGCTGTCTTCCGGTTGGAGAAAACGACCGCTTGGTGGGGATCATCACTGACCGCGATATTACCTGCCGTTGGGTGGCGGACGGCGAAGCGCCCGGGAAGTCAACGGTAGGCGAAGCAATGTCCAAAACAGTTAGCTATTGTTTTGACGACCAGGATGTCGGCGAAGCCATCCATCTTATGGAAGAAAAGCATATTCGCCGATTGCCGGTTCTCAGCAGAAAAAAGCGCCTGGTGGGCATGTTGTCTCTGGGAGACATTTCGCAGCACGCGTCGGCGAAGATGTCGGCCGAGCTGCTTAAATTTGTTACGCAGCCGCAACAGAGTGTCGTCAGGCATCCATTTTGATTGGCGAACTCACCTGACCGAAGCAATTGCGAAAACCAGAACAGTTAAAAGAGGAAGGGTGTACGTGTCGGCCTCTGCTGATAGAGCTGATATGAGTAAACGGCATTTTCAGTAACATAGATATCGAAAAAGCCTAGTACCTGTCGGAAAAGCGGTTTGCGGTCGCAAAGGGCAGTGAGGAGAGGCCGTCTTTAATAAAAAGTTGTCGTTGGTATCGATTTCGCCTGGCGGAGTATTCGTCAAAGCGTTTGTTTGCCTGATTATACATGATAGTATGACAAAAATACGCCCGTTCTCGGCGTATCCCGTACTTCACTGTGCATAAATTCAATGCGGCTTGGCGCATCCAACTGTTTGAGCAAAGACGACAAATGCCTGATCGGGTAGGTTTAGAATTTCGCCGAGTCTTTGGCAATCTAACGCTCCACGGAATACCGTCGCAAGACCTTCGGAGGCGCAATAGAGATAAACGTTTTGACCAATGAATCCAGCATCGACCGCTGCAAAAAGGCGCCGTTCCTCGGGAGACGCATCCATGCGTTCGCCGTGGGCGACGTAAATAAGGTTAAGTGCGGCAACTCCAACGAAGTCCTGGAATCCTGTTGCGGCGCGAAAATCGCCTGGCATGCAGTGCTGCAGTTGATGCATCTTCGGTTCGTAAAGCCACACCCCGTCCGCCATAACGAGATAGATGTCCATAACCATGACATGGCGCCAATAGGGCGCAGTCCGGTCGCCATTCGATCGGTTGATCCCGAACGCCGCCCAAAGCAGATCCGACAACGCTTGTGGGGGTATTTGCCGATCAATGTAATCTCGTGTTGAGCGGCGGAGTCTCAGCGCGGTGAGCAATGGCATGCCGCCATCTTTTTGTGGAGGCGGCAACATAATAACGTTGGACTGGTGAACACCTTTGTCAAGCTGGGTTCCGACTTTGTATTGCCTTTGTTGGATCATGACCGCTCCTTTTTTCATGAACGCTGCGACCGGCTTTCAAGGCGATCTCGTAATCGTTTCCGATTCATTGCTGACGCGTCTGGCGCAATACTGCATCACAGTGGTCGCCCTCACTATAGATCAAAAGCTCAGTGCTGTCTGCAAAAACCGTTGTGGCTCGAAGTCTGCCGACTAGCGCCTGATTCGTTTAGATGAAGACGGGAAGATCTGCCGTCCATGTAACGCTCTTGCTTCCTGACGAATCCGAAACGAGATCGGGTAAAGCTGGCCTGTTCACCGACTCTTTTCCGTACAAGAAATTCTACAAACCCAGTATCATGGTGTTGCATTATGCAAATCGTGCCTCCATGACTCTAATATGGCTAACTCGTCAACTGGCCGTGTTTCGGTAACTTCAACATCTCCGGCGTAGACGTAGCCCGTTTCCCCGTCGAGCGTGATCGAATCACCATTCCTAAAGCGGCGGCCGCCTATTAGGCAGCTTTTCCCGTCTCCTGAGACTTCAAGATCACCGCATGCTACGACTGCAACTTTACCTAGTTCGCGTGCAACTACAGCCGCATGGCTGGTTCGACCGCCACGAGCCGTCAGGATACCGCTCGCGCACATAATGCCCTCGATATCCTCTGTCGCAATATTGTCACGAACAAGGATAACGTCCCCGTCTTTGGCATGCTGTGTTTGCGCATTATGGATGCTGAGAGCGACTGAACCCGTAGCAACGCCGATACTGGCAGGGACGCCGCGGGCGATAGGTTGATGCGGTCCACTTGCCACACGGCGACGCGTTAGGGACAGAACATCGAGACCTTCGATGCGTCGTAAGGCTTCATCACGTGTAATAAGCCCTTCTCGGGCGAGATCTACTGCGATCCTCAGGCGTGACCACGGGGAGCGCTTTGCCTGGCGTGTTTGCAACAAGAAGAGCTCACCTTCTTGGACAACGAACTCGAAATCCTGGGCATCGCAGAATACTTGCTCGAGCTGGACGGCGAGTTGCTCAAGCAATTGATTCGCTTCGAGTAAGGCGTGGGGGAGCTGAACGACTGGTGTGAGGCGGCGGCGACCTGAGACCACGTCTTCGCCCTGGGCGTCAAGTGCAAAATCGAGATAGAGTCGTCTTTCTCCCGTCGCGGGATTCCGCGTGAAGCCAACGCCGGCACCGGATCTCGGTCCTGCGTTTCCGTGGACCATCCGCTGAACTGTTACTGCGGTGCCGGGAATATCCTTGAGGTCGTTAATTCGTCTGTAGCTCTTGGCACGTTCTGCATTCCAGGATCGGAACACGGCATCTACCGCATGTAGGAGTTGGTCAACGGGATCGTCTGGAAACGCTTTGCCTGCCAACTCTTCAAAGATGTCTAGGCATTGGAGAGTCAGGGCGCGCAGCGATAGAGTATCAAGTTCCTCACGAGTGGTAGCGTCTGCGGCCGTCATTACTCTTGTACGAGCTTCATCAAAGGGAGAGGTGTCAAGTCGATAAACGATTTCAGCATACGACACGATAAGTCGCATGTAGCAATCCCACGCTAATCTCGGATTACCAGTTAGGGCCATAACGCCCGGGAGCGTCGCGCGCGTCAAACCGATATTGAGGACCGTGTCGAGCATGCCGGGCATAGAAACTGCAGCGCTTGATCGGACGGCAACGAGGAGCGGCCGTTTTGGGTCTCCGAAGCCGAGCTTCGTCGCGTGCTGTAGCCGGTCAAGCGGAGCACTGACAAACGCGTGAAACTCACCTAATGACGGTAATTCGCCTGCAATCCACGTTGCGTAGATTGACGTTGGCAAGACAAAACCTGGCGGCACAGGTAAGCCCAAGGCCGCAAGGGTCAAAAGATTGAATGCCTTGTTGCCGAGTACGGGTAAGGCGTCACTCGGCGGAACAGAGTTGCCGGATTCAATCATCTGGATTCCATCAGCTTGCAAACCACTCTCCTAGTGCATGGTCTGAAACTAGGCGCCCGGCGTGTAACAAGGCGTCCGCTGCTTCTTCCAGACTGTCGGCGATGGCGGTTACGATGTGCAATGTCCTTGCGTCCACATTAACTTTCATAAGGCGCGATAGAACTTCGCGTTCAGCCGCGTCTGTTAAATGTTCTTGACTGCGCAGTTGGTCAAAGGAGTGTAGGAACTCACGCGTGTCACGCCCAGACGTTCCTCTGCGCACGTTGGTCAGTGTGCATAGTAAACGTACGTAAGCCGTGGTGGTCGCAACAGAATACTCGGCCAGACGTACAAGTGCGTCACGAATGTCGACAGGAACGTCCATAGGCAGGAACTGGACCCGAAAAACTATTTCTTCAAATTCATCAGCGGCATCGTCGGCGCCTGAGGCAATTATCTGCCATGCTCGTTCGTTACCGATACATGATAAGCCACGAATTCTCCGAACTTGGTGATCTGCGAGTGCCTCCCACGCATTGGCACGCTTAGCTACGGCGCTGCCTACTGGACATGTCTCAAGGAGGGCGCTTCTGACCAGATTTCCTAGGTCAAGTGTGAGTGCTGCGTGGTCGACCACGGCCTCGAGTATGTGGTCGGCAACGGAAGCAACGCGGGACAACAATTCTGCTCTCAAAAGATCCCGAACTGCAATCGGGTTTCGACCGGCTCTCAACTCTTCGCTCGCTATACGCAGGACCTGATGTAGGAAGTCCACAGCGCCTTCCTGGCCGAGGGCATTTTGAAGAGATGTATAAAATCCGCCAGTCGCTTTGGACGCTATTTCGAGAAGGTCAGCGACGAACGTATCGCCACCAATTTCGAGATATGCACAGTGACCCAATTCATGGTCCGCGGCCCAGTCGAGAATGGATACAGCTGCTATTTTCGGAACCAGCCGGCGTAAGCTCTTGCGGGCTTTGTTCCAGTCGATCAGGAACGTGACGCTCGCGCCGAGATGTTCTAATGCAGCGTCCAAAGTCACGGTACTTGATGCTTCGAATACTCCGGTAGCAAGGTAGGAGATATTCTGTGTGATTTCCCCCGAGGGCTTACCGGAAACCGACCATGAAAAACGTTGTAGGCGTCTTTGGAAGAATTCCAAACGTTGGTGGTGGATGTCACTGTAGGTAACTGAAAGGCGCAAGCCCTCCACGTACACAATTAGGACATGCAGGTCAGTTGCGCCGATATCGTTTTGGATAATCAGCCGGGATCGATCGCGTGTGGCGCTGGTACCTAGGCCAGGGTGACGAAATTTGAGCGGGGAGGTGCGATTCAAGCCTCGCATGAAAGCAGCGACGCGCTCCTTATCAATCTCGCTTAAGCGCCAGACATGCGCGCCTGCAACATCTTCTTCTGCCAATGCCACGCCAATGACATTGAGAACCTTATGCATATCCATGACAAGACTGTGGAGCGTGTCGTGTTCAGGCTCGGCAATGCGGGAGAGAGCCGAAACAAGACCGGATGGCAAGAGATCGTTTTCGAGATGAACGCCGGGCGCGATTTGCGCCTCGCGCGTGCGGAATCGTGCTGATTCCGCCGGGGTAATGATACCGACTTCTGCACCTGCTTCTATAGCTACCCTCATAGACGTGAGGTCTTGCAGAAGACGTATTATGATAGTTCCGGCATTAGCAAAGTGGATACCGTCAGGAGTGCGCGTAACTGCTAAGGGAGGCGCGAAAAGCGGATCCTCCTCGAGCCCTACTAAGGCTTGTTCTGGAATGAGATTGGCAAAAGATGCGCGATTCGCATCGATCGCGTACTTCTCGACCGTTTGCAGCCAACTTAAGATAAATTTGATACGTGCGTTGGCAGTAAGAGCGTCGGCCACGAGATCCGGCAGCAGAAGCGAAGGCCCTGCCAACGCACTCACGATCTGCATCTTCCGGATGGTCATTTGTTGCCTTTTTACTCTCCTTGATTGCCCAGAACGATGATATTTATCAACTTCCATGGAGGATCGCTTTTGAGCCTAAAGCGTGATGTGTTGAGACGTGGCAAGGGCCGGCTGCTGCAATGACGTTCGAATGCGCCAGCCCGAGCGGTGGCGCGAACGAGTGACTAGGGCTTGCCGGATGAGGGATGCCCAGCAGTACTGGTCCATTGGCTCAGCGGGTGGATAAAGGAGCCACGGCAAGCTACCCGCCCCTCCAGGGAGTTAGTCTAAAGGTCATGGCACCCCTGCCCGGCCACTGCTTGGCGTTTCGAGGACGTAGAGAGGTCCGACGGGACGTGCTGCCCCAAGGCGGCTCGACGCGCCAAAAAAAACGCACGAATAGCGCGATAGATGCGTCATAAAATGTCACAAAACTATCGTAAATAACCATCCACAATATGTTAAGTTGGCTCCTTTCCCGCGCGTAACTTGAATTTATTGCCGCGTCAGAAGCCCCTAACAAGACTCCCCGGAGAAGTCCGGCGCTCTGTTGTCGGTAGTAATGAACAATCGATGCGACAGCGTGAACCACGAACATGTTACACTGCCGCGTAGGAAATCCAGGTTAAAGCGTGGCAATCCAGAAACCTGCAGATAGGGAGGTCTCCTAAACCGAGCCTCCGGCGCAAGCCGGGGTCTTCTTATTGCGCGTCTTTTACATACCTCAGACTAGGTCTGCGTTGCCAACGCAAAGCCAGTATGCAATTTTTATGACAACTGCATTCATAGCGACGATCGCTGGCCCATTCTGAAAATCCGGAAAATCCGTAACGAGCTATCGGAAAGCCTGATGCACTGATAGCATCAGCGTTTGGAACGGGCGTCGGCATGCCAACCCACGAGCCGTGTTTCATTGGAGACGATTAGAGAAAGCACGCGAACCGCTTAACGCGTTAGACCACCGGTCGCAGTGACTCTTACGTTTCGTAAGTTTTCTGTTATCGTGGCTTTAGCGTGCCACGGGCCATTTATTTGGCGAATGAAGCCCGATAATTTGAGGACTCGATAGGAAATGCCGGTGTAGTCCGGCGGTTACGCCACGTGACGGTGAGCCATGCTCATTTGCTGCGCCCTCATAGGTCACGTGGCCCAACAGGCGAGCCGCAAAGCATGGCACCGATCCCTTCCCGAGCGCAGTGCCGCCCCCGGAGTTCCCCTTCGCCTTTCCATATGCAGTCGATGCTGCTCGCTCGGATTCTGCACTTCATCGATGCAGAAGCTCCTGCTGTAACCGCTGACCATCATGAAACAGCCCGGCAACGGGGTTTGGCGCCGTGTGCGTCCTGGATAATTCCGACGGCGTCCTCGCGGTAACCGCCGGAGATGAACATGGCATTTGGCCACGTAGGCCGGAGCATCGCCGAAAATTCTTAATGAGCTGCCACCTGACGAGCCAATACCGCGCCCGAGGCCTGTTTGACGCGGCGCTACACAGTGGTGATCGCTTCAAAGCCGAACAGCATTTGACGAAGCTCTACACCGGTGTACATTAGTGCAGTTGGATGTACGCTCCTGCCGCCAGATACCATGCGCCCTCTATCCTTGCTGTTAAACGTTGCTGGAAGTCGAGCTCAACACCGCCTCAAAAGTTCGGCATTAAGTGCCTCCCACGAAATTCGTTGCGAGTCTCCAGCATCGTGGCACGATCGTACCAACATCCTTCAGCCAAAAAGGCCACCGATGCGCTTCCGTTCACACGACACCGAGGGCGAAAACTCATCGATCGATCCGATACGTTGGGCCAGCGCGTTGCAACATGCGTGCAGTGCCATACGCCTTCGAAATGTTACGTCTTAGCTATTGCTTCGAGATAAATATTCTGGGCACCGGCGGCTACGCAGGAGCGGGCGGCAATCCTCATGCCTTTCCAAGCGCCATCGCGACCGAAACGACCAGAACGCAAAGTTTTTTCCTCCAACGCAATGTGCTACCTTATTCTGTTAACAAAATTGAGTTGGGCGACCCGATGCTTGGTAATACAGGTTTACAGTATCATTAGAAGCTTTGCCATTTAGTTCGATGCTATTTGCTCCGTACACGACGTAATGGCTATCAGGGGTACGCGAGCGGAGTATTGCGCGTGTGCGGAAAGCAATCTCTAATCGTGAGCGCGAAAGAGAGATCGCAAATATCGGACTCATTCTTTGAACACAACTGCGTAACCATACGCGATGCGCAGTTGATGTCCAGCACACGGCCAGTGACGGAGAGGCTTTGGCAACAGCTAATGGACCATGAATTTACCGCAACCTGAAAGTGGCCATGAAGTATTCAATGTTGGCAATCATAGACTTATTTTCAGAATTCGCAGGCAGCGAGGTGTATCCCGTAAAAAATTTGCTTTGGCCGGGGCTGCCGAAAAAGCTTGCCGACGGGCAGCGCGTTGATGCTAGCGGCGGGGCAATTGCCCAAAAATGAGGGGTTGTGGCGAGACAGCTCGAGCCAGTACGTTAGAAAAAGCACGTTACAGACACTTCGGAAAAAATATTTTGGCAAAGCCGTCAACCTGTGCATCAAGCATACGCCACGCTGTCTTCCTTTCGTATTCGGCCACGGCCTTATTTCGGTGTTTTGAAAATGCAGAAGCCGATTTCAACTTGTACCTCAGGTCACGCGTGGCTTTCATTTCTTATTAGCGTTTGATGGACCATTATTTAACACCAACATATGGAACAGGAGATCTTTAATAGCGGAAAGGCGGCTGATCACTTGGAAGAATATTACGCTTCTCAACAAACACTGTTTCGTTTTGAGTCAGTTACGTATTATTTTTGTCTTCGTCGACGAGCTTGAAATCGCCGCCTTCTATCTTTAGGGCGGCACCTTCTGCCATTGCTTTTGCTATACTGGAGCGCCCACTGGCCAAAATACGGGAGAAGGTCGGCCGCGATACTCCCATCATTTTGGCCGCAGCTTCATGGCCAAGTCCCTTGTAATCGACAGATAACAGAGCCTCCCACTCCTCGTTCCTTAGCACAACAACCTGCAATTCCATAAGACGGACCCCACGCGGCTTGTAAAAGCGCACCGTAGGACTTGATCGAACAAGACGGCATTTCCGAGGTCGCATGGAAGCTTTCCGTACCCACTATACAATGATTTTACACGCTTTCGTGCCGACCATTCTTGTTATGAACGTCGGTTCGGATTGATGAAATCCTTGATTTTTGTCAAGTGGTGAAGAACGCCAGCGCTACCGATCGGCTGGTTTTGCTGTCCTTGACAAGGCGAGGCGAACGCGGGAATTATGGACGCTCGTTCATAAGGGGAAGAGAGAAAATCATGGCAGACGTCGGTGCTTCTTTCAAATATCTTGACGAAGCTGCGATTGAGAAATTGACGATTAAGACGGAGCCATACGAATGGGGGTACGTGCCGGATGCTTTGCCTCAGGAAGTTAAAGACGAGGTGCTTTCAGATGCACCGGTTATTCCGACGCGCGGCAGCTATCCCATCAAGAGCTACTTTGGCTTGCCTCGGCTCAAGTATGGTCAACACTTCGGGAAACTCATTGAGGAATTGCTGAGCGAGCGCTTTCGTAAGATTGTGGAAAAAAAGTTCAATGTCGATTTGAGTAAATGTCCTCCGTGCATCGTCATGATGGGAAACACAACCGGCCATTACAACGAAGGCTATGCACACAACGATTCAAGGCATAAAATTGTTACCGTCCTGGTAGGGCTCTCCGCCGAGTGGCCCTTTGAGAAAGGACGCTTGCGAGTGCTGAGAAGTTCGAATCGGGAGGATTATGTGTTTGAGTTCCCACCTGAATACGGCGCCATGCTCATGTTCAAGGTGTCTGAGAAATCGTGGCACGGATTTCTACCGCAAAAAGGGCAGCGCATGAGTCTTCAGCTCTGCTATTGTGATTCAGAATCTTATGTACGCAGTGAATATCTGCGTCACGGCTTTAGCGCGCTTATCAAATCGTCGCCATCTCTAAACCGGGTTTTGGACGTTTTACCAAAAAACGTTTGGAGTTTTTTTTCCAGAAAACGTTAGGTGCTGAATATGGTTTTCCCTGTGATTCCTGGGCCGGATAAGGCTGCGTCTCATTTTATTAATGCGATGAATAATGCGGAACGAGAAGACTGGCCTTACGTCCGGTGGATTCTGAAAGATACCTTGCCGGAAGAGCTTTGCGTCGGCGTATTGATGTTGCCTGTTAAGCCACCGGATATCCGAGAATGCGGGGGGGTGCGTGATCTTGACGAGAATAACAAAAGGCGGACGTTTTTTACGCCGCAGATGCAGGAAGATTTTCCAGTGGTAAAAGCGCTCGTTGAGGTCTTCCAGCGAGGAGATGTGGCGCGGCAGTTTTTCAAAACGTGCAACTTAACTGAAGGTGACCTCGAAGGAAGTTTTCTTCGCATCGAATACATACAGGATACGGATGGGATGTGGCTTGAGCCGCACCCCGACATCACCGCAAAGCTGTTTTCAATGGTGATCTATCTTTGTACTGGCCCAGAAGCCAAGAATTGGGGCACTGATATTTACGACGCAAATCAGAAATGGGTGGCGCGCGGCCCTGCTGATTTCAATCGTGCGGTCATATTCGTGCGCAGCGACACTACATTTCACGGTTTCGAAAGGCGGCCGATTATCGGCGTTCGGCGGTTGATGGAAATAAACTACGTCCGGTCTGACTGGCGCGATCGGTGGCAACTTTGTCTGCCGGACAAGCCCATAACGTTGGCAGTTTAAACGTAGCGCCGGGGAGGCGCCGGCTTGAACCGTGAGCTATAGAACCGGAACTCTTGTGGCGCCGCGTTTGTTGGCACACTAGAACAGGGCTTTTGCTGGCAGTTGTCTTGTTTGCAGCCATTTCTGCAAGCTATCTCCAACCAGCGTCCCAGACGCACAGAGTGAGCGCAGGCAGAGGGCGTCGAACGTTGGGGGCAGATTCTGGCCGTGCAAAATGAAAAGGCAAAAGAGAGCCTGGGGCCTTTTTCGTGAGTCATGACCCGTTCCATCGCCTGGAATACTCAACTGGGGCAGGAGCGCGGTGCCGTTTTTCTGTGCTTCATCGAGTGCGCGCGGATAATTTCAGAGCAGTCCGAACCTAGGGAGAAGGTCTACTGAAAGTAGTGTCGAGTTATCAAGTCTGTTCCCGTATACTTCTCCATGGGTATTCCTCGCGGTGAGGGTGTCACGGTCAACGACGTGAGACCGTTGCCGGGTAAGACGATGATAGTCAGGCCCTCGTATGTATTATTGTTTTCCAAGTGCTTGTTTGGGGCTCGAGGAATATTATTAGGGCATCGTTTAGGAAGATGATGCTTCACCGCGGACGTATCCAGACGCTGGCTATTGACGCGCGGAACGTAAGCTCAACACAAAGTAAAATCATATGTCGTGGCCCACCCTTTGCTGACAGAGCCGCCCCGTCGTTTGATGACACGAACAGTCGCAACAAGTGCCCCTCGGAGGAGTTCACTCCGCTTCACCGCCGAGATCCCCTTCGACGAGGACACAATCAGGTAGACCGCCTGTGCCCACGCCAGTAGTGGCAGATGGGTCCGGTGCATCGGCGTCCCGGCAGTGACGCTGAACTGCTTTCGGCACGCCCTGCAGTGCCAGAACTTCGTCTTCGGCATGTAGATGACGTTGCCGACCGCCCCGCAATGGTAGCCATTCGGGGCCGTCCGGCCACCGCGCCTTCTCGAACCACTCACCCGCGGCGTCTTCGCCAGGAAACATCTCGCTAAAAGCACGAAGCGGTATGTTCATGGTATGTTCTACCTATCGTGGAGCGCTTAGTCAACCAGAGAGTTCCG
>DAIDMG010000028.1 GCA_027449105.1 Acidiphilium sp. | reverse complement strand
TATGATAAGGCCTTTCACAAATGAACCTCTTCGAAGAAACTGCTTCCATCAGCAAGTCTGAATGCGATAGGTCTGCATTCTTTTGGCTCGCGAGGGCATTATCTGTTTAGCTCAGATAACGACTTCGCCCGGTAGTAATGCTGCCCTCGACGTCCGAGCGGCAAGCGACATTAAGTCCAAGCTCATCTCACCACGAGCACAACGAGGCACGTTTTTGCGTCGTTTCAAATTTTGTGGGCTGCTCTAACGCCTAGCTCCCGATACCGGTCATGCAAGGATGTCGCTGCCTAAGTACGACGAAACTGACACTTCACCCTGCCGTCGCCACCCATCCGCGCGGCCAGCTAAATAGCAAGCTCAACAGCCCCCAACCATGTACAGGATTACCCAATTTTGAGGACGCTAGCTCACCTTGTACAAGTCTAGCTTTCTGCTCAATATGACCCGCATCTTCATTCCAGGACGAACCTTTTTTTGACCTCTAACTTCCTGACAATACATCTCCGATAGCGTGAGTAAGTTCCGACAACTCGTCAGATTGGATAGTGAGAGCGGGGGTCAGATAGATGACGTTACGAAGGGGTCTCACCCAAACACCACGCCTGATGAACTCCTTTTGCAACGCGCCAACATCGTCGATCCTCTTTAGCTGGACAACGCCAATTGCCCCCATGACTCGGACGTCAACGACATCTGATATCTTCCGACACACACCGAGTTCAGATTTCATCTGCGCGCCGATCTTGTTTGCTTGTCCTAGCCGGTCCTCGGATTCAAAAAGGTCGAGCGACGCGTTGGCAGCAGCACACCCTAACGGATTAGCCATGAAAGTTGGCCCGTGCATAAAAGCCTTTGACGAATCTTCAGAAAGGAATAGCTTGAATATCTCGTTACTAACAATTGTAGCAGCTAGTGGTGATGTGCCGCCAGTTAGTGCCTTTGACAACGTCAGGATATCCGGCCGAACGCCAGCAAGCTGATGGGCAAACATAGCTGCAGTTCTTCCAAAGCCAGTGAAAATCTCATCAAATATCAGCGTTAGACCATAATGATCGGCATAGGAACGAAGAAGGCGGAGAACTTCAGGATCATGAAATACCATTCCACCCGCCCCTTGAACCAGGGGCTCGACGATGATGCCGGCAAGATCTGACGCATTCGCATCCATAAGCCTCTCGAACTCGGATCGCGTTTCGGCGTTGCGTGGGAGGGGTGCAATGACATGCTCCATGAGCACGCCGGAAAACAGCGCGTGCATGCCTTCTTCGGGGTCGCAGACCGCCATGGTCGCCATCGTATCGCCATGGTAACCGTCGCGAAAAGCCATGAATTTGGAGCGACGTTCGCCGCGGTTGAGCCACGCCTGAATCGCAATTTTCATCGCGACCTCGACCGCGACGGAGCCAGAGTCGGTGAAAAAGACGCGATCCAAGCCTTCTGGCGTGAGGTTCGCGAGTCTTGCTGCCAGACGGTAGGCTGGTGCATGGGCCAAGCCACCGAACATCACGTGCGGCATCTCCCGAAGCTGGGCGGCTACTGCTGCGGTAATATGCGGGTGATTATACCCATGGCACGCAGTCCACCATGACGCGACACCGTCAATAAGCTCCTGGCCATCGGCGAGGATGATTCGGCTGCCTGCCGTACATGCCACCGGGAGCGGCATAGGAGCCGTCTGCATCTGGGTATAAGGAAGCCAGATGTGGTTCCACCCTTTGCTGAGCCAGTCAGGCACGCTCATGCAACGCGCGTGAGTCCAAGTTTTTCAAACAATTCATGATCGCGTTCGACTGCGGGGTTTCTTGTTGTCAATAGGGTATCACCGTAAAAAACTGAATTGGCACCTGCAAGAAAACACAATGCTTGGGCTTCGTCAGAAAGCGATTCACGGCCCGCTGATAGCCGGACAAATGAGGCGGGCATGGTTATTCGCGCCACTGCGATCATCCGGACGAAATCAATGGGATCGAGCGGGGCTGCGTCTTCGAGCCTAGTGCCACGCACCTTAACCAACGCATTGATCGGAACTGATTCGGGATGCGGATCAAGATTGGCCAAGGTCTCCAGAAGCCCCGCCCGGTCTTCCTGCCCCTCGCCCATGCCGATGATGCCACCGCAACATACGCTGATCCCAGCGTCACGGACGGCAGCCAGTGTGTCAAGGCGGTCCTGGTATGTCCGAGTGCTAATAATATCGCCGTAAAACTCGGGTGAAGTATCGAGATTATGGTTGTAATAATCAAGACCAGCCGTTTTGAGGCGCCTCGCTTGCTCGGGGCGCAACATGCCAAGCGTTACGCAGGTCTCAAGGCCTAGCGATTTGACACCCTCAACCATTTCCACGACCCGTTCAAGGTCGCGATCCTTGGGTGATCGCCAAGCTGCCCCCATGCAAAACCGCGTGGCACCGGCATCTCTGGCGCGGGTTGCTGCTTGCAAGACGGGTTCAATATCCATCAACTTAGAAGCAGAAACCGCGGTCTCGGCGCTCGCGCTCTGAGGACAATATCCGCAATCCTCGGGACAGCCTCCCGTCTTGATGGAAAGCAAGGTTGAAATTTGGACAGCGGTTGGATCGAAATGGGTACGGTGTGCGACTTGCGCCTGAAAAATCAGTTCTGGCAAAGGCAGCGCAAGCAATGCTCCAATTTCATCTCGCGTCCAGTTATGGCGCAGGCCTGAAAAAGGCAGCGGCGAAACTACGGGTCGATCAACGGTCACAGACATATACCCTCCGGATATCTCGTCTCCATGGTAGACTTGCGTGATGCGGACGTGAAGTGCCCCGCGTCAGGTGCTCGCAGTAATGGGCCAGACTAGCAATGATGGAGAGTCTTGTGCACAAACTACGGGCCATGCACTGGCGTCCCAAAGCTTCGAGCCTGTCACCCCGCCAAAAACGGCACGCCGAGGCTTTTCAGCAGTTCCGCCAGGGAGAGCAAATCGGTCATTGGCGCCAACCCTCGACCAAACGTGCTGCCGCCGTCCTATCTCGCGTTCACAATTGGGGGTAAAGTTTGGCTGGCATGGCGCGTGTCCCAAGGAAAATTAAGCTGCAGCCGCGGAAGCTATGAGTAATTTTTTCATCACCGCAACCGGAACAGAAATCGGCAAAACGCATATTACCGCCGACGTCGTCCGACATCTGCGCGCGGCGGGCTCAATGGCACGCGCAATAAAACCCGTGGCAAGCGGCTATGATCCGACACAACCCCAGGCAAGCGATGCCGGCATGCTGTTGGCGGCGATGGGCGAACCACCGAGCGATCCAGCAATTGCGCGTATCTGCCCTTGGCGCTTTGCCGCGCCACTCTCACCCCACATGGCCGCGGCACGCGAAGGGCGACTCATCGATTTTGACCAGCTCCTTCATTTTTGTCGGGACAACTTTGGGCAGGAATCCATGCCTCTGTTCATTGAAGGCGTCGGTGGCGCAATGGTCCCGCTCGACAACAATCATACGGTGCGCGATTGGATCGCTGAACTGTCGGTTCCCGCCATCGTTGTTGCCGGTGCCTACCTCGGCGCGATCAGCCATACCCTGTGCACAATCGAAGCCCTTCGTGCCCGCGGCGTGACAATCCTAGCCGTTGTGGTCAACGGGCGAAGGCCAAGCCCTGTCCCCGTCTCGGAAACAATAGCGACCATCGAACGACACTGCGGCGATTCGCAGATCCAAGTGGCAGAATATGGCGCTACAAACTGGTGGAGTTTTTTAAGGAGGTAACCGGGCACCGGCGTCAAAAGGAATAGCCCCACCCCACGAGGGAGGGCTTGCCGATCGGGCGCCGGGGTTCTATAGCCGGCGCCAGCATGGGGCCATAGCTCAGTTGGGAGAGCGCCTGAATGGCATTCAGGAGGTCGGCGGTTCGATTCCGCTTGGCTCCACCATTAAAACAACAGCTTTTATAGGGATTCTTTCCGGCCAAGACCAGTTAAAAAATGAATTAGCTTTAGTCAGGGTAGCATCAGACGTTAGCCAAAAGGGATTTTTCGGAAGCACCTTTTTCGGATGCCCCATAGCCGCATTGGCCATCGATCACAATCCAGATTCCTGTTCTGTTCTCAGCCATGCGCCACCGAGATCGAAGGATTTCGCGGATGCGCTAGTTTATTGTTGGCGTCCAGCTATTGGTTGGCGAAAGCCAGCCACCGACAAGCACCGGTCAAATACGAAGATAAGAAGCTCTGATGATGTCCAGCCCGGCGGCGAAGATGTAGCAAGCCGCAATGCTCCGAATGCGCCTGGCGACGACACGGTGTCAGTGTCGATATCTGACAGAATTTTCTTGTAAGAAGATTTTCCGGATTGCATTATTTGGCGGAAATTGACGGCTTGCTGAGCCATTTCTGTGCAAGATAATGCAATCGCCCTTGTCGATTGGCATCGAACCTCATCTTGGAAATTCCCGAGCTTGCCTGTGGGGCGGCCGTCCTCCGGCGCTCCCTTGCATGCATCTTTGACGATTCCTGCATAATCTTGCGCCATTGCGCTTAAGGATTTCTGGAAGGAGGTATTCATTGCACCGGCAGTGTTGGATTGTGCAAAACCGACATGCGGAATACCGAAAAAGAGCGCCGCTAAACCACAGAAACAACGCACGGCCGTCAAAAACGCTTTCATGAATCCCTTCCCCACCACGCATCCCTATTGACGTTAAGCTGAAATCCAGTGCGATACACATCTCGCTGAACTTAGGCATATCACATCGGTTGCAGCCTTCGGCGGAAAAGACCCCAAAGGAACCGACGGACGCCGATTTTATTTCGTACCGTGGCCAGGCAACCACCGAAACTGAAAGAAAAGCCCCGAATCGCTCCGGGGCTTTTCAGTTCGAGAGGATTATTACAGCAGGGAATATAGTACAATTACGCGCTTTTCCGGCCCGTAAAATTCACATTTCCGTTATTTTGATATCACATGTTTAGAATGGCCTGCTTTCGTCAGTCAGAATATAATGATATATAGTGCACCATACTATCATTGACAGTTCACGATAGGAACGGCTAAATGACACGACCTGCGCGACGTGGAGTGTGCTTAGGGAATAATGGGTCCAGGGAGTCCGGGGCGGAGAGCGGGGTTTAACTAACATATCAGTACTGCGGATGAAGATGGCCCCGGAGAGATCCGGGGCCTTTAGTGAAGCATGTGCGGTCATCTGAGAAAGACACTGTATCGACATGCCTACGATGGGCACGCAGACGTTGCACTTTCATACCACCACGTCACCGTGAGCCGACGCACGACCCACGCAACAACTGGGATCCGTAAAAACTTGGAATCCCTCTGAAGTTGGGCAGCTTTAACCTCCCATAGCTCCGCCAAAAAGTAGGTGGATGCCGTATAGCTCATGGCAGGGCGTACGTGCATGACGCATTCAATCACTTGTACCAGCCAAATATGGGCGCATGAAAAAACCCCGGATTTCTCCGGGGCTCTCAGTTAACGAGATGTGTGTCTCGGTCCAAAAAGGACTGTGTCCTTGTAACGTAAAGTTTAGTACGCTGGCGTTGCGCTAGAGTTACGCTTTGTTTGTTTTGCGGCTTGCCGAACGTGACATGGTCGCGGACAAAGAGAAAATGCTGACATCCCATCGTCTTTCGTCGCGGGATTTCGGGCAGTCAGGAATGCGCATGGTCCGACGATCGCGCCCGCTTCACAAAATCGGTGTCGCACCGTCGCGTAGCGCACGATGTAGTCCGCAACCGCCTCATGACGTTGCCACGGAAATCAATAATGGCTCGGTGTTGGTGCTTGGATTGACGGCGCTTGGCTATCCGGTTGAATCCGCGCGAGGGCGAAGAGACGGGCGGCGACCAATACAAGCGCCGGTGCATCGCTAGCAGCTCGTCAGCAATGTAGGCGTAGTCTTTTGGGTCATGGATATCAGAACAGCACGGATCCAGCGTCGCGCAGCAGCAAGAGGGCAGTACAACACCATCGAATAACGATCGCTCATTTGACGGCTTTTTTGAACCATTCACACACCGCTGAACACCTACCTGCCCTCAGCTGTGGGCGCACTATGCCAGCAAATGCTACCGTTTCCGCCACTCTGGGCTTTAAGCCCCCAACTAGAACACGCCGAACGTCGGACAAGCTTGGAGACATCAACCGAGTCCTGTAAGCGAAAGACATGCACCTCGCTCCATACGCTTCGGACCCCCACCGGCCCCGCGGTCGGCAATTTACTGAAACCGCCAGCCAAACGCGGTCGCCCTTCCAGCGTGACCGTGACCGCGTCCTGCATTCTGGTGCCTTTCGAAAGCTGCAATACAAGACGCAGGTCTTTATCACCCACGAAGGCGATTTCTACCGAACACGCCTGACCCACTCGCTCGAAGTGGCGCAAATTGCCCGATCGATTGCACGTGGGCTTGGGCTCGATGAAGATCTGACAGAGGCCCTCGCCCTCGCTCACGATTTGGGACACCCGCCTTTTGGCCACGCCGGTGAAGCAGGGTTGAATGCGGCGCTGATTGACTACGGGGGATTTGACCATAACGCGCAAAGCCTGCGAACTGTGACGCTACTCGAGCACCGCTATGCAGGTTTCGATGGGCTGAACCTGACCTGGGAAACACTCGAAGGTATTGCAAAACATAATGGCCCCCCAGAGGAACCACCTGACTACATCACCATGTTTGACCGGGTATTCCCGCTGGATTTATCGCGGCAGGCTTCGGCCGAAGCGCAAGTGGCCGCGCTCGCCGACGACATCGCCTATCACGCGCACGACCTCGATGACGGCTGGCGTGCCGGTTTGTTTGGCACCGATGACCTCGGGCAGATTCCCGTTGTCGGAGAAGCCCTTTCTGAAGCGAGGGCCGCCAGTGACGAGGTTCCCCGGATTCGAGCCCATACCGTACGGCAGGTAATCGGTAGCTTTGTCACGGGGACGCTGGCCGAAAGTCGCAGGCGTATTTCCGCTCTGGGTCCCACCTCTAGCGACGACATCCGCAGATCTTCCAGTCCTGTTATTGGCTTTGCTGAGGATCTTGGCCGCGCCAATCGGGCAATCCGTGAATTTCTCAATGAGAGAATGTATCGGCATTGGCATGTCAATCGAATGACGCGCAAAGTGGAGTTGGTCGTCCGGGACATGGCGCGGCTCTTTGTCGAACGGCCAGACCTGTTACGCGGCGACTGGCGTGATCGCGCTGGCCCTCCCGGGACAATGGTGACGGCAGAGATTGTACGGGACTATATCGCTGGAATGACCGACCGTTTTGCGCTCGATGAGCATCGCAGGCTCTTCGATCCCCATTTTACTGCCTGAGGATTTAAGATGGCCGAGAATCTGTTTGCCGATTTGCGCGACATAGTGCTCGATGAAGTCTTACTTCTTTGCCCCGCACTCCGTCAGGATGCACTCGAGCGCATCGAGGTCATACCAGCCCGCGACCCGACGCACGGAGACGTAGCAACAAATGCGGCCCTTATTGCGGCGAAGCCGCTCGGCAGTCCGCCGCGTGAGATCGCTTCCGCCCTAGCCGCCCGACTCATGCTACGGTCTCCAATCGCCGGAGCGGAACCCGCCGGTCCAGGCTTTGTCAATCTGACGCTCGACCAAACAGTTTTGCAGAATCAGATCCCGATCATCCTACGGGCAGGAGCAGCGTATGGCGCAAGCACCCTCGGACGCGGCCAACGAATCAACATCGAATACGTGTCGGCCAACCCTACGGGGCCGCTCCATGTAGGCCATTGCCGCGGCGCCGTCGTCGGAGATGCCCTAGCAAATCTACTTACCAAAGCTGGCTACAAAATCACCAAGGAATTCTATGTAAACGATGCGGGAGCGCAGGTGATTGCTTTGACCCGCTCGGTTTACGCTCGTTATTTGACCGCGCTGGGATTAAACGAACAGGCAGCAACATATGCCGCGGCGATTCCTGGCGGACTGCAGTACAAAGGGACGTACCTCTCGGCTGTGGGCGAAGCTCTCGCCAACGCCCACAACCATCAGTTTGTGAACGCCCCGGAGCACAAATGGCTCAATGTCTTTCGCGATTTCGCTGTTGCCAAGATGCTGGTACTGATCAAGGAAGACCTTGCGGCTCTCGGCGTGGTGCACGACGTCTTTACATCCGAAAGGGCGCTCGTCGAAGCGGGCGGCGTCCGCCAAGCCCTTGGCAGACTCCGTGACCGGGGCTTACTCTACGAAGGCGTGCTTGCTCCCCCGAAAGGCAAGATCCCCGATGACTGGGAACCGCGCCAACAGACGCTGTTTCGCGCCACAGAGTTTGGTGACGACGTTGACAGGCCAATACAGAAATCCGATGGGAGCAACACTTACTTCGCGAACGACGTTGCATATCATGCTAATAAGATAGAACGTGGCTTCAACACAATGATCGATGTTTGGGGAGCCGACCACGGCGGCTACATCAAGCGCATGCAAGCTGCCGTCCGCGCACTCGGAAACGGTAACGCCTCGTTAGAGGCGGTGATCTGCCAGATTGTACGTGTCGTACAAAACGGCGAGCCTATGCGGATGAGCAAGCGCGCGGGCACCTACGTCGAGTTGCGGGACTTGATTGAATCGGTCGGGCCGGACGTCGTCCGATTCATCATGCTAATGCGGAAGCCCGATGCGCAGATGGAGTTTGACCTCGACTCCGCCATAGAACAAACGCGGGAAAATCCGGTTTTCTACGTTCAATATGCCCATGCGCGTTGCCGCTCTGTGCTACGGATCGCGGCCACCATGCCACAACTCGACCCAACGGACGATGAAGCCCTCGCCACCACGGATTTGAGTTTTCTGACCGCACCGGAAGAACTCTGTTTAATTCGCCGCCTAGTGGCCTGGCCTCGCTTGGTCGAGTCCGCTGCAATAGCACGCGAACCACATCGAATTGGCTTTTATCTTTATGATCTAGCCGGCGATTTTCATACCCTATGGAATTGCGGCCACAGCGATGCGACATTGCGTTTTATTCAGATCGAGGCGACGAATGCGACTCGCGCCCGCCTCGCCCTGGTTGCGGCGACAGCGGCTGTAATACGATCGGGTCTTGCCGTGATGGGCGTTACACCTGTCGAGGAGATGCGATGAACCGAGGAGAAAGCAAACCCGATGGAGGACCCCGATATTGACGTCCCACCTTATGTGACGCCGCGCAACCGCCCACGAGGCATTGACGCCGCAACGCGGCGGATAGTCGTGGCCGCAAGTGGGATTGGATTTGCGCTAATTGGGCTCGCAATCGTTTGGAGCGGAATACATACTGATCTTGGGCCACCACCGGTTATCAAGCCACCCGCCAGCCCTATGCGGACAAAGCCTGTCAATCCAGGCGGCTTGCAGGTACCGGGCGCTCACGAGCAAATCATGTCCGGCTTGCCATCAGCGCCAATACCGCGATTAGCTCCCCTACCACCGGTACCCGACATCGCCGCGCTCACTCGCTCACCGCCGACGGCACCTGTTAGTGCAGCAGCCCCTCACGTACCGGTCGTCAAAACGCGGGAAAAGACACCGTCAATTGGGCCAACAGCACCGGCGACATCACCGAAACCACCCACCCCGTCGACCAATGGAGAGACCACAACTCGCGAAACCCGTCAAAACGTCGTTCAGCTCGCCGCTCTGCCAACACCACAGGACGCACAAAACGCATGGCGCAAACTTGCCGCGCGTGCACCAGCGCTACTGGCCAACAAATCCCCGGAAATTGTCCGAGCAACAATCGACGGAAAGATCTTCTACCAAGTCCGACTCGGCTTTCCAACGGATGCCGACGCAATAGGATTTTGCTCCAGGCTCCGCAAAAGTGGCATTTCATGCTATCGGCCAAAGATATGAGCACTTCCAAAACGAAGGCGGCGATTGTCGGCATTTCAGGCACCACTCTAACGAGTGACGAGTCTGATCTGCTCGCTACTTTACCACCAGCAGGCGTCATTCTGTTCTCTCGGAATATTGTCGACCCCCCTCAACTAGAGCAATTGGTTACACAACTTCGCGATAGACTGCCGGAAGCAGCCGTTTTGATGATTGACCAAGAAGGCGGACGCGTTAGCCGTTTGAGGCCGCCTCACTGGCCCGGCCTGCCGGCACCCGCAACTCTCGGCGCACTCTGGCGGAACGACCGATATGCCGCACGCCGCGCCGCAAGGGCGCATGGCGCAGCACTTGGCGTGCTGGCACGGGAAGCAAAGATCGACATCGTGACAGCTCCCGTGCTGGATGTCCTGGCAGAAGGCACAAATCCCGTGATCGGAGATCGCGCGATCAGTAACGACCCAGTTGCAGTGGGTGTCCTCGGCGCAGACATCGCCTGGGGGGTTCAGTTTCAAGGAGTTCAGCCGGTAATGAAACACATACCCGGCCACGGGAAGGCGACAGTTGACAGCCACACGGCCTTGCCCCGGATCACGGCCAGCAATCTCGATGCAGATCTTGCACCATTTGCCGCCAATTCCGGACTACCTTGGGCGATGACTGCTCATGTCGTGTATGAAGTGTGGGACAAGGACTTGCCAGCGACCTTGTCACGGCGGATCATAGATGATGTGATCCGCCGCCGAATTGGATTCCAAGGTATCCTAATCAGTGACGATCTAGCAATGGACGCATTGACCGGCGATCCGGCTACGCGGGCCCGAGGCGCACTTACCGCGGGCTGCGACCTTGCCCTCTATTGCCCTGGGGACCTGCCGGGTAATCGCGCTGTCCTGGAGGCATGTTTTACCTTTGACATGACGCGGTTGGTCAGCCTCAAAAAGAATGCTCCCGAACTCTCTACCAACATGCTAGCAGTGAACGCGTAATGACCTTCGAGAGTCTGCGCGCGATCGTGCTCGGTGTAATCGCCGCCGGGCTCGCCATTATCCTGCACGAACTCGCACACGGCTTTGCAGCTTTGGCGCTGGGCGACCACTCGGCAGCTCGCGCTGGACGGTTATCGCTAAATCCACTTAGCCATATCGATCGGTATGGGACAATTGTCGTACCGCTCGTCTTGCTGATCAGCCAACTGGTGATGATCGGTCGCGTAGCTTTCATGTTTGGATGGGCTAAACCAGTCCCGGTGGATGCTCGTCAGTTCACGAATCCGCGCCGTGGCATGGCGTTGGTCGCCGCAGCTGGGCCAGTAATGAATTTTTTTCTGGCGCTGGTGGGTGCATTCGGCCTCGCAATTTTCGGTACACGCGGAGCATCGGCGATTTTTTTTGCGGATTTCGTACTTTTTAATGTCGTTTTGGGCCTTTTCAATCTAATCCCGTTACCGCCCTTCGATGGTGGTCGCATCGCCGTCGGCGTTCTGCCAATGCCACTGGCACGTGCTCTGGCAAAAGTGGAGCGTGTGGGTATCTTGGCAATTCTGCTGGCGATCTTCGTTCTTCCCGGCGTGCTTGGAGCAGCAGGGATTAAATTTGACCCAGTTGGCAGCCTGCTGAACACGCTCGTGCCTGCGGTCGCTGAAGCAATGCTAGCAATTGCAGGGGTTCATGGCGCTCGTTTCTGAATCAGAAAATCCGCAAGAACAGCGGTCGGTTACCCCCTCATTGATTCTTGATCTTGATGGCTTCGCAGGCCCGCTCGATCTGTTACTCGACCTAGCACGAACCCAGAAAGTCGACCTTGCCCGGATCTCAATCCTGGCTCTGGTAGAACAATACCTCGCCGTTATTGAAAATGCCAGGCATCTACGGCTTGAGCTGGCCGCCGATTGGCTCGTGATGGCGGCGTGGCTTACATGGCTCAAGTCACGCCTCCTTCTCCCTCAGGACAAACCGCAAGAAGAAGAGGGTGAGGATGCTGCCCACAATCTCGCTGAGAAGTTGAAGCAGCTTGAATTCATCCACTGTGCGGCTGCTTGGCTTGGCACGCGCCCTCTTCTCGATCAGGATGTATTTGCCCGCGGCAAGTCGGAGGATTTGACAGAGATCGATCGCTCGCGACTCCGCGTCAGTATCTCAGGCCTCCTTAGTGGCTATCTTGCGGCCCGACGCCGTGGCACGATATCAGCGCCGTACCAGCCGAAGCCGATGCGTTTCTGGTCCGTCCAACAGGCCCTCCAATTTTTATCCCAACAGTTGCATATCACACCCGATTGGGCAGACTTGTCACAATTTTTGCCCGAGCAGTATTCTGATCCGCTTGCGTCCAGAGCAGCTTTGTCGAGCACGTTTATGGCCAGCCTCGAGCTGGCGCGGAGCGGTCACGTACTGTTGCGCCAAACTGAAACCTTCGGAGCGATCGAGTTGCGTCGTACCAACCCCCCCGCTGCGGAGAACGAATGACCGAACGCCCTTACGCGGAGCGCCTGATCGAAGCGGCCATTTTTGCCAGCCGCGAACCAATCAAGCTTCGCAGCCTTGCAAATTTAGCACCTGAAGATACGGACATCGACGCCACCATCGCAAACTTGCGGGCGCGCTACGACGGTAGCGGCGTAGAACTGGTTGATGTCGGTGGCGGGTTGATGTTTCGAACTGCCCCCGATCTCGCCCCGGCGCTGCGCAAAATCATCGAAGTGCCGAGGCGCTTACCGCGCGTGGCGATGGAAACTTTAGCGATCATCGCGTACCATCAGCCCGTCACTCGCAACGAGATCGAACAGGCCAGAGGAGCCAGCCTGAGCCAAGCGACTCTTGATGCCCTATTGCAGGCTGATCTAGTTACGCCGTGCGGGCACAAGGAAACACCGGGGAGGCCTACGCTCTGGGCAACAACAGCACACTTTCTTGCGGCTTTCAGCCTACGAAGCCTTCAAGATCTACCGAAACGTGAAGACCTTTTGCTTGACGCGGCAACAGCTCCCTCTCCCTCGGAGAGGGAGGGCGCTGAAAACGGTGACTTGGGAGAGGAGCAGAACATGGGCGCCAATGCCGAAGTCAAGCCGTTGACTGCTGATCCTTGACCTGTAGCCTCATGCTGCTAGCAGAGGTTCCGTTACAAGCGAGCGAGAATGTTCGGATTTTCCTGGGCAGAGATTGGTGTTATCATGGCCGTGGCGCTCGTCGTCATCGGACCCAAAGACTTGCCGATCGCGATTCGCTCTATGAGCGCCGCCTTGCGGAAGATGCGCAGCTTAGCAAGCGAGTTTCAAGGCCATATCAACGAGTTGATGCGCGAAGCCGACCTACAAGATGTGGCCAGCGAGTTGCGTAACCTGCGTAATTTCGATCTAGGAGCCGCGGTTGAGCGTCATATCGACCCGGAAGGCGACCTCCGACACGCACTCGATCCGGTAACAGATGCAACCAGCTCACCCCAGACTGGGGTGATGACGCAGGACGAACACCTCTCATTGCATGAGGCTGTGGACGCGACCACCACGACGGCGGTTCCAGACGGCTTGCCGGACTTCATTCCACCGGCAGCGGCTCGGCAGCGTCAAATTCCCGCCTTCGTCCCGCCCGGCACGCGAATCTGGTAGAAGACGCAATGGATATCGAGCCCAACGCCTCACACGACAATTCCCGCAGCAAGGATGAAATCAACGACAAGGAGATGCCCTTGCTCGACCACCTCTCCGAGTTGCGGCGGCGTTTGTTGTGGTCAGCGCTAGCCTTTCTCGGTGCCTTTTTGATCTCTTATTACTTCGCCAGCGAGATCTATCGGTTTCTGGCGCAACCTCTAGTGCAACTCCTCAAGGAACGGGGACAAAAGCCGGAACTGGTGTATACGGCCCTGTACGAAGCGTTCTTCACCTACGTAAAGGTCGCGATTTTCTCCGCTGCGTTCTTTTCGTTTCCAGTCATCGCTTCGCAAATCTGGGTTTTTATCGCGCCTGGTCTTTATCGCAGCGAAAAGCGGGCGCTGCTGCCATTCCTCGTGGCCACTCCAGTCCTGTTCTTTGCCGGCGGCGCACTCGCCTATTACGTGATTTTCCCCAACGCCTGGCGATTTTTCCTGAGTTTTCAGATGACAGGACAAAATGGTGGGCTGCAAATTGATGTTTTGCCGCGGGTCTCGGAGTACCTCAACTTAGTCATGAAGTTGATATTTGCGTTCGGCTTGTGCTTCGAATTGCCAGTGCTGCTGACTCTGCTCGGGCGGGTTGGTATTGTCACTGCAGCCGGATTGAAAAAGTATCGGCGATACGCGTATGTCGGATGCTTCATCGTTGCTGCAATTCTGACTCCGCCCGACGTGTTCACCATGACCGGACTCGCTCTGCCACTTGTCGCTCTCTTCGAGATTTCAATTTTTGCTGTAAAAATAGTTGAACCAAAGAGCGGGACTATCTCTGATGCATGATATTCACGATGTCCGAGCTTTAGGAGTGGCGTCGTTTGACATGGCTCTCACTCAGCGGGGGTTTGATGCAGCGGGGGAGGCATTGCTTGACCTAGACAGCCGCTGGAAACAGGTACTCAGTACGTTGCAGACTCTACAGACCGAACGCAACCAGCTCGCCAAGCAAATCGGCGCGGCAAAGCGGAATGGTTGTGACACGGCAGAACTCGAAGCGCAGGGAAGCTCGATCCGCCAACAGATTGATGCGCTAACCGCAAAGGTTGGTGACATTGAAACTGCACTCCACCACCGGCTTGCGGCATTACCAAATATTCTTGAGCCCGATGTTCCGGATGGGCGTGACGAGTCCCATAATGTTTTGATCAAGTCATGGGGGCATATCCGAACGTTTGACACTGCGCCGAGGCACCACTTTGAGATCGGTGAGGCGCTGAACTTAATGGACTTCGCCGCCGCTTCAAAGATTGCGGGTAGCCGCTTTACCGTGCTGCGCGGACCTCTCGCCAGGTTGGAGCGTGCCCTAGGCCAGTTCATGATTGATCTCCACACGCAGGAACACGGCTACACAGAGATTTCACCTCCGTTACTCGTTAACGATGCGACCGCCTTTGGGACAGCGCAATTGCCGAAATTTGCCGATGATTTGTTCCGGACAACGGACGGTCGTTGGCTGATCCCGACTGCCGAAGTGCCCCTGACAAATCTTGTGGCCGATGAAATAGTTGATGTTGCCAAACTACCGATCCGGATCACTGCGCTTACGCCATGTTTTCGTTCTGAAGCCGGAGCGGCAGGCCGCGATGCTCGAGGTATGCTTCGCCAACACCAGTTCTCGAAAGTCGAATTGGTCTCCATCACGACCCCTCAAATGAGCGCAGACGAACACGAGCGCATGACCCGTTGCGCGGAGACAGTTCTGGAGCGACTGCAGCTACCCTACCGCCGAATGTTGCTCTGCGCAGGCGACACCGGATTTTCCTCAGCCAAGACCTATGATCTGGAAGTATGGTTGCCTGGGCAAGGAATCTATCGCGAAATCTCTTCCTGTTCAAACTGCCGTACGTTTCAGGCGCGACGGATGAACGCCCGTTACCGTCCTGCTCAGGTCGGTACGAAACCGGCGAAGCCTGAATTTGTCCACACGTTGAATGGCTCGGGCGTGGCGGTAGGGCGAGCATTGATCGCATTAATGGAGAACTACCAGAACGCAGACGGATCGATAACCATTCCTGACGTTTTGCGGCCCTATACCGGCGGGATGACAACGGTTGGATAACCCTTTTTCAATGGAATCCAACCGTTGGTTTAAAACCTTGTAAATCTTCCATGATCAACAACAACCTTATGCGTGGAACGCGTGGGTAGCAAAAAGGCCTTTATGTCGTGTGTTTGCTGTTTGTGGCATGCGCAACATGCCTCTTTGTGTCGTGCTGCTGTCGACATTGAAACAATGCTTCGTCTCTGGCTATGCACGATACCGCCTGCACTGTAACGTTGGGAACATGACACGCATTGATTCGACGCTCGACGCGGAACTGTGGTCCGAAAATGAATTGACTTGTATCCATCTTGCGGACAAGCCATTGAGTGAATTCGGCTCTCGCGACATTTGGATCGATAGAAATCCGAAACTTCACCTGCTACAACTGCCTACCCCAAGCGGAACGACAACACTGTCTTTAGCCACCGAGGTATGCAACGCCAGGCAAGCTATGGGCCAATGCAAGGTAGTTTGATCATGCAGGAACCTAGTATTAAACAACATCGTCCTACGAACAGCTATTGTCTGCACCACACAAGACATGAGCCGTCGCATCCCAAAGCATTGCGCACGGCCAACGAAAGCCGGCCCCTGAAAGCGCCAACATTGACCAGATTACAGGAAATATAGAGCCTGATGAACGGATTTTTGAAAGCAACATTTCAGCAACGTCTCGGGCAACGTGCCGCAATTCGGTCAGTGCCAACGTTTACTCCGGCAGGCCTGCTTCAAAGCAATGACCGGCCGGGGGCGAAGGCGGTGGTAACGTGTGTCGTCTAACAACCCTGCCGCAGGCTGTTTAAAACGATGCTTCTTCCACTTCCCATTCCGACAGCATTTACGCCACTTCTTGCAATTTGTGGTGGATTACTGATTGGGGCGGCATCGGCGTTACTTTGGATAGGTATCGGCCGCATTGCCGGCGTCAGCGGCATTGCTTCGGGGTTAATTCGGCCGTTCGAACAACCATGGCAGCTAGCGTTTACGGCTGGGTTGTTGCTTCCCGGCCTGCTTGCACGGATATTGGGGATCGCGCCACACGTCTATATCACAACATCATTTGGACTGCTTATTGGGGGTGGGTTGCTGGTCGGGATCGGTTCCGGGCTCGCTGGTGGATGCACATCAGGGCACGGTATTTGCGGTATGTCGCGACTATCGCCGCGCTCCCTGGTCGCGACGTTTTCTTTTATGGGAATCGCGTTTGTCGTCGTGTTCCTGACCCGAGGTCTGGGGATCCTTTAAATGAAACAATTATTCATTGCATTTGTTTCTGGGTTTCTGTTCGGCGCTGGGCTGCTGATCTCTCGTATGAGTGACCCAGCAAAAGTATTAAATTTTTTGAACATCGCCGAACAATGGGATCCGAGTCTGGCACTTGTTATAGCCGGAGCTCTTCCGCTTGCCGCCGCAGGGTACGTCATCGCCCGCTCGATGCCTCGAGCGCTGGATGGATCATACTTTCCCAGCCTACCTCGGGGCGGCATTTCACCGCGGCTCGTTTTGGGCGCGCTCATTTTTGGAGTGGGATGGGCGCTGGTCGGCTTCTGCCCAGGCCCCGCGTTGGTGGCCCTACCAGTTCAGCCTGAGCCAGTCGCGTTCTTCGTCCTCGCGATGCTCCTAGGGCTGTGGGCAGTCCGGCTATTCAGTGCGAAGCCAGACCATCAGGCACCGCCATCGGACATTGCGAGGCGAGACCCTGAAACATCTGCGCAAAAAAGTCGATAAAGCAGCGTAAGGACTTCAGTCGCTGCCTGATTCCCAATCGAATAATAGATCGTACGAGAATCGCGCCGGGTTTTGACGATGCCTTCCTGGCGAAGACGCGCCAGTTGCTGCGAAAGATGCGCTTGCCGGATGCCGAGTTCCCGTTCCAACGAGCCAACAGAGTATTCTCCGCGCGTCAGATGACAAAGAATCATCAAACGGTGCGGATTCGCCAAGCAACGAAGGAACTCCACGGCCGCAGAAGCACTTCGCTCCATTGCTTCCAACTCGATCGAACTGGCATCCAAAACGCCATTGCTGGAGTTTTCCTGATCGACGGGCGCACTTTTTTTCTGTGGCCGCGAAGCACTGCCCTTGATCGCTTGACCCATTCCCGTCTCCCTTAATCTCCTTTATCTGCGACAGTCTGCCTCGGTTAATATCACCCTAATTCCGAATATATTGCAATCTCTGAATTGAATGCATGGCGATAGCAGGGGATCGTACATTCAAGGATATCGTTAGGCCACGCAACCGCGCCCAAATACCGAAAGAAAGTTTTGAGGAATAATGAGGAATAAAAGCGCCTGCAGTGACTGACGATCGATGTCTGGGGTCCACATACAGAGGGTTCAACGACGTTCGACAAATTTCTATCCAATGTGACCACGTCTGCCTTTTGTCTTCCGCCCACTCGCCACCATCGCGAAAAAAGTCTGTTTGCGCCTTCAATAGAGGATAGTGGCGTTGGCCTTGCTTCCTGGCACCCTGCGCGAGGCCGATGAAACGGGTTTAAAGGTTTCACATCTGCGTGATGTGAATAACGGGGGTGGAAGGTTGCGGAAATTTAGAGAACTTTGATTTTCATGACTACCAAGCTCACGAGGGTGGGTATAATTTTGCGGCGTTTGGAGCTCCTGATCATTGCGTTGTTGGCGCGCCCGCCGGAATTTGAGGCGCGATGTGCCGATAAATTACAACGTGGCAGTGACCCCAAAACTACCGTGCACGCAAAGAATGCGCCGAGCGCCGCAAACCAACACTGCGGCGCGTGTTTCCCTCCCGCGATGCCACATGCCGTCCTTGCCAGCAAGCAACCGAAATCCCAAGAATTCGTTTCAGAGCATCCGCCGGTTGAAGTAGTCATTCTCATTTAGCCAGCTGACGGCCAACACCTCGGTTGAGCGTCAGGCATGATAGGAATCTCGTTTCCAGCCGTCATAGCAGACCATCTGCGGTCGTATTGCCGCGGGCCATTAATTTTTGTGCTGATCAGTAGCCGGTTGCGTGTTTGCGACGTTCGATCTAAGCCGTGTCCATGCGCGTGACATTGCTGCTTCGATCCAACATATGATCGCTGCTGCCCGGAGATTATGGCTAGCCCGGGCAATGCTCGTGCGGCAACTGGTTAACCGCATATACCGCCGTTTGCGGCTTGATATATGGTTTCCGCATGTACCGCTCGCTGCCGCGGTCGGCGGCGCAGGTCTATTCGCAATTCTGCCGACAGTCCGCCGGTACGCCGCCCAGTACCTGCATCTCGATATTGGTCAATTACTCACTGCGCTCCACCCGATTTCAGGACACATACCAGAGCTCATTCTTTCGGGCGTCCCGACTACAATGGTCGGTATTCTGCAAATGCTAATCGCCCTTGGTCTGCTGGCGCGCTCGAGAATTGCATGGCTGTCGGCACTCGTTATCACCACAGCCCAACTACTGCTGGCCGTTCACACTGCGAACGGCGCTATCGTTACGAATCAAACCGTCTACGTCGCCACTCTATTCGTAGCGCTGTTAATGGCGCGGGATTGTTTCCAGCGATCCTCGCTTGCCGCTGGAACATTGTTCGCCCTCGCTTCGGTGATCGTCCTGCTGGTGTATGGAATACTGGGAGCCTTTTTGCTGGGCTCCGGTTTCTCACCGCAGATTACAACGCTTCCCCAAGCGCTGTATTTTGCGATGGTAACAATGTCAACGGTCGGTTATGGCGATATCGTGCCTAAGACGACGGAAGCGCGACTGTTTGTTGTTTCGTTGATAATTCTTGGACTAACGGTATTCGTAACCGCATTAACCGCGGTACTGGGGCCAATGATACAAAACCGCATTAATCGAACCATTGGCCATCGGAGACAAAAGATGCAGCGAGTTAATCATTTTATTATTGCAGGTGACAGCATGCTGGCGCGCAACACGGCACGGGAATTACGTCTGAGAGGCGAGCCGGTCGTCATCATTGCGGACAAGACATCCGGCCTATACGGTGATGCCGAGTTAATCGAAGGCGACCCCACCGATCTCGATACCTTACGTGCTGCGGGCGGAGAACATGCACGGGCAATCCTCGCTCTCGGCGACGACGATTCGGAAAACGCGTTTCTGATCCTTGCAGCCCGCGAACTGGGCACCGACGCAAGACTGGTGGCTGCGGTCAACTCACGGAAGAATTTGGAGAGGGTACGATGGGTACGGCCAGACATGATCTTCGGTGCGGCGGTATTCGGAAGTGAATTTCTAGCGATGGCTCTGACGAAAGAAAAAATTGACGGGGATTGGCTGCTCAGCCGAGTCCTCGAGATGAACCAGCGTCCTGGTTAAGCCACTATGGCGATCAATAGTAGCAGAGAGCAAGAGTTTTGCTCACTTGCTGAAACGCCGCCGGAAGGTGGAACGGACCGAGTGTTCCCTCAGAGATCACCCAGAATTGAATTTACTCCAAAAAATAGCCGTGTCCATGCCATCGGATGGCCCGCCCGGCCGCAGACGACGCCCCTAAAGATCCCGTTCCTGGGGCACAGGGGCAGCCACGGTAAATTGAAGGACCTCATATTGCGCCTTTTCTTCTGCTTGTTTTTTGTAGACGTGAAAGCGCTCGTTGGAAAAGAAGAGGAATTGCCGAAACGATCCACGGCCCCGCCAGGTCGTGGGCGTGAACATTTCTGGACGATACTTGGCCGGTCAGGAATGCCGTCGATAAATCTCATCTCCTGATTGACTCATTGAGCGTGCCTGACCATGGTCCGCGCGACCACGGGAACCCCCAACCATGACCAAATCGGAACCGGCTCACGCATGATGACGAATGAAGAACTACGGACGGCCATTGAAACGGCCTGGGCACGCCGTGAAAAAATGCTTTCCACCGAAGAAGAGAAAGCAGATCGCATAGCGGTCGAAACCGCCTTGGATCGGCTAGACTTGGGACAGTTACGCATAGCGGAGCAAGACGGTCCGAACTGGATCGTGCATACATGGCTTAAAGAAGCCATTCTGCTGTCATTCCGGCTCACAGGGAACGTACCAATGCCCGGGATTGGCGGCGCAATGGCTTTCGACAAGGTCTCCATGAAATTCACGGATTGGGACGATGTCCGTTTCACTGCAGCTGGAATTCGGGCTGTACCGGGAGCTGTAGTTCGGCGGTCGGCCTTCATTGAGCCTGGTACCGTGATGATGCCGTGCTTCGTCAATGTCGGAGCAAGAATTGGTCAGGGTACCATGATTGACACCTGGTCGACAGTTGGGTCATGCGCGCAGGTCGGCGCCAACTGCCATATCAGCGGCGGCGTCGGGATCGGGGGTGTCCTCGAACCGCTACAGGCAGCACCCGTTATTATCGAAGATGGATGTTTCATCGGCGCGCGCTCGGAAGTCGCCGAAGGGGTAATTGTAAAACGCGGCTCTGTTCTCTCAATGGGTGTCTTCCTCGGCGCATCGACCAAAATCATTGACCGAGAAAGCGGAGAAATTTATTACGGTATGGTACCGGAATTTTCAGTTGTTATTCCCGGTAGCTTGCCAGGAAAGCCGTTACCGGACGGGTCACCCGGACCGAATCTTACCTGCGCCGTTATCGTAAAGAGGGTTGATGCCCGGACTAGGGAGAAAACTGCTATCAACGAGCTGCTACGAACGTGATCTCCGCAGCAGCTCTCGCCGACCCCTTACTCTTGGCGCAATCACTTTTGCGTTGTCCGTCTGTAACGCCGACGGATGGAGGAGCACAGATAATCCTAGGCCAGGCTTTGGAAGCCCTGGGATTTAC
>DAIDMG010000027.1 GCA_027449105.1 Acidiphilium sp. | reverse complement strand
CTTGATCGCATCAGTAATGTGCGGAATAACCTGAACCGTAGCACCGAGATAGTCACCGCGCCGTTCTCGCGCAATTACTTCAGCATAAATGCGGCCGGTAGTCGCATTGTCCGTTTTGTGAGCGCTCACGCCTGTAAATCGCTCATAATGCCCGAGATCAAGGTCCGTCTCCGCCCCATCGTCGGTTACGAACACCTCCCCGTGCTGATATGGGCTCATTGTACCCGGATCAACGTTCAGATAGGGGTCGAGCTTGCGAAGCCGGACTGAATAGCCGCGGGCTTGTAGTAACGCGCCGAGCGAAGCGGATGCGATACCCTTACCGAGCGAAGAGACCACGCCGCCGGTTATGAATACATACCGGATCATGGAATCCCCACATAACAGAGCGCAGCGCAGGACAAAACCCCGCACTTTCTAATAAATAAACGCGCCAAACCTTAATTCTTGCCCGGTAACGACGAAGGCGGCGGCACAGGCAACGGGACCGGTGGTTGCTTGGTGCCCGAGCCCGGAACAGGTGGCGAACCCGAGGCCGGCACCGTCACTGGCATCGATTTCGCTGGTGGAGCGCCCTTCAGTATTGCCGCCGCATTGCTGCTGCCTGTGCCGCCATGCTTGTAAAGAAGCGCCAAACCCAGCGACAGGGCGAAAAACAGTGTGGCCAGTACTGCCGTCGTGCGGGTCAACAAATTCGCAGTACTCCGGCCGGTCATGAAGCTCCCCATACCTTGGCTGGTGCCCAGACCGAGTCCACCTCCTTCACTACGTTGAATCAGCACCACACCAATCAACGCGAGCGTCACAAACACTTGAAGTACGAGCAGAACCGTTATCATGACCACCTTTCCGCCAATTTTGCGGCTTTCTACGCCTCACGCGCGCACGCGGCAATGGCCAGAAAATCGGCCGCCTTGAGGCTCGCACCGCCGACGAGCGCGCCGCCCACTTGGGGAACCGCCAGCAGTTCGGCAGCATTGTCGGGTTTAACCGAGCCGCCGTAAAGAATCCGGATTTTAGCGCCGTTAGATCCAAGGCGTACGACGAGGGCATTACGGATCGCGCAATGCATGGCTTCAATGTCCCTAGGCGACGCTGTGCGGCCCGTGCCGATGGCCCACACAGGCTCATAGGCAACAAGGCCGTCAAACACCTCGGGAAGTGAATCGATTAGCTGCGAACACACTGTAGTTTCAGCGCAGCCTGCATCGCGCTCGGCTTCGCGTTCGCCGACACATACGATAGGAATCAGGCTGGCCGTCATAGCCGCCGTCACCTTAGCACGGACCTCCTGACTGGTTTCATGATGATCAGCGCGCCGTTCTGAGTGGCCCAGAATGACATGAGAAGCACCGATTTCACGAAGCAAATCGGCGGACACGTCCCCAGTATGTGCACCTTGGCGCTGAATACCGCAATCTTGGGCACCAATCTTGAAGCGCGTTCCTGCCAATGCATCCGCCAAAGGTTCTATTAGCGGGAAAGGGGGACACACCACCAAATCTGCCGACAATGGCGTATGCCTGCACGCACCGGCAAAATCGACTATCCCAGCTTTAGTTCCGTTCATTTTCCAATTGCCTGCGATCATCTGGCGGATCATCTCATCCAGTCCTCCGAGGGTCAGCATCTTAAGTAAGCCTCGATTGCACCGGGTGGCAATTGAGCGACGCCGTGGTAAACGCGGTTTCATTCACCCCGTTGAGGCGCTCAATGCTTACATTCATCCGCCAGATGCTCGACAACTGGATTGTCCGGATCTTCTTCGGACTTCTGGTGGTCGTATTCGTATTCTGGGGCATATCCAATGTCGTAACGATGATCGGCAGTTCCGATGCCGTGGCAACTGTCGCGGGTCAGCCGATTTCGCTAGCCTCTGTTGAAAACACGTACCAGAACATGATCAACCGAATTGCCCAGCAGCAGGGCGGCAAACAGTTAAGCGCCGAGGAACGGCAGTTGATCGCAGGCGGTATCGTGGGAGAGGCAATTGACAAGGCGGCGATGGCCCACGAGGTAGCGCGCCTCGGCGTCGCTGCACCGCCCAACGCACTCCGGCAGCAAGTATTTGCGATGTCCGTGTTCCAGGGTCAAAATGGCAAATTCGATATGTCTAGATTTAAGCAGGTATTGGCCGACAATAACCTTACCCCGGCCATGTTCATGGCTGACATGACGCAAAGCATCAATGCGGACCAATTGGTCCAAGCGATCTCAGCTGGCACGAGTGCACCCGAGCCCCTGATCGCGCTTCTTTACAATTATCTGGGCCAAACCAGGCAAGTAGCCTATGTTCAGCTTCCTTTTGCCGCCGTCCGCCCCCCTTCACCGCCATCCACACGGGTTTTGCGGCGATTCTGGCGCAACCACCCTGAAAATTATTCGACGCCAGAGCGCCGGGCATTCCAAGTAGCAATCCTGTCTGCCGCCCTGCTCGCATCGCATGAGGTAGTGAGCGCTGCGGAAATTAAAGCCTTCTACACCGCGCACAAGCGCGAATTCACCGCAACAGCGCGCCGGACAGTCGAGATCATTACGGCCGAAAACAAGGAAAGCGCCCATTCCATCGCGACTCAATGGCGGAGTGGCGCAAGCTGGTCGCAGATGAAAGCCGCTGCCAAGAAAGTCAGCGCAACCACGCTCACGTTGAAGAACACGACGACTGCAGACCTGCCTTCCGGTCGGCTTGCCAAGGCGGTCTTTGCCGCGAAAGCGGGTGAGGTCGTCGGGCCCGTGACGGGGGCTATCGGCACCTATGTATTCAAGGTTACGGCAGACACAGGAAGTGGCGTGAAGCCGCTCTCCATAGTTGCGGATAAGATCAAGGCGCGGCTACAGTTGCGCAAAGCAAAGGCGCGCGTCGATGCAGATCTGCCAAAGCTTGAGGATGCGCTGGCCGCCAATACACCGCTGGACGCCCTGCCATCCAACCTTGGCATAATAGCCGTTACCGCAACGGCAGATGCAACAGGTATCGGGCCCGACGGGAAACCGGTCACTATCCCAGGCCCCGTTGCCCTGAGAAAAGCAGTTCTGAAGGCTGCCTTCACCGCCAGGCCTGGTGTCCGGCCACAAGCGAAATCAGCACCCGGGACCGCCTATTTCGCAATTGCCGTAGACAAAATCATCAAGCCACATCTGAAACCATACCATGCCGTGAAAGCCGCAGTGCTGTCCGACTGGACCGATCATCAAATTGAACGCCAGCAGGAAACGGCAGCAGCTCGTTTATTGACTTTGGTCAAATCCGGCACCTCGATCGTACGAGCCGCGGGCACCGTTGGCTACGCCGTCAAGACAAGCGGATTGATTTCCCGGAATCCACCTGGAACCAACGGCATTCCGACAAAGGCTCTTCCGATCCTTTTCGCCTTGAAAGTCGGCGAGCCCACAATGGTGGAAACAAAAGAAGGGTTTTTTGTGGCCACAGTGACAAAGATCGTGAACCCGGGCCCCGATGCCGATCCGAACACCAGGCAGCGCTTGACGAGTGCACTAGGTAAGGTGATGCAAACCGCGGTATTGCAAAGTTTCGCAAGCGGCCTGCGCGATCGGTACCATGTAAAGATTAACCCCACCGTGTTGCACCGGCTTAGCTCCTAACGAAGAGCCTTCGCCGGAAAAGGATAAAACATCATGGATGTCGTCGGCACGTCGGACCAATCAACTGACTTCGACAAGGCCTTTATGGCCGGTCGTGGCGGGTTGGTCTGGCGCCGCATGACCGCCGATCTTATCACGCCAGTTGCTGCCTTCCTTAAACTTGCTCACGGCCGCCGACACTCCTTTCTGCTCGAAAGCGTCGAAGGTGGCGCAGCACGCGGCCGGTATTCTGTAATTGGCTTGTTGCCCGACCTAATCTGGCGCTGCGAAGGCGGCGCAGTCAGCACGAGCCGTGATGGCGAGACCTATACGCCCGACCCGCTGCCGGCCTTCGAAAGCCTGCGCAAGCACATCGCGGCGACCCAACTTGATCTCCCTGAGCACTTGCCACCGATGACCGGCGGACTTGTCGGTTTTCTGGGCTACGACATGGTTCGGCTAATGGAGCACCTCCCAGCGAGCAAGCCGGAAGTACTTGGTATTCCGGACGCCGAACTGATGCGTCCAAGTCTGTTTGCAATTTTTGATTCAGTCAAAGACGAAATTACACTCGCGGCTCCCGCCTATCCAGACCACGGCATTTCGGCCGTTACCGCGCGCGCTGCTGCCACCCAAAGAATCGATGATGCCATCGCAGCACTCGACCGTCCGACCCCGCAGCTGAGTGGGACGCCAGAATCTGTGGGCATCCCGCAGTCAAATATGACCGAGCAGGAATTCAAGGCGATGGTATTGCGCGGAAAGGAATACATCGCGGCCGGCGATGTTTTTCAGGTCGTGCCAAGCCAACGTTTCGCGTTGAAATTTTCGCTGCCGCCCTTTGCGTTTTATCGGAGCTTACGCCGGATCAATCCCGCGCCGTTCCTGTTCTTTCTCGACTTCGGCAACTTTCAGGTCGTAGGATCCAGCCCGGAAATCCTGGTCCGTCTGCGTGACAATACCGTCACAATTCGTCCACTTGCCGGCACCCGCAGACGCGGAACAAATCGAAGCGAAGATCAAGCACTAGAAGCCGAGCTTCTGGAAGATCCGAAAGAGCGCGCTGAGCACCTGATGCTACTCGATCTTGCCCGGAACGATGTCGGACGAGTAGCTGAGATCGGGTCGATCCGTGTAACCGAGAGCTTTGCAATCGAACGATTTTCGCACGTCATGCATATTTCATCGAACGTTGAAGGCACGATACGCAAGGATTCCGACGCCTTGGACGCACTGATCGCAGGATTCCCCGCGGGTACATTATCCGGCGCGCCAAAAGTTCGTGCCATGGAAATCATCGAGGAGCTGGAGCCGTCCCGCCGGGGCCTCTATGGCGGTTGCATCGGCTATTTCGCTGCAAACGGCACCATGGACACCTGTATAGGACTACGCACTGCCCTCGTTAAAGACTCCACGCTGTATGTTCAGGCAGGCGTCGGAGTTGTGTCCGATTCGGACCCCGAAGCAGAACTCGCCGAAAGCATCCAGAAGGCACGTGCCCTGTTCCGCGCTGCAGAGGATGCGTTGAACTACATTACGACGGATGTCGTTGAACCATGATCCTGCTGATCGACAATTATGACAGTTTTACATTTAACCTGGTGCATTTTTTAGGGGACCTGGGCGCCAACTGCCTTGTGCGCCGAAACGATTCGCTAACGCCTGAGGACGCCCTAGCCATGGGACCGGAAGCAATCGTGTTATCGCCGGGCCCCTGCACACCGAACGAGGCAGGAATCTGCCTTGATTTAATACGCGCAGCAGCAGGCAAAGTGCCGATCCTCGGTGTTTGTCTCGGGCACCAAGCAATCGGGCAGGCGTTCGGAGGTATCGTCAAACGAGCGCCGGTACCGATGCATGGTAAGGTATCGCCGATTCGGCATCAAGGAAGTGATATCTTTGCCACCCTACCGGATCCGTTCGATGCAACGCGCTATCATTCGCTCGTCATCGAGCGCGAGACATTGCCCCCTGCATTGGTTCCAACGGCGTTTACCGACGACGGCTTGATAATGGGGATACGCCATCGGAACCTGCCAATCTATGGTGTCCAATTCCATCCCGAGAGCATCGCCACGGCTCATGGCCACACGCTGTTGCGGAACTTCCTCAGCATCGCCCGCGGAAACAATCAGGGGCCGGGCGATGTCCTCGCTGATCTAAAGCCTGTCCTTGATCGTCTCGCGCGCGGAGAGACCCTCTCGGAAGAGCTTGCAGAAGCCGCTTTCGGTGCAATCATCGACGGTCGGTCGAACGATGCACAAATCGCGGGAGCGCTAATGGCGATGCGAGTCAGGCGGGAAACCATTTCCGAACTTGCTGGCGCCGTGCGGGCACTGCGGGCACGCATGTTCAGCATTCCCGCACCGCCAGGGGCAATCGACGTCTGCGGCACTGGGGGTGACGGCGTCGGAACAGTAAACATTTCGACGGGCGTAACGTTCGTTCTCGCTGGCCTCGGCGTGCCAGTTGCAAAACACGGCAATCGGGCGTTGTCCTCGCGCTCAGGCGCAGCGGACGTCCTGGCGGCGCTTGGCGTAAATGTGGAGGCGCCTTTAGAGCGTCTACCATGGATTTTGCGGGAAGCAGGTTGTGTGTTCCTTTACGCGCCACGCCACCATGCCGGGCTGCGCCACGCGGCTGCCGCCCGAATTGCGCTTGGCACCCGAACCATTTTCAATCTTCTCGGTCCACTGGTGAATCCGGCCTCCGTCCGACGCCAACTAATCGGCGTCTTTGATCCCGCCTGGTTACGGCCAATCGCCGAAACTCTCGCGCATCTTGATACCGAGCGAGCAATGGTCGTCCATGGCGGGGGGCTCGATGAACTAACGCTGGCTAGTGAAAGCCATATTGTCATGCTTGATCGTGGTAGAATTAGTGAAATGACGATTACCCCTGAAGAGGCTGGTCTTCGGCGGGCACCACTCTCGAGCTTAGTCGGCGGCGACGCCGCCACCAACGCGGCGGCGCTGATGTCCATGCTTCGCGGAGAGCCAGGTGCTTATCGCGATGCAGTACTGTTGAACGCTGCGGCGGCGCTGATCGTCGCCGAGCGCGCGGTCACGTTCTCCGAGGGCGTAACACTGGCTGCGAAGAGCATCGACTCCGGAGTGGCACTCAAGGCGCTCGAGCGCTTGCGCGCCGCCACCCAGCAGGGGTCCGGAAGCATGGCCGTGCAATGACCAAGCCTGCCTCCAGTACGATGCTGAAAACAGACATTCTGGCCTCAATCTGCGCCGACACACGCGCGGCTCTTACAGAAAAAATGCTGGCTAAAAGCATTGACGCCGTTCGAGAGGAGGCGATGGCTGCTCCCAAACCTCGTGGCTTCGCGCGTGCCCTGATGGACGCGGCGGCCTCAGGCCGCACGGGGCTTATCGCCGAAATCAAACGCGCATCGCCGTCTTCGGGCCTTATCCGCACCGATTTCGACCCAGCGACTCTTGCCGCAGCCTATCGGGAAGGCGGTGCAGTCTGCCTGTCGGTGCTAACCAACCAAAAATATTTCCGTGGCGAGGCAGCGCATTTGCAGGCCGCTCGGGACGCTGTGAATTTGCCCGTACTGCGCAAGGATTTCATTCTTGATCCGTGGCAGATCTACGAAAGCCGCGCAATCGGTGCCGATTGCATCCTGCTGATCATGGCTGCGCTTACCGATAGCCAAGCACGCGCATTCGAGGAACTGGCAATTAGCCTCGACATGAGTGTTCTTGCTGAAGTCCATGACGACGCAGAACTCGAGCGCGCACTCGGCCTGCGGACGCGCCTAATTGGCATCAACAATCGCAACCTCAAAACCATGACCATAGATATATCTCTCTCTGAACACCTCGCACCACAGATTCCTCCAGAACGGTTTGTCGTTTCAGAGAGCGGCATCCAGAACCATGCTGACGTGGAACGGCTAAAAGCGGCTGGCGTGCAAGGTATCCTCGTCGGTGAAAGTTTGATGCGTGAACCCGATGTCACCAAAGCAACGCGCGCGCTGCTGGGGCTCGCCGCGTGAAGCTCACCCACCTAGACCAAAGCGGCGCCGCGCGCATGGTCGATGTTTCGGCCAAGGTCCCTAGCATCAGGGAAGCCACCGCTGCTTGCAATGTTGTGATGAACGAATCGACGCTGGCGGCGATCACCGACGATCAGGCCAAAAAAGGCGACGTACTCGCAGCCGCACGAATTGCGGGGATAATGGCCGCAAAACGAACAGCCGATCTCATTCCTCTCTGCCATCCGCTTCCTCTCACAGCCGTCACGGTGAGCCTAGCCGAGGCGCCGGATCTTCCAGGGGTCCGCGTAAGCGCCACAGTTCGTACGAGTGGGCGCACTGGCGTGGAAATGGAGGCACTAACCGCCGCTTCAATCGCTGCGCTGACTATCTACGACATGTTAAAGGCTGTCGATCGCGGCATGCGTGTCGAGAATCTTCGTGTAACAAGGAAGTCCGGCGGAAAGTCGGGCATTTTTGAACAGGCTTGAATCTTGATATCAATCGACGAAGCAAGAACCCGAATCCTCGCCCGGCTAAAGCCTACCGGTGCAGAAATTGTTTCGCTTTCAAGCGGGTTAGGTCGGGTGCTTTTCGCGCCGGCAATTGCGCGCCTAACATATCCAACCACCAATATTTCTGCGATGGATGGTTTCGCCCTTGATGCCGCCGATGCTGTTCCAGGCGCCTCCCTCACTATCATCGGTTCTGCCCCGGCTGGCCATCCGTTCGAAGGCCGAATCGGTTCAGGCCAAGCAGTCCGCGTCTTTACGGGCAGCGTTATTCCGGACGGAGCTGATGCCGTCCTGGTCCAGGAAAACGCCGATTTCGATCAGGCTCGATTGATCCCTCACACTACCATCGCGCGAGGCAAAAATATACGCTCCGCCGGACTCGATTTTCGTGCAGGCGACAATTTGCTATGCTCCGGCACAAGACTATCGGCACGCGACATCGGCTTGGCCGCCGCGGGGAACTGCCCGTGGTTGAGCGTCTACCGGCGACCGGTCGTCGCTCTGCTCGCGACAGGGGACGAGGTGGCAATGCCGGGAGAACCAATTCCGGCCGGTGGACTTACCAACTCCAACACCTTTGCTCTCGCCGCTTTCATCCGGACATGCGGTGGCAACCCAATCATTCTGCCGACTGCCCGGGACGATCGCATGGTAATTGCGCAGGCGGTGGAATCCCTGTCCAACGCCGATCTGCTTGTCACCACTGGCGGTGCAAGTGTCGGAGCCCATGACCTCGTTCAGGAAGGGCTGGGCATGCACGGCCTCGCCGTCGATTTTTGGAAAATCGCAATGCGACCAGGCAAGCCTCTTATGTTTGGTGCAATGGGCACCCTACCGGTGCTCGGCCTACCGGGCAATCCGGTGTCGGCCCTGGTCTGCGCCCTTCTGTTCCTGAAACCCGCAATCGAACGCCTCTCGGGGCTTCCCGGGGATGCGCCGCAAAGCGAATTCGCGCGGTGCACGGTTGCGTTGCCAGAAAACGACCGTCGCAACGATCACCAGCGCGCAAGCCTAGTCCGCGACCCTGACGGCGGTTGGCAGATCACGCCTTTCGCTCAGCAGGATTCCGCGATGCTGCGCCGCTTCGCCGAAGCTGATGCACTTCTGCTCCGCCCTCCGGGAGCACCCGCCACACCACCAGGCGCCGTGGTACAGATGATCCGGCTTGCGGACCACGGACTTTGACATTTCGCGCGGGACCGGCTGCTAATCAGCCGACGTCAAGCGGAATTCGATCCTGCGGTTCTGAGCCAATGCTTCCGGTGAGTTGCCTTTCTTGATTGGATGTTCTGCGCCAAAAGCCGCCGCAACAACCCGCTTTTTTGGGACACCGTCCTGGATCAGGAGATGCAGCACAGCCAGCGCACGTGCCGCCGACAGATCGAAGTTGTTCTTGTATGGGCCTCCCTGGATGGCGTTTTGGTCTGCAAACCCGTCAACACTAATGACCCAATTGAGATGCGGCGGGATTTTCTTGGCGATGTCCACGATTGCGTTGGCAACATCCGTTATTTTCTGCTGCCCTTGGGGAGACAGTTGAGCCGAGTCTGACGGAAACAAGACATCGCTCTCGAACACAAAGCGATCGCCGACAATTCTAATATTTTTCTCGCCGGCGAGCGCCTTTCGCAAATCGCCGAAGAACTCCGAACGATACAGCTGGAGGTGCTGTACCTGCCGTGCAAGTGCCTCATTCAACCTCTGGCCAAGATTAACAATCTGAACGTGCTCGGCCTTGTCTTTTTGCCTTGCCGCATCCAGCGCCACCGCCAGGCTAGCCAACTGCATGCGCAGAGCCGCGATCTGCTCGTTCAACGTCTGTACCTGGGATAGCGCCGCCTCATTCAGCTTCTCCTGCCCGGAGACTTCTGACTGGCTTGCGGCGAGCGACGCGGTCAGCCGAGCACGCTCCGCCGCCGCCTGCTGCAAATTCGCCTTCAACTCCGCAAGCTCGCCCTCCAGTGACACATCCTTGGTTTTTTCCAGGGACAAAACGCTCGAAAGTTGGGCGATCTGCCCACGTAGCGACGCGATCGTCTTGTCGCTGCCGGACAGAGCCACCGACAGAAATGCTTCCGCAAGCACAAAGACCAGAAGAACGAAAATCGTCACCATGAGGAGTGTCGACAAGGCATCGACATATCCTGGCCATATTTCCAGCCCGTTGCTGCCTCGGCGGCGCGAGAGGAGAGACACCCGTTTAGCCTCGCGCCTCGTCAAGTCTGGTGGCAACCGTCCGCGTCAGGATCTTCAAATCTTGCCGAAGATCTGCGAGCACCTGTGCACGTCCCTGGTCCATTTCAGCGAGCAAGCGCCCGATCTGCAACTCGATATTGCGCAGATGCGCCGCGATAATATCGCTGCTGGGGTCACGGACGTTGGCCTGCTCAGCCAGTTTCGTTAGAGCCAACTGCCCCTCTCCAACCTTCAACATGATTCGGTGAGAATTGTGGATCGCGTCAGTAAGCGTCATGACTTGTTCCATCAATTTTTGCGTCGTCTGCACAGCTGCCGTCCGCCCCTCTTCGCCGCGTGCTAACACCCGTTGTAGCGCTTCGAGATTTTCGGCGCTCTGCTCAAGAAGAGCATGTACGTACGCCGGCATTGTCCCCTCTCCCTCAGCACCGAGCAGACCGGTTGACACGCGTGTCAACCCCGCAAGCCATTCCTCCAGTTCGTTGAAGAAGCGGCTCATAGCCTGACCTGCTGTTAGATCAAGAAAGCCGAGGATTAGCGCCCCGGACAAGCCAAACAACGATGCCGCAAAGGCCGTCCCCATGCCAGCCAACGGGCCCGCGAGCCCTGCCTTGAGCTGGTCGAACATCGCATTGACATTGCCACCCGCGAGATTCATCCCGTGAATCACGGCGGCGACAGCGTGAACTGTCTTGAGCAGACCCCAAAATGTCCCAAGCAGTCCAAGGAAGATCAGTACACCGGTGGTGTAACGAGAGAGTTCGCGACTTTCATCGAGTCGGCTGGCGATGCCATCAAGCATCGTCCGCATGCCTGTTACGGACAGGCTGAAACGGCGGCCATCCTCGTTGCGAGCACCCAACATGCGCGCCATCGGCAGCAAAAGCTTGGGCTTGGCACCCTGCTCGATCGATGCTCGCGATCTTTGGAACCGTTCGACCCATTCAACTTCCGGTCGGAGCCGCAGAACTTGCCTGAGATTCCAGAAAACACCGAACAATTCCACGAAAATGATGACAGAATTGACAACCGGGTTGGCAAAGAAAAACTCGTATAGTTCTGGCGATATGGCGGCGGCAAGTGCGTACACCACAACCAGAAAAATGATCATTCGGATCAGGTAGCTGTTTGGTCTGGTCATGACTTTCGATGGCCTACGGAATGATAGATAATGTCGCGAAATTGGTCGCCATACCTAGTGGGTCTCCCAAGGCTTGCACGATGATACGGTCATGCGCAATCCCGTCATCGTGTAAAATCGTGCCAATCGCCTGCCCTCGTGCCAAGGACAGGCGGTGAGGTGCTAAATTATGGCCGGGCCGACTTGGCGCCGTTGCCAAAATCAGGAATCGGTCTGGACTACCCTTGAATGCGGCGGCAAACCGGCGAATCCTCCGCGCTGCGGCAGATTGCAGCCGAGCGCTTGTGCCAGCAAATAGAACTACCAAGCGCGAGGCGGAAACCACGGGCAAACTGGCCTCTGGCAAACTTGGAACGCGCATTTTTTTGGTCAAATGTCGCGCCTCCACCGGGCGCGATTGGATCGGAGGCGGCAAAGGCAGGCCTCGTCGCTCGGCCGCAACGACATGTTTTGGCGCGATGATCGTGCGGCGCGCTCTGGCATCAGGTAACGACATTGTTGGTGTGTTTGGCCGCTCCAATTGCAGCAGTGCTTCGGGGTTTACCGTAACCGCCGCTTGGTGCGCTGCTGTCACGCCTGCCGACGCGGTGCCTGGAACGAATTGAATCGCAAGCATCGTGGCCTGGGCGATTCCAACGATCGCGCTGCACCTCATGGGTGGGGTGCTTACCCGATTTTCACCCGTTCACTCAATGCGGTTCTGTTGTAGCATGTGGATCACCACCAGACGCCACCCGGGTCGTTTCGGCCGCGGCCGCAACGCGCTCCAGAAGGCGGGGGTGCAAATACGGATTTGCCGCGACGATATTTGACTCAACCTGTTCCTGCCCGGCCGGGTCGGTCACGTAGCCGCCAGCTTCGCGAACCATTAAAGCCCCGGCCGCAAGATCCCATTTATTTAGACCAAATTCCCAAAATCCGTCGAATCGGCCGGCAGCAACCCACGCCAAATCAAGCGATGCTGCGCCAAAACGTCGAATACCTGCGATCTCCGGCATTAACCCACCGAGAATTCGGGCAAATACCAACCGATTACGCGGCGTGGTCCGGGCAAATGGAATGCCGGTAGCGAACAGTGCCGACGACCACTCCCGACGTGCTGAAACACGTAAACGACGGTCGTTCAAAAATGCGCCCACTCCTTTTTCCGCCCAGTAGAGCTCGGCCAGCGCAGGCGCGTACACGACACCAGCAACGATCTCCGACCCTCCATCTACAAGGCGCTTCTCAAGAGCGATCGAAATGGCCCAATTGGGAATGCCGTGAAGGAAATTGGTTGTACCGTCGAGTGGATCGACGACCCAGCGCCAGGTCCAGTTTGTTGATCCGCCAGTTCCGCTCTCCTCCATCAGAAAGCCGTAACCAGGCCGCGCCCTATCCAAGTCATCACGTATGCTCTGCTCTGAGCGCAAATCTGCCTGGCTGACAAAATCCGAAGGTCCTTTTACCGAAACCTGCAACTGTTCAACTTCATTGAAATCACGGACCAGTCGCTTTGCCGCTTTTTGAGCGGCAGCGACCATGATCGTCATATGCGGGGACTGTCGTGGTACCATCGGAAGACTCCGGACCTCGTTCACACTGCTCCTGCGTCAGCCTTTGGCCCGTTCGACGTAGCTAGCGTCCTCCGTACGGACTACAACCCGCTCGCCAGCTTCCACAAAGGGTGGCACCATTGTTTTAACGCCGTTCGCTAATCTGGCGGGCTTGTATGAGGAGGAAGCGGTCTGCCCTTTTACCACGGGATCAGCCTCGATGATTTCAAGTGTGACCGTGGCCGGCAGATGCAAGGCCACTGGCTCGCCTTCAACGAGATCAACCGTAAGTGGCATGTTGTCCTGCAAAAATGGCGCTTGGTCGCCCAACAGCTCTGATGGCACGATGAACTGCTCGAATGTCTCGGCCTCCATCAGAACCAAATGATCACCATCGGTGTATGAATAAATATAATCCTTATTGTCGGTCATTAGGCGTTCGACGGTATCCGCCGTGCGCCAACGCTCGTTGGTCTTGTTACCGGTCTTGAGGTCGCGCATCTCAACCTGAATGAAAGCGCCTCCTTTGCCGGGAGTAATGATTTGGTGTTTGAGGACGGTCCAGCGCCTGCCGTCATGCTCAATGACCTGCCCAGGGCGGATCAAATTCGCCTGCTGCTTCATATGATAAACTACCTGATGCCGTGGTAAGATCCGGCGGCATACTCCGAGCCATGCCCGAGGGCAAGGCACAGTGATGGACGTCGGAAGCGACCCCCACCTCGGAGCCGCGCGCCACAATGTGATTATGAATACGCTATATTGTGATTATGAATACCAGATCAGTCCGGCCTGAGGGGTGGCAAAACGTCATATTCCGTTTATTGTAATGTCCATGGAGAGTCCGCTCACGCAGAACTACGCGGCAGATACAGGGATCGTCACGAAACCGAGGGGCGCTGGTGCGTGGCTGCACCGCTACGCCAACCCGGGCCGCTTCCAACGTTTGGTGACACCGATTTTACCTTGGCTTGCCGGTTTTGCTCTGCTGGTTACGATAACGGGTCTGATTTGGGGATTCTTTTTTTCACCCCCTGACTGGCAACAAGGCATCGCCTCGCGAATTATGTATGTCCATGTTCCTTCTGCATGGGTCGCGATGAATGGCTATGCTCTTCTGGCAATTTGTTCATTGCTATCGATCGTGTGGCGGCACCCGCTGGCAGATCTCGCAGCTCAGGAAATCAGCCCGATTGGCGCTGGATTTGCGGCTCTCTGTCTGATCACCGGGTCGCTCTGGGGGAGACCGGATTGGGGTACGTACTGGGTCTGGGACGCCCGACTGACGTCCGTGCTGATCTTGTTTTTCCTCTATCTGGGCCACGCCACCCTGATCCGCGCATTTGATAACCCCCAGCACGGTTACCGCGCGGCAGCAATCCTCGGGCTGGTTGGCGTCATCAATCTGCCAATCATTGTTTTCTCGGTCTACTGGTGGAATACCCTGCATCAGGGCAATACAATTTCCCTGACTGGACCATCAAAGATATATGTCACGATGCTCTGGCCGCTGTTAGTCAGTACGATCGGCTTCTATGCAACCTTTTTTGCCTTGATCCTGGCCCGGATATCGAGCGCGATCATGGAGCAAAGAACCCGCGTTTTGCTGCTTACCTCCGCTGAAAACAGCGGTACTATCGCGTTGGATACACCGTCATGATCAAGGACCTAATGCCGTTTGTCGCCGGCAGTTACGGTGCGACAGTCATTGTTCTTGGGACCTTCGCGTTGTTGACCCTGCTACGCTACCGGACTGCGCGACGACTCTTGGCCGCAGCACAGGCCTCTCGCGCTAAACGTCGATAGGGGGGAGTGCCCAATGATGTCCCGCAAACAGCGCCGGCTCTGGATCGTAGCCGCATGCGGTATCGGTCTGTCGACAGGGGTCGGGCTAATGCTATTCGCGTTCAGCTCGAGCCTGTCGTATTTTATGTCGCCACGCCAGGTACTGCTCAAACATCCTGCACCCGGCGATATCTTCCGCTTGGGTGGCATCGTACAGGTGGGTACCGTCGTGAAGGGGCAGCGCGACGACAAGCCGTACACCTCCTTTCGGATCACTGATGGTCAGGCTTCGATTCCCGTTGTCTACACTGGTATTCTTCCCGACCTATTCCGCCAGGGCCAAGGAGTTGTGACTATTGGCTCGATGGCGCCAGGCGAACATGAGTTCATCGCCGATACTGTCCTTGCCAAACACGGAGCCAGCTACATGCCTGCCGATGTCGAACAGGCCTTGAAAAAGGCAGGTAAATGGAATCCCAAATTCGGCCCGCCCCCCAATGCCGCCACCTGGAATGATAAAACGCCGCAGCAAATCGAGGCCGAAAACCAAGGGAGTCAACCCCAATGATTCCAACGCTTGGGCATTTTGCCCTTGCCCTCGGGTTTGCGATCGCTGTGGCGCAAGCCGTCATCGGCTTGTTTGGACCAAAATTTCGCGACGCTACGGTTATGCGAGCTGCCCCTGCTCTCGCGATCGGTCAGTTTGTCAGTCTTGTCATCAGTTTTGCAGCGCTGGTCTGGGCCGGCGTAGTTTCAGATTTTACCGTGCGCAATGTGGCCGAGTTCTCAAGTAGTACGACCCCGTTATTATATCGTATTACCGGAACCTGGGGCAATCACGACGGTTCCATGCTTCTCTGGTGTTTGATCCTGTCCCTTTGCAGCGCCGTTGTCGCCGCTTTTGGGCGCACGATCCCGACTAGCCTGCGCGCGCGAGTTCTTGGCGTGCTGGGTCTGGTGTCCGCGGGATTTTTGCTGTTTACCGTCACCGTTTCAAATCCATTTCAACGCATTTGGCCGCCTCCCATGCAAGGGGCGGGTGTCAACCCGATTCTTCAAGACCCGGGCTTGGCGGTGCACCCGCCCATTCTCTACGCGGGTTACGTGGGATTCTCGATTGCCTTCGCGTTTGCGGTTGCCGCCCTGATTGAAGGCCGCGTCGATGCTGCCTGGGGACGGTGGGTACGTCCATGGACGATCGTTTCGTGGGCTTTTCTTACGGCCGGCATAACGTTTGGCTCCCTCTGGTCTTACTACACTCTCGGCTGGGGGGGGTTTTGGTTCTGGGATCCCGTCGAGAATGTCGCGCTGCTCCCTTGGCTTACTGGAACGGCGCTTATTCACTCTGCGATTGTCGTTGAAAAGCGCGAGGCGCTAAAAACATGGTCGGTACTTCTTGCTATCGCAACATTTTCCCTCAGCCTTTCCGGAACCTTCCTGGTTCGTTCAGGTCTGCTCAATTCCGTTCACTCTTTCGCGGTGTCACCCAACCAAGGACTGTTTATTTTGGTTCTTCTCGGCCTCACTGTCGGAGGATCCTTGCTGTTGTTCGTAATCCGGGCGCCAACACTCGGTGCGTCCGGCGTATTTGCACCAGTGTCACGCGAGGGGGCTTTAATCGTCAACAACATATTCCTCTGCATGATCGCCGCGGTCGTCTTCACGGGCACGATGTATCCACCATTTGTGGATCTCTTGCTCGGGGTTCAGCTTTCGGTTGGTGCGCCATTTTATGATCAAGCAGCCCTGCCTCTGACAGCACCGCTGATCCTAGCGATGGCAATTGGACCAATGCTGCCATGGAAACGTGCAGCGATCGGGCCGGCTCTGGTCAAACTGTGGTACGGCGGAGTCATCGCGCTGGTGATTTTTGCTGTTTTCATGTTCCGCGGCCACGTGGTTGCCGCTCTCGGTCTTGCCGGTGCGCTTTGGGTCATTTGTGGAGCTCTCGCCGATCTGAGCGAACGTATCCAGTTGTTCCGCATTCCAATCACGCGATCAATCAGGCGTTTTTTCAGCATGCCTCGCGCTTCCCTGGGTGCTGCATGCGGCCATCTTGGTTTCGGAATTACCGTTCTCGGCATCGCGGGGATGACTCTGCAAATCCACACGATTACGGTTCTGCGCCCAGGCCAAGGTGTTAATCTTGGCGGATATCGCTGGACACTTGAGCGCATCTACAACGCTCCAGGGCCCGACTATGCGGCCCGGGTCGCGCTCATCGACGTGACCCGTCATGGCAAGCATGTCATGACGATGCGGCCCGAACGCCGCTTTTTTACAGCCCAACACGTCACGACAGAGCACGCGGCGATCCGTACTAACGGCCTGTGGAATATGTTCGCTACCTTCGCGAACGAAGACACCAGCGGAGGGGCTGAGTTTCGCTTCAATGTACATCCGCTTGCACCGGAAATCTGGTTGGGTGGTCTGGTCATGGCGCTTGGTGGCGGGCTCTCGTTGAGTGACCGCCGTTTCCGAATTGGCGCACCGGCCCGGCGCAGCCTGCGTAAGCCGCAGCACACGGTCGAAGCCTGAAACCTGGTCATGGGGCACCCATTGCTGAAGCGTCGCCTGTTACTATCGCTCCCTCTCGCGGCCGCCACTGCCGGCGGGCTTGGATTTTACATCCTGCTCGAACGGGCACGCCAAGGCTCGTATAATCCCCAGACCTTTAGCAACCCGTTAGTAGGACACCGCATCCCTGACTTCAGACTTGTCGGCATTGATGGTAAACAAGGTTTCGGTTCTAGCGAGTTGATAGCTTCCAAAAAACCAATCCTCCTCAATTTCTTCGCATCTTGGTGCGTTCCCTGCGCCGGTGAAGCGCCTTATCTTGATGTAATTTCAAAATCCGGCGTCGACATCTGGGGTATCGCCTATCAGGATAAAGCGGAGGCGCTTGCCTTCTATCTGGCCAAATATGGTGACCCGTATACGCGCCTTGCAACTGACCCGACGGGGCGTACCGCGATCAATTTCGGCGTGTACGGGGTTCCAGAAAGTTTCCTAGTTGCGCCTGGCGGGATCGTCCGTTGGCATATAGCCGGGCCGCTAGTTCCGCCTATCATTAACGAACAGCTGCGGCCTGAGCTGCAAAAAATCGCATGACGCGGACGTTTCTATGGGCGCTTGCGCTGTTCGGATTGATGTTCGGCCTGTCGGCAGGCGTGTCGATTGCCAGTGCGAATAACACTCCAACCACGATCACGAGGGATGGGGTGACTCTAACAATGAACCAAGAGCATCGAGCCGAAGTGATCGGCAACCAGTTGCGCTGCCTGGTTTGTCAAAATGAGACCGTAGAAAATTCTCAGGCGGGTCTGGCCCGGCAGTTCCGCGGCATCATACGACGGCGCGTGGTCGAGGATTGGAGCAACCGACAGATCATTCGTTACATGGTTCATCGGTACGGTATTTTTATTCTTCTCAAACCTCCGCTGGTTCCTATGACCGCCCTCCTCTGGTTCTCCCCGGTAATTGCGCTGGTAGTTGGGACAGCGGTGATTCTCGCGGGTCGACGACGACGTATGAAGCCGGTGCCTGAACTTGAACCTGACGAACAGAAGCGCCTAAAGGAACTGTTAAATTGATCGTGGGACTGGTTTTGGGCGGAACCGCCGTTACCTTGCTGGCATTGGTTCCGTTGCTCGTCGTGTGGCTGCGGCCGGGAGAAATTCGCTATCGCCGTGAGACCGCGATGGCTCTGCATCGCGCGCAACTTGAGGAACTTGACCACGACCACGCAGAGGATCGCATCCCGGACGCCGAATATGAAGGTGCGCGACTGGAAATAGCACGGCGGTTGCTCGCTGCCGATCAATTAGCAGAACCTGACGCCGATCGTCGCGGGCGCTTTCTGTTGATTGCGACATTTATAGCGGTGCCTCTTGTTAGCGTTATTCTCTTTCTCCCCGGAAGCCTGCCGCTGATTCCTTCCGAACCACACGCCGCGTTCAAGCGCCAAGTCGAGATGGCTGCGCGACGAGATGACACGCTGATTTCGAAACTCGAAGCCAAATTGGCGACGATGAATCCTAGAACCGAGGAGGCGCGCGAAGGCTACATTCTGCTTGGTCAAGCACTTGCGGAGCGACAGGATCCAGCAGGCGCCGCGAAAGCCTGGCGCATAGCGTTGCAAACGCGTTTCGATCCGACTCTCGCGGCCGAAACAGCCGAGGCCGAAAGCGAAGCGGCTGGTCATGTTACGCCAAATGCCGTGACCCTCTTTAAGGAGGCGCTTGCCCACGCGCCGCAAAATGCGCCGTGGCGCGGGTTGGCCGAACAACGGCTGCGCGAAGCAGCGGTTAGCTTACCAAAAGGAGCTCCAACCCAATCCGCCTCTGGGTCATGAAAAACGCTGGGTTTCCTCGAGCTGCGATAGCCGACCCCGAACACTGGTGATCGCGAAAAGCCGGCCATACCCAGCAAGCGGCCGTTCGCCCGGCCGTCAGTCCCCAGGGCGAGTAAAGGCATCGATCCGCTCTGGCACCCCGGAATATAGGGGCAGCGCATCGATTTCCAGTCGAAACGGGCTGATGATGCCAGGCGTCTGCCACGATCAGATCGATGGAATTCCAACTACGCTTGGGAAAGGTACCTGCCGATACCCATCACCGGTTGCACTGCCGCGAGCCTAAACCAGATAACTCAGCCGCAGAAACAGTAGCCGGATCGCACATTTCCGTTTGCAACGCTGGCGTGACGCTCCCGCGCGCCAGGATTCATTGCGCGTCGCCTGCCGTTAGTTCGTTCCATGAGCCTTAACGACCGCTAGTCTGGCCACAACATCACGATAATCAGTTTTTTGTTCGCGATCAAATCATAATGGCCCGTCAACGAAACCTTCGAGAAAATCGATCAGCGGCAACAGCGGCAACCCGAGAATTGTAAAAAAATTGCCATTGACATGCTCAAATAAATTTCCGGCCCGAGACTCCAGCCTGTATGCACCGACACTCGCCAACAGCGCCGTGCCTTCCGCCGCAACGTAGTCGTCTATGAATGCGTCCGACAGGTCGCGCATCACGAGCTGCGGCACCTCGACACAACTCCACAAGATCTTGTTTCCTCGTGCACAACACACGGCAGTAGGCAGCAGATGAGCACGCCCTCGCAAAAAGCGGATGTGCGCGGCTGCTTCAACCAGGCTAGACGGCTTGTCGAGCCAAACGCCGTCACACTCCAGAACTTGGTCGGCACCGATCACCACCGCATTAGGGTAGCGCAACGCGACGTCAAACGCCTTGGCACGTGCCAAGGCCGCAGCAGCCGCTTCCGCGGATTGCTCCCTTTCCCGATACGATCGCTTGACAGCCGCCTCGTCAACTTCCGGCGCAATCGTTTCAAATACCAGACCGGCTTCTCGAAACATAGCCCGGCGCGACGCCGAAGTACTGGCCAAGATAAGCAGATCAGAATCCTTCAAGCACGATCTTGCCATGCATCGTGCCTGCTTCGATTTCTGCGTGCGCACGGCGGAGATTCTCCGCGTTGATCAGTCCAAAATGCCGGGTCATAGTGCTGTGCAGCACGCCCTGATCAATGAGTCGGCCGACGGTGTCGAGGATGCGATGCTGCTCGATCATCCGAGCACTCTGATGCAGCGACGGAGAAAACATGTATTCCGTATGTAGAGATCCCGATCTCTGAAACAGCTCGCCAACATCCAACGGAGATGATGGTTCGATGATGCCGATCTCTCCCTCAGGTGCCAGCATTCGGTTGAGCGCCCGCCAGTGCTGCTCTATGTGATTGGTGCAGAAAATGTATCGCGGCGCATCGACGGCAAGCGACCCCAGTTGCGCCGCCATATCGTGGGTATGATCAATCACGTGGTGGGCGCCGAGGGCCTTGCACCAATCACGCGTTTCCGGTCGTGACGCTGTCGCCACGACCGTCAGCCCGGTCAGGCGCGCGACCAATTGAATCGCCATAGAACCGACCCCCCCAGCGCCACCGACAATCAGGATCGTATCACGATGAGTGCGGTCCCGGATCAGTCGGAACCGATCGAAAAGCATCTCCCAAGCGGTCAACGTGGTAAGCGGCAATGCGGCGGCTTCCGCGAAGTTCAGCCGATGCGGTTTTCGCGCAACGATTCTTTCATCGACACACTGAAATTCAGCATTACTGCCCGGGCGGTCGATCGCCCCCGCGTAGTAGACCTCATCGCCGATACCGAACTGCGTCACCTCAGTGCCTACCGCCCGTACCACGCCCGCCGCATCAAACCCGAGTATCCGTGGCTCACCCAACGGCTCGTTCTGTCGCCTCACCTTCGTATCCACAGGATTGACCGACACGGCCCGCACAGCCACAAGAACATCGCGTCGACGCGGGCTTGGATCTGTAACATCGATATCAATCAGCGCGTCATCGGCGACAACCGGACGAGCGTGGGTGAAGGCGACCGCTTTCATCAGACTGTACTCCTAACTCCTGTCGGGAAGAATGCATCGGATCACCCGATCCGCAACAAGGATTGGCCGTGTTGTGCAAGCCAATCTGTGGCGGCGTTCCGATGGGGGGTCAAACGTTCGGTCAAAGCCCAAAAGGCATCGCCGTGATTCATCTCCCGTAAATGAGCAACTTCATGGCTGATTACATAATCCTGAACAAAATCTGGGGCCATTACCAAGCGCCAGCAGAACATGAGCGAGCCATCCGGCGTACAGCTGCCCCAACGCGAAACCGTGTCTTTGATCCGGATGCGTGTCGGCCGCCTTCCAATTGCCTCAGCCTTTGCAAGGGCTTGGCGAAAGAATCGCTTTTTAGCTATTGCCACAAGCGCATCGCGCACCCGCCGTGGAAGAAATACCGGCTCCCCCCCCACGATTATCGTTCCCGCCGCAATCAAGGGGCTCCCGCGAAACGAAACGTCATGGACAATTCGATGCGGGATGCCCGAAATCGGCACGGTGCCGCCCGCCACAAATCGATGTTGCGAGGGAAGCGCCTCAAGCTTGGCCGCGACCCATCCTTCATGTGCCCGCAGCAATGCCATACCGGAGCGGCGGGAGGCGCGCGGCGGTAAGGTAATTACGATTTGACCGTCAGATGGGTTAATCCGGAGCGCAACCCGTCGTGCGCGCGCGTTCCGCCGCCAGCGCAAAGCAGCCTTCCGTCCCCCGACGATGATATGCTCCAGGTCAGAACGTTCCGCCACCATCATGAACCGCTCCGCCGCGGTCTTGATGGTACATCGAGGCCCGGCCATTCGACCAGGTGATGTTCCAGATCGCCTGCATAGTCCTCACTTATAACCCGGGATACCACAGCTGCCCCCGCCGCGAAAACCGTGGAAGCGTCGCCCGTAATCAGCGGGTGCCACGACGGCAAGTCACGGCCCTCCGCCAGTCGCCGATAGGCGCAGGAAGGCGGCAGCCAGTCGACCCCAACGAGCGTATCGGCACGGAGTGTAACACAGTCGGCGACCCGCGCTCGTCGATTCCTATAATCATGGCATCGGCACGTTCTGAGATCGAGCAACCTGCACGCAACGTTCGTAAACGCCAACGCACCGGTTTCTTCATCCCGCAATTTGTGCAAACAGCACCGGCCACACCCATCACACAATGATTCCCATTCGGCCTCACTCATCTGGTCAAGGCGTTTGGCCTGCCAAAAAGGTGGTGGGTCGGCATCAGGCATTTGCGTGCATCTCTATCATGATATCGGCTACACCGCTCTCAGGAAAGGGGATTATCCCCCGTAACGCGACAACATTGCCCGTAGAGGGTTGGCGCCTGGATTACTTGCCGCCATGTTCACGACGATCTGTCGCGGGTCAACTTGTTGACCATAATATTGCTGGTCCATGGCCGCATTATTCGAGAATACCGAACCTGAAAGTGATACTCCCCCATAAAGTCCGCGGGATTTGCTGAACGTAATGATGTCCGCTCCCAACGCAGTCCCAGTAGCACCTCCGATCCCCGCCCCCAATGTCGCGACCGACAACCCGGCGTTGGCACCGAACTTAAATTGGCTATTAAGGAAAGCATTAAGTGCCGTCTCATTCATGAGCATCACGAGAACCTCTGCATCCTGTGCGCCAATTTGAAGCCCGAAACTTCCCCCCCCCATGGAGTAGAATGCCGGGTCAGACCATGATCCATTCGCGGCACGAGAAGCGAGGACACAATCCCCCCCCTCACCGCCAATAAAAAAGCCAGCCTTAAAAATGCGTGGGCATACAACAACAGCCTTGGCACGGCGGAGAAACTGGGAAGCTTGATTACCTTCGGCACCTGA
>DAIDMG010000026.1 GCA_027449105.1 Acidiphilium sp. | reverse complement strand
AATAACCCAAGCCCTCCGCGGATGCTAGCGAAAAAATGCGAAAGTTCATCCCTGGAGTTTGATGCGGGCGAGCGGCCAAATATTATTGAAGAGAACGTGCATTTTAACCAATCCTGACTTCATTTTTTCTGGTTGCTGCTGTGCGACCAAGTTTGGGATCATTGATGCCCAGAAACATGGGCCTGGGAATCCTCAACCCAAGTTAGAAACATACCGCAGTGCCAATCTTAACCGTCCTGTCATCTGTCGGCTATCCGTTTTCGGATCCCTCGTGTGCCGTGGCACATTTCGACGTACAGAGGTCCATCTAGCAACGGAGGATTTTTCGTACCAAAATGGCCAGTTTACGCAGTTCTTGTTCCCCCTCCCGCGCTCGACGAAAGGATTCGGCCCGTTGGGTCGAATCCGCTAACTTTCTACCGCTCGCATAAATCGGCTATAGACTATCTATGAAAGATCAACCTGCCCCCCTTGGTACATCGAGTCGTTTTTCGCATTACGGCATGAGCGCCCAGATTCATGCCCGAATCGCACATGACGTCGCGTTCTGGCCGCTCCGCCAACGGTCATGGACTTTTGGCGCGTGCGCCGGCCTCTTTTTTATCGAGCCGCCTTGCAAGATTGTAATTAATGAAAAACTCGACAGGGACGAGCGTCTAATTGCAGCGCGATTGGTTGGCGAGTGGGCTGAATTAATCGATTCTGGTGTATCAGCACCCTTGGCGGGATTAGCTGCAGCGCGAGCAACTGCACAGTTTATGTTGGCTGAGCATCTCGACGTAAGTGAGCAGCGGGGATGGCTCACCGCAATGGCAAGTGATGTTCCACCAAGCTCCAACGTGCTGGAATTGGCCTGGGCCACATTAGCACCGAACTGCTTTGAAGCGCCCTTGACACTGCCACCCGATGTAGCAGCCCGTATCATTACTCTCTGGTCGATTCTTGGCACGTCCGAAACAATCATGGAGACTGGTGGCGACATCCGCCTTTGGCGCGACCCGCAGACGGATCTAAACGGATACGGATGCAGTCACCGGCCCCGCCCGTGGGCCATCACTTTTGCGTCCTCAACAGCGTCATCCATATCCGGGCGTGGGTATGAGGCATCTGACAAAGCGCGTCTGCGAGTAACGGGGGCGGCGCTCCTCGCGGGCGATTACACGCCGATTCACATCGAAGCAGGTTTCGTCCGCAATGCAATCGGGGAAGCTTTTGCAGTCCCAAGTGGTGGTGCAGTAGTTCTGGCTGCATCTGGAACCGACAGCGAACTTCTGGCTTTGGCGCTTGGCCACCTTCCGGACGCGGCGATTCCGATCACCACCATACTCCTTGCGCCGGAGGAGACCGGTAGTGGCGTTCCAATGGCTGCGAGTGGTCGACATTTCGCGATTGATACCGCAAACGGGTGCGATGTGGCCCGTGCCAATCCGATAGAAGGATTTAGGGATGACACGATTCTTATCTCGATCCCGCTGCGGACCACTACAGGGACCATTCGGGCACAAGAAGACATCCACGCAGATATTTTTGCAGCGGCTACGGAAGCAGCTCGAGCTGGCCGACGAATCATTTTTCATGCGCTAGACCTATCAAAAACTGGCCTTTTGGCGCCATCGCTACAGCTGCTGCGCGATTTGCGGAAACGGTTTGGTTTGTCGCTCGATATCGTAGTCGATGCCTGCCAGCTACGCCTCGCCCCCGACCGAATCAAGGCATACCTCGAGTTGGACTCAACGGTACAAATTACTGGATCAAAATTTCTAACAGGCCCTCCGTTTTCCGGGGCAGCATTGATTTCTCCGTCGGTTTCGAAACGGTTATTGTCAGGCCGGCTACCGGCCGGATTGGAGGCCTATTTCGGGCGCGCTGAGTGGCCTTCGAATGCAGTCGTTGCTCGCTCTTTGCCGTCTAGCGCCAATTACGGCCTACTGCTCCGTTGGCATGCAGCCTTGGCAGAATACCACGCGTTTGCAAGCACGACAGAAATACAAAAGCGTGCGGTCATCACCCGCTTCACTATGGTGGTGGAGCAAGCCATCCGAGTACATTCCATATTCATGCTCCATGATGTACCCGGGCCTGCCCGCGAAGGTGAAGGTTGGGACACATTGCGCACTATGTTCGCCTTCGCTGTGCGGTCCCCTGCGGTTCCACAAACATTTCTTGATCTCGGTGCAACGCGCAAACTGTATCGTTGGCTGAATGCCGATTGCTCGACATTATTCGGAGCGGCCGACGAAAAGCAACTCGCCGCAAAGATATGCCATATCGGCCAGCCGGTTGCGTTACCCAACCAACATGGCAAGATTATCGGTTGGTTACGAGTTTCGGCAGGAGCGCGACTTATCTCGGGCGAACCATCGCACAGCTCACTCGCCATGTCGCATAGGCTTGACCAGGAAATGGCAGACCTTGCTACCGTTTTTAACAAGATTGCTCTTCTGCACAAGTATTGGACGCACGTCGATGCCGCTGACCCATCTCCACAATATCGTTAAAGCCATTCTAACGACAACGCCCAAAGACAGGCGAACTGATATCTTCTGGATATCAACATCTAAGTATATCAGAGTCCCTTCTAATGTCACACACGCGTCATGCAGCAACATTGTGAAAACGGCCTCGACTGTCGCTGCCAAACCTTGCGTCTCCACTTTTATTTCGAACCCAACGAACAGACAACAACTCTCCGCAAGAGCGGAAGCGTCTGCCGCTGCCAACGAGAAAAAGATCTTTGCCTTGATTTCCAGAAAACAAGGCACAAAGACACCAGTAACGCATGGCAGTCGCCATAGCAGCCACGCAAGTTGAAATTCATCAAAACCAAGCTGGCCGAAGCCACGCAATCCATCCTGGCTTCCTCGTGCCTCAGAAGTTCATTGCCAGTCTATAACCTCCCAAAGAAAATTACCTCATGAAAAAACACTCCTATGCCTGTACGGTCATACCTGCATCCGCTTTGCCTATTCCAAGGCTGCGTCGAATTGCCAACTCTTTGCTCCAAATCTGGGCACCTCCATTAACTGCGTGTTGTGAGGGTTTTGGGGCGAGAGGATTGGATTGGGTCTAAAATGGCGGGCTTTGATGGCTCGATTGCGTCCTCTTATGTGCCTGCCCATTCCTGGGTGTTTCGGGAATTCTGGGCGCAGCTATCCTGTGGTGGCGCGTCGTTCATGGAAGATCAGGCGGTTCATATTGTAGGTCAGATTGGCGAGGGTGATCCTGGCCTCGGCACGCTTGATGCCGATGGTACGGATGAACAGCCCCTTCTTGTCCTTCTGATGGGCGAACACGTGCTCGACGCGGGCGCGCGCCTTCGACTTGGCTGCGTTGCCCTGACGGATATGCTCCGGCATTGATCTGCCCTGCGGCTTCTTGTGATGGATGCAGCTCACCCGGCCCATCGAACACAGCCATTTCTCATTTGACTGTGAGCGGTACGCCGTATCGCCCTCCGGGAACTTTCCATTGGCTGACGCCAACGGAACCTTGGTTCCCTCCGCCCAGACGTCGGAGGCGGTGTTATCGCGCATCACCACATCCCGGAGCATCCGCCCGTCGAAGCGGGCTGCATCGGTGGTCTTGCCGTTGCGGATGAAGCCGAACGTCCGGCAGATCGAGATGCTGCTCTTGTAGCCAAAGCTCGGGATCGCAATGTCGATGCCCGGCTTGCCCTTCACGAACTTCAGCGTCCAGCGGGCCTCCGTATCCTTCTGCGCTGCCTTGGCGGGCTCCTCGGGCCAGATCTCGCCGGCCTTCTGACCCGCCCCTTGATGGCATCCTTCTCAGCCTGGGCGTTGCGCTGTTTGGGCGCCGCCACCAGTGTCGCGTCGACGATCTGGCCAACCCATCGCGAGATAGCCGCGCTCGCGCAATTGACGGTCGAAGTCGACGAACAGCGCCTCCAGCGCGTTGGCCTCGGTCAGCTTCTCGCGGAACAGCCGGATCGTGTTGGCATCCGGCGTCGGTGCGCCAAGGTCAAAACCCAGGAAGCGCAGCCAACTCAGCCGATCCCGGATCAGATTCTCCATCCGCCCATCGCTCACATTGTTCTGCACCGCCAGGATCAGCACCTTGAGCATCGTCGCCCACAGGATCATACGGCGGACGACCGCCCTTCGTCCCGTCGCCATAGGCCAGAGCCGCAACCAGCGTCGGCCGAAAACTCTCGAAATCGACGATCCGCCCCAGTTCCTCAAGCGGATCCCCATCCGCCGATAACCGTTTCAAATGATCCGACAGCCCAAACAATCCAGCCTGACACAGGCGTTCCTCCCGCCAGACCATTGAATCATTTCACCACCAGTTTGGCGAGGGGTTTTTGGAGGCGCCCATCTCTTAAAAGCAAGCCCTTGTGAACCGATCAACAACTCCTGACCGAGATCTCATAAGCTCGTCTCCAACGGAGAAGCGCAGGTCTGGAAACAACGATACGATATATTAGGTATTTTTTTGCATTGGTGGTGGTGGTTCTCACCGGCGTGAACTGGGTGATCCGCGAACCCCGCCACTTAAGGCGCACGCTTAACTCAAAGATCACGATTTCGTCGACGCATATTGCAATAGGACAGAGTATCACATTACCGCCGCTCATCCGATTGATATGGCGATAGCATTCCGACCGAAAGATCACCGTTGAACATGGGCTATTAACCAGATTGATCGAGCAGTTCACGCAACCCATTATCTTCTTGTTGGAGCAACGGTCGTTACGTCGTCGTAGCGCTCGCTGATCATATGTTCCTGCGCGATTCTACCTTAATCCGGATATTTCCGGTGGCTCGAACGCGATTGGGGACCTCCAGCAAATTTGCTCTGGCGTTCGCGGTTAGAAATTGGATGCAGCGACGTACATCCCGCCGCTTTTTATGGAAGCACACTGCATATTGTAGCTTTTATCATTTGCATCACCTGTCACGATGGAGCGTCTTGACCCTACTAGGGCCTCTCGGGACAATATTTACTCCACCCAACCCACAGTAACAACAGAAGTCTCTACCCGGACCATTCGCCGGACCGGAACCAGGATAAACGGATAACTTAGCTAAATGGCCGTGCAAAACATGACACCATTTTCTTACCGAACCATGTACTGATGTGAACACGTTTATTTTGATCTCTAATTTAACGTTCGCAAACCAAAAAATGGTATAAAAACAGAGAAAGCTCGTTTGCATTACAATTATGTCTCAATCTCACTCGAATTAGGCGCAATGGATTAACTTGCGATTTACGTGATTAGAATGCTTTTAGAGATAGCGTAAATTAATTAAGATACCTCGCCGATAATCGGTTGAATGGACGGATTGATGCCTATAAATCGCACAAGTGGTGCAGTGTATATAGGGGATAGACTTTTCGGCTAACCCTTGGTAAAGATAGACTTCAACTCTTGGTTTCTGGCCGTTGATCCCTTCTAGTGACATTTACGGATATCCAAGGAAGTTATCGGAAGATGCGGATTATCGAAAAGTCATCTGTTTTAAAAACGTTGGTTTGAAATGACTAACAAAACTTCTGCGATCCCGGAAATAAGCTGCCTAGCCGGGAAACAGCCAACGCCAGCAATGCTGGTTGACATACCAAAACTCATCACTGCCTACTATACTAATGTACCTGATTTCTCCATTGTGGAGCATCGGGTAGCTTTTGGTACTTCGGGACATCGCGGTTCTGCTTTCCGAAGCACGTTTAACGAGTGGCATGTTCTGGCCATCACTCAGGCTATTTGCGACTATCGTACGCACCAAGGTATTGGTGGCCCTTTGTTTCTGGGCATCGATACACACCCCTTATCCATGCCAGCCTATACAAGCGCGCTAGAAGTGCTGGCGGCGAACCGCGTGGACGTCATGCTTTCAAAGCAAGGCGAATACACTCCTACTCCCGCAATTTCCCACGCGATACTTACGTACAATCGCGGCCGCAAAACCAGCCTCGCAGACGGAATTGTCATTACACCTTCGCACAACCCACCAGAAGACGGAGGCTTCAAATACGACCCCACAAACGGTGGACCTGCGGAGACTGATACGACCAACTGGGTCGGCAAAAGGGCCAATGAATTTATACAAACCAACCTAAAAGGGGTGAAGCGAATCTCATTCGAAAGAGCCATCCGCGCCGCAACCACGCACCACTACGATTTTCTTAACGCTTACGTAAAAGATCTCGGCAAGGTCCTCGATATGGATGCCATTCGTGGTGCGAACGTCGCTATGGGAGTTGACCCTCTCGGTGGCGCAGGGGTTCATTATTGGGGACTGATTGCTGACCACTACCGACTGAATCTCACGTCTGTAAATAATGTCGTTGACCCAACGTTTCGGTTTATGACTGCTGACTGGGATGGGCGAATTCGGATGGACCCTTCCTCACCGTACGCGATGCGGAGTCTAATCAGTCTAAAGGAACGCTTCGATGTTGCGTTCGCATGCGATACTGACCACGACCGGCATGGCATTGTCACCAAGGCCGCTGGTCTGCTGCCGCCCAACCATTACCTCACAGCTGCTATCTTCTATCTCTTTCAGCACCGGCCAAAGTGGGCCAAGTCGACCGCGGTAGGCAAAACGGTCGTCAGTAGTCAGATGATCGATCACGTTGCCGCGAAGGTTGGTCGGACAACCTACGAAGTGCCGGTCGGTTTCAAGTGGTTCGCCCCCGGCCTGCTCGATGGCTCCCTTAGCTTCGCTGGTGAAGAGAGTGCTGGCGCAACATTCCTCCGCTTCGACGGTTCGGTGTGGACAACGGATAAGGACGGGATTGTACTTGCACTTCTATCGGCAGAGCTCACCGCTCGCTTGGACCGAGACCCTGGAGAGGTTTACGATAGCCTTGCGCGCGAATTTGGTAACCCTGTTTATGATCGCATTAATGCACCAGCGACGCTGGAGCAAAAGCGAAAGCTAGGATGTTTGTCTCCTCAGCAAGTTCACTCCGCAGAACTGGCTGGGGAACGAATCGAAAGCATCCTTACCGAAGCCCCCGGCAACCACGCACCCATCGGCGGTCTAAAGGTAATAGCCAAGAGCGGATGGTTTGCAGCACGGCCATCAGGCACCGAGGACATCTACAAGATCTACGCCGAGAGCTTCTCGGGAACGGCTCATCTGCACCGCGTGCTGTCAGAAGCACAGGCCATCGTCGAATCTGCCTTCGCTGGTGAGGACGGCGATTAAGAACCGTGTGGCGAAAACGATCGATGGACATAATGACCATGAAAGATCCAACTAAGAGTACTATTGCTCGGGCGGCTAAACTGACACGCTGAATCGCGCTTCTCGTTCAAATCATCGATTGAATCTGCGTTTGCCACGGGTGACGTCGTTGCACGTGCGTGATCGTGATGGGGGCTCATCTCAGGAAACCCACCCGTGCGCTGCTCACCGTGTCAAGGACAGTGCCCTCTCGTCGGCTGCGAAAAAATATTTGAACATGGCCGCGCGATCTTGATTTGTGTCGAGGCATTGCAGAGCAGTGTTTTGACTTTGCCAAAAACTTGCTCGATGGGGTTCAAGTCTGAGCTGCAGGGCGGCAGGAACAGCCGCTTGGCACCAACCTCACCAATGGCCTTGCGCACCGCCGGATTTTTGTGGCTGCCGAGATTGGTGAGGTGGAATCCCTCCTACGGCATCGCCGTGCCTAAGTGGTATCGTTACGCATCAGCTGAAAGGAGAGTTCCATGGCAGAAGTTAACATGATCGGGTTCGATCTGGCGAAAAACGTGTTCCAGGGGCACGGCGCAACGGCATCAGGAGCTGTAATCCTTCGCAAGAAGCTGCACAGCAGTCAGGCTCTCGGATTTCTCGCGGGGCGAAGCCGGCTTTTGCAGGGTCGCCATCCAGGCTTGCGCCAGCGGCCACTACTGGGCCCATAAGATCGCTAAACTGAGACCTGATGCATGGATCATTGCATCGGACTAAGTGAAACCTTTTTGTCAAGCGCCAAAAGAACGATGCGACGGATGCGGAAGCGGTCTGCGAGGCTGTACAGCGTCCGACCGAGCGTTTTGTGACACAATGGTCAATGAGCCGAGGGCGGAAAATGAGATCATGGATGCGCATCTTGGAGCTAATGAAGGTCGCTTGGCAACGGCGGGCGGCCTCCCATACGACCATTAACTCTCGCGTCGGTTGCCAGACCTGCCACGCAGCAGGTATCGCTGCACCGCGTTTCGCCGTTTGGCGATATGATGCTGCGCCGGTATCGGCAAGTACGCGCATTCCAAGGTAGTAACGATGTGACTCATGGAAGAACTGTGCAATGATGACAGCTAAGGCGATCGACTGTCTATTTTTGGACATCGGGGGGGTTCTGCTCTCCAATGGCTGGGATCATCAAGCCCGAAAACGGGTTGCCATGCAACTCGGACTAGATTTAGCGGAAATGGAAGAACGTCATCACCTTACTTTTAATACATATGAGGAAGGAAAGTTAACCTTGGACGAATATTTGCTCCGGGTAATCTTCTATCAAAAGCGACCTTTTACTCCCTCACAGTTTCAAGATCTTATGTTTGCGCAATCAACGCCCTACCCAGAAATGATTGAACTGATTACTCGGCTGAAACTCAAACACAGTTTAAAGGTGGTTGCCGTCAACAACGAAGGTTATGAGCTAAACGCACACCGGATTCAAAAATTCAAGCTGACCCGGCTCGTGGACTTCTTTATCTCCTCCTGCTTTGTCCATATTCGCAAACCCGACGCAGACATCCTACGGCTTGCCCTAAATGTTGCCCAGGTACCAGCTACGCAGGTCATCTACATAGAAAACACACCGATATTTGTTCAGATTGCCGAAGGGCTAGGAATTCGCAGCATTCTTCATACGAATTACGAAACTACGCGTGAGGAGCTGGCTCTCCTTGGATTACGGAGCGAGATCGCCGAAAACAGCATAACAAATTAACGCTATGTCATCGCGTTCGGTACCGCTTGGGCCAATATTTCCCTTATGCGATCTTCCCCCGGAACGGCACCGATTGCCCGACGAACGGAGCAAGACGGGACAATCAGAGGAGACTCAACGAAGAGGAGATCGTCAAAATCTCGAAGGAGCACGACGCGACCCTACAAAGGCGGTGTGTTGTTGCCGTTGTCGCAGGATCAACGTCTCATCTCCTTAGGAGCATGGGATGCATGTGCCCAAAGGCCAAAATGCCGGATGAAGAAGTGGCGCTAAAGCCAGGCTCCATAACACAATATGTAATCTTGGCGTCGAAAAACGCGACACCGGCGCACTCTGGAAAGCTACCTCCCACTGTACCAATGCTTAATTAGGTGGAAGCGAGCGTAGGACGCGCAGCTACTGGTTGGCGTCCGTTTCCAGGGTGATCCGACCCAAGACGACGCGCCTAGAGCTGCAGTGTTTCCTGAGAGTTTGTCGTGCTTCAATAGAGGTCGGCCATACCATGAACCGAACATAGAAGGGGAACCGGACCGGAACCAAAACATGAGCACGTCTACCGAGTATTATCGACACCCCAATGGCGGTCATTTTCGCGTAAAAGGCCGCAGGGCTTCCAAAAGCGGTCTGGCCTTGGTGGAGGGGGTTGGATTCGAACCAACGTAGGCGTGCGCCAACGGATTTACAGTCCGTCCCCTTTAGCCGCTCGGGCACCCCTCCGCCGTTCGTATTCTGCGATCGAGCGGGCATTGTCAACGGGCGCAGCCTCGCGATAGACAACGACCATGGAACCTGTTGACCCTCGCCGAAGGCATCGCAATGCGAAGTCTCGGAGCCACAAGCACGCCGCTCCCTCTCCTCACCAGAAACGTGGTGAAGGAGAGCGCTCGCCAGCACCACATTCCATCCGTTCCGACCCGTCGAAGCGCAATGACAGCAATACCCGCCCCCGTTATGACGGGTCGTTTTGGCTGTACGGAATTCATGCAGTCGAAGCCGCCTTAGCCAATCCCGCACGACGGCTGCGCCGCCTCGTACTTACCGAAGAAGCCGAAGCTGTCTTAACCACGCGGCTCCCGAAGCCTTGGGCAATTCCTGGGGAGCGAATCGACCGCGATCGTCTCGATCACATACTCGGTCGCGGCATCGTCCATCAAGGTATAGCGTTACAAACCGACCCTTTGCCGGGAGCAACTCTCGCCGATGCGCTCAAGCGTCCAGGCCCAGTTCTTGTACTCGATCAGATAACCGACCCACGCAACGTCGGAGCCATCCTTCGCTCTGCCCAAGCCTTTGGTGCGGCGTTGGTGATTACGCAGGATCGCAACGCACCTCACGAAACTGGTGCCCTTGCCAAAGCCGCATCAGGTGCACTGGAAAAAATTCTACTCATTAGAACGACCAACATTGCGCGAGCGCTAATCGCGCTTAAAGCATCAGGACTCTGGATACTCGGCCTCGATGCAGGGGGAAAAACTCGGCTGAATGGATCGACGCTTGGCGGCAGGCGCGTAGCGCTGGTCCTTGGGGCAGAGGGGGAAGGCATGCGCCGCCTGACGCGCGAAACATGCGATGAGTTGGTTTTTCTTCCAATGCCGGGAGGTATGGAAAGCTTAAACGTTTCTGCTGCAGCAGCCATAGCTCTCTATGAAATCACCCAGAACTACCACATGTCACATTAAATATTTAATTGGCCGTCAGACCTCCACTATACCCATCATAACGATTCCGTAACGGAATGTGCCTGTTACGGTTAACCAATGGGTCTCATACCATTCGTAACACGTCAAATTAGGTGGCGTTCGCAGCCAAACATTATGATCCTCTCCCCTGCACTCAGATTTCTCGTCTACAACTCTTCCTGGCGTAGGAGGACAATTAGAACTCGCAGCACATCGAAATTAGATAAGGAGTAGCTCCGACAATAGCGAGATAAACGAGTAACTTATCCCCGACCGAAAATTACCGTATCGCGAGACGCGCCTGATGTCATCGTTTGGCTAAAACACCGATCGCAGCGGCTGACGTTTACCAAACTCCCTCCGATCACGTGCCATACCGCACCAGCAGCGCTGTCGTTTGATCTTGGTTGCTTGTTTCGTCTAGATTTCCGGCACCATAACCGCAACGGACTCTCGCAGAGCCTCTCATGACTTTCGGGGTCAAAGCACTATGCTGAATGCTTTTTGCACCAATGTAGCTCGCCGCGCCATGGAGCGCTCCTCCATTAATTCGAACGACATCGTCCATGCTCAAACTCAGTATTTGGTCTTTTCCTTTTGGGTTTGTTCGTCGCGCCATCCTAGATATTTCCATATGCTCGCGCCCTAGTAACCAACTCCATGCGGAAAGCCTAGAAGCCTTTCCTCGGTAAATAATCCCGCCTATGAAACAGGAATCCTGTTGATTCCCCGCGCATCCTCTTAATCGCCAAAACTGGCAGACACTGGTCGATCGTGTCCGCGAATGGTATGTTGAACCTCAATGCCGAACCTCAGGTCTTTACTTTCCGCCGCTTACACGCATGACCGTAGCGCCCTAATAGAATTTCTGCGCTTCGGCTCCGTCGGCGTCGGCGGATTCTGCGTCGATACAGCGTTCGTCTACATGATGCGAGCTTCGATCGGTCTCTACGCCGCTGGCATAGCTGGCTATCTTGCCGCAGCCACTGTCAATTGGGCCCTTAATCGCGCATGGACATTCCGCTATCGCCGTCATGCCCCACCGCATGTCCAGTGGACCCGCTTTTTAGCGGTGAATCTCGTCGGATTCAGTCTCAACCGTGGCATGTACGTGTTCCTTATTGCGACAGAGGCCACAGCACGCCAACAGCCTATTCTTGCTGTCGCCGCTGGTGCAGCGGTTGGTTTTGGCGTTAATTTTATTTTATCGAGGTCTCTGGTGTTCCGTTAGATGGCAAGTCTAATCCGATCGTCTCTTATTCTCGGCTCAGAAACACCCAACATTTCTGTTCGACCCAGAACACCACCGCGTTTTATTGGCCAAAAAGCGGGATTTTTGATCTTTCTTGGGATCTCCACTCCAGTAGGTTCGTCAACAGACACATCCCGCGCCGCTCCGCAGCGTGGCACTGCCGTTCAAGCGCTTCATTGGCCGGATCACGATGCCGGCGTTTTAGCTTTTTCCGAACCCTGCATGCCGCCATCTATCGAGAAAACCAAACAACCCAGCGCCCCCATCTGCCACTATCAGCTCTCCGTAAGCGCGGCTAACGGTATAACAGTGCCCTGCCCCCCGGGCGAGCCCGTACCAGTCCTACCTAACGGTAGGAATCCACGACTTAAGGTCGCATGAAATCTGCTCCCTTTTCCGTTAATTATTGTCAGTTCAAATATTCCGTTTCCAATTTTAACCTTTCCATCGAGGCGTAAAACCGTCGTGCGTCTAGAAAAGCAATCAGCACCGCGCGCCTATGTGTCTCACATTTATGAAAAGATATTACCTGCTCGCATTTTCATGAAACACGCACTATCCTCAAATACGAAGGGGACATAGACCATCGCCTTGCTGGAGCCACGTGCCTAGACTTGTGACAGTAAAAAGTTACAACTTTACCTTTCGTTAAGTACCTATCTAGAGACTCTACGAAAACGCATTCCTGCAGATCAAGACGCCGACCGTTGTATGCCTTGACACGCCATCGTATAAAAAAAACGATGAATCCGGCGATCTGTAGACAACTCCGGATGAAAAGTGGCCGCCAGTATGTTGCGTTGCCGCACCAATGTTGGCGCCCCCAAATACCGAGCCAGGATTTCTACATCTGGGCCTGTCCTAACAATCATCGGGGCCCGAATGAGTACCATTTCCAACGGAATCTCAGAACCGACATACTCACCAACAGCAACACGCGAGTCAGTCTGCCGCCCATATGCATTCCGCTGCACGTCGATATCCAAGACGGCGAGACTCTCCTGCCGAGCAGGCAGTACATTTTTTGCAAGAAGAATGCACCCAGCACAGGTACCAAATACAGGCTTGACAGCACAAAAGCGCTTGATTGCCTCAAACATGTCCGCACGTGAGAGAAGTTTTAAAAATGCCGTTGACTCCCCGCCGGGAATAACTAGCCCGCTCACATCTCTTAACTCCTGTGGAGTGCGCACCAATATAACTTCGCTACCGCTATCCCGTAAAGCATCCTGATGCGCCGCATAGTCACCTTGCAGTGCCAAGACACCGATTGTACACGATCTCGCCGTTGGCGTGCTTTTTTCATGCTTTACCAACCTCGCGTCTGAAGCAGTGCCCCCTCCTCTAAGCTCGAAGCAGCGAGACCACGTATCGCCCCTGGACAGGCTTCGCTGGTTTCGGCAAGAATTTTTGGATCGTCGTAATGTGTGGTCGCTTGCACGATGGCTTCTGCGCGTGCCTTGGCCTCATCCGGTTCAGCAAAATTCTGTGAATCTCTCATAAATATCCCTGACCCTACAAAAACGGCTTCAGCTCCAAGTTGCCGAACAAGTGCCGCGTCAGCCGGCGTCGCGATTCCGCCTGCTGAGAAGTTCGGTACGGGCAGCCGCCCACTCTTCGCCACCAGCCTAACCAATTCGTACGCTGCTCCCAACTCCTTGGCCGCACCCTGCAACTCATCGTCGCGCAAGACAGTCAAGGCCCGAATTTCCCGTACTATTTGCCGAATATGCCGAACAGCGTGAACGACGTCTCCAGTTCCCGCCTCCCCCTTTGTCCTTATCATCGCAGCACCTTCCGCGATTCTTCGTAATGCCTCGCCGAGATTTCTCGCACCGCAAACGAATGGCGTCGTAAATGCATGCTTGTCCACGTGATTGACCTCGTCGGCCGGAGTCAAGACCTCTGATTCGTCAATAAAATCCACCCCAAGCACCTCAAGCACTTGCGCCTCGGCAAAATGTCCAATTCGACATTTTGCCATTACTGGAATCGATACAGCTGCCATAATTTCCTTGATTTTTTTTGGTGACGCCATTCGTGCGACGCCTCCCTCAGCGCGTATCTGCGCAGGCACTCTTTCTAGAGCCATGACAGCCACCGCTCCGGCTTCCTCGGCAATCCTCGCTTGCTCTGCGGATATTACATCCATAATAACGCCGCCTTTGAGCATCTCGGCCAGCCCGGTCTTTAGCCGAAGCGGCGCTCCTCCAAGGCCATCAGTTGCCACCGAAACCATGCATCAGACTCCTCTCCATTCAATACTCGCTTAGACTACGAGCAAACGCCTGAATTGCAAATGAGCTCCGCCGCCGACTCATTTGCGGCAGCTCTTCCAGCCCACGGAATTGAATCCGAAATCGAATTTACGTATACGAAAATTTGATTTTCGTCATTTCTTCAAAAGAAGGCCAGCATAATCGACGGAAAAGATTCAGAATCGCGGAAGCGTCTCATTGCTATTCTCCGCAATTGCGACGCCTTCTATTTCTACCAGCCACTCCGGCCGACATACCCGGCCCTTTACTACAACCGTGGGTATACCCGGCAGCCGTTCCGCCAACGCCAAACGAATTTTAGAATAATCTGCAGGGTCACGCAGGTAAACAATGACATACATCAAGTTAGCCAACGTAGCTACACCAGCCCGCAAAAGCGCCCCGATATTTTCAATTGCCCGATCAAACTGGCGCAAGACATCTCCCACATGCACCACCTGACCGACGTTATCAATGCTCGCTGTTCCCGAAAGAAACAGATGAGCGCGATCAGAATAGCTGATGCGCGTGCCACGTTCAAACGTCACGTTATAGTCATTGGCCGGACAAAGATAATTAAAGTCATTCAGATAGGAAATCTGTTCAGGCAAGAGACCTAGAATCGAATATGCATCCATTGAGACCATATCGAACCTGTGCGCGCAAGCGCCTTCAATTCCCGTACTCGCAATAAAATGGGTCTGTGCCGATAATCCTTCCTGAAGAAATAATTCTCGCCTACTTGTTACCATATCATTATAAAATACATCCACGTCCTTAACGTAAATCCAGGTGCGAACGCAATTATCCAGTAGAGTTCCACCAAGACAATCAAGTGTCCCGACAATATCACGGAACAGTTCGCGCGTTTGCTGGGACACGGGACTGGGTCTTTCGTCTACCAACGCACATATGCCTGTTGTCCAAAGGTGCGAAAGTCCTTTCTTTTCGACGACTATGTGACGGGGTGTCAGTTTTCTCTTAGCGACTCCTACGGGGTCACTGACATGATAAGCAAGCAGAGAGAGTTTTGCTTGTGATAGTGGCTGCTGCTCGACAAGAGAAATCGCCACCGGCGACCCGTCTTTATCAGCAAACAGCGTGCTACGCTGCAAAAGTTCTCTCTGATTTACAATATCACTGACGAACAGCCGCCGAAAAATGGCACTGCCATTAGGCAAGCCAAGTTCTCGCTGCACCTCATCATAGCGTTTTTCAACGTAAGCAATTTGGCTCTCAATCGAGAGCCCATAAGGGGGCTCCACAACGATAAAATGTTCTCCTCCTCCGGGTTCCTGCCGGTAGGACTTTATGGCGACAGTATCGTTGAATTCCATACCAAATACTCCATATTCGAAGGCTAATGCCTTTGCCGTACTTATTGAGTAAACAATTCCACTAGGCTGCGGGATTCGTTAACCACTCCATACCCGCACGTCCATGTAAATAGCCGTTGATAAAGGGAATTGGCGCGGCGCTTTCGCGCAGTTTGGCAAGTCCTTCTTCGGCGTCAAAAGTACCGTCAAGCACTGCACGATATACTGTTGCAATTTCAACCATATCAAGCGCGTGTGGAGACAGACGAAAATGTGTTACGCCGCTAGCTTGGAGCTCCGTAAGCTCTCTTAACAGAGTCACATGCCCATATGACAGTGTCTGCGTGCCGTTAATCGTTAGTATTGGGCGTCCATTGAGCTGGGCAACTACCATGCCATCTACATCTTCACCGCATACGAATTGACAATTATCCTTATGTAAATCACTGGCACGAGCATGGTAACATCTCTGCGAAATTGCAAGCGGCTGACGCCCAAATGCGAATACTTCTATTTCAACGCTACTTTTTGAAGCCAAAGTGGCAATTGCCGACGCAGACAATTCGATCGGTGTGTTAATGCGCACCGCTCCCATCCCGATAAGCGCGTCAAGCGTGCCTTCATTAAACACATTTACCAAGGGGCCGGAGACAAATTCTTTTCCATCCAGCAGAGATATGCAGGCGAAATCATTGACTTCGATTAGCTCTGTGCCTTGACAGATAGATGCAATCATGGACACTTCGCGGTCGGTCGCGATCAGCGCCGGCGTCGAGAATACGACCTGCTTTCCCGCTCGTTGTAGACGTTCTGCTGTGAGCGTCAGGTCATTCTCGAACCATGGGAGGCGCTTGCTGCACACTACCTCACCGAGATAGGCACAGCTGATTGGCGATTCGTCAGCCATTCGTGCATAGAAGTCACGGCGTTGCGCAGCAGACCAATGAAACTGCACCGGCCCCAACGTAAGTTTACTCATCGCCACCCCTTCGCGTACGCGCCAAATGTTTCACGCTGCCCCTCCGCAACGGTTCGCAATACATCCGGCGTTCCCGTCGGTTCCCTGCCCTCCGCAAGAGCATCAAGAATGCCACGAAACGCTGTCACAACAGTTGCCACATAGTTACGCCCCCGCTGACGACCTTCAATTTTCAGTGCCGTTACGCCTGATGCCTTAAGAGCAGACAGAAGGGGAATGACATTGAGCCCTGTAGGCTCTTCAAATATATAGCGTGGATGTCCTCGCACTAGGAATCGGCCTTTACATGGCGTTGGATAGGCCGCGGGCTCGTCACTTCCGAAGCAGTTGATCATAACCTCGCCGAGACACGAAAGAAGACCTCCAGCTTCTTCTCGATACGAAACACATTCAGCGGGAGCACAGACACCGTCGCTACTTGGCGAACGGCCGGTCATATAGGATGACAGAAAGCAACGCCCTTCGACCATGGTTCCAAGGCTGCCAAACCCGAAAACTTCGGCCTCAACGCCTGTTTGTCCAATAAGATTTGATACCTCGTGTACAGCCAACACACGCGGTAAAACGACGCGGCTTACCTCAAATTTTTCCATGTAGAAGCGGATGCTAAGAGCACTCGCTGCCGCTGCCTGCACCGAGAGATGCCGGCGTAGTTTTGGATGCTGGCGCATGGCGTAATCAAGCAGGCCAAGGTCAGCAACTATCACTGCATCAGCACCGCATGCCGCTGCGTCATCAATTGCGCGATGCCACGACTCAATTTTGCCAGCACGTGGGAATGTATTCACCGCGACAAAGACGCGGCATCCGCGGGCGTGCGCGTAAGTAATGCCAGCACGCAGTTCATGCCGATCGAAATTTAGCCCGGGATAGTTACGGGCATTGGTACAGTCGCGAAAGCCACAGTAGACGCTGTCAGCACCAGCATCAACGGCAACACGTAACGCTGCAGGATTTCCTGCAGGGCATACCAGTTCCAGATAACGCGTCATGTTACTCCAGCAATTCGGTTTCGACGTCGGGCCTGCACTTCAAGCTTGGCCACTCGCTCATTCGTTGCCCGCAATTCGGCGGTCAGTTTGTCATAATAAGCAGGCGGCGAATTCGTCCCCTGCCGCCTGGCATGCAAGATCTCATGCTTACCAACTATGTACCGTCGTATTTTCCTCAATCGACGTTCTAGTATGAGAGCAGCGACTCGAGCGGGTCTACGTAGGGGTCCAAACATCCTCGCAACCACTTCAAAAATATCCAACGCCTCGCGCTCGATGATATTCCGAAGATTTACAATAGCTCCCATATCTCCCGTAACAGTAAGATCTCGAGAAAAGAAAACGGAGTCGCTATCGAGGCAACCGTCCAGTAATCCTAGCAAGGTTGCCAGATCACCTCTCACATGAGCATCCAGAGACTCGTCAAACGTCGGTACCGGTAGAAGCGATGCGGGTTTTCCGCCGAACCGAATAATGAAACGATAGTCCAAATCCGTTGGTTCTACGCCGATCACACACGGTTCGTGGCCTGCAAGAGCTTCGAACAACTGCGGATACATCCGCTCCAGCCGACGTATAAGGATAGCCAAGACAGGCGTTAACGCCACCATGGGGAAGAAGCCCAGAATGTTGCTCGCGAGCATGACTGGGAGTTCTCTCTCCGCCATCAACTTCCCTCTCTTTTGATTCGTGCCGATCTGACAAGACTCTCCTCTCAACATGCGAGAAGCAGGTGTGCTTTGATTTAAATCAAGGCGCTCTCATCTCGGGCCTCACTCTCATGAGAGTTGGCATATAGTTGAAGAACTCTGGTCAATGCCTAACCGGCGTCCTAGCACGCGAAAAGCCCTCGTGGACTGAGAATCGCCCTCTGACGTTAGCCGCAGCTTCGTGCGGCGTTGGCTCACAACGATCAAAGGATTTTTGGCGTTTGCTCAAGCCCGCCACACGGCATTGTGGCGCCATGAAACGAGTTCCGGAGGAGATTTCGCGAGGTTTCTGGGGCCGCTCTAGGTAGGCAGGCGCTACTGGCCATATTGCCAGGGAGCTCTGGAGCTTTAATTAAGCACTGATGTACCCTCAAGAGCTCTGCACAAATTAGCTGGCGTCATTTTAGAGCCTGATTGGTTTGGGTTGAATCGAGCCATTCCCGGATCGGGCGATTGGGCGATTCAAGCTCTTTGCTGGAGGTAGAGCCGGTCGAATCCCAAGACCTTCCTGGCTGCCCTGCGCAATGACCGGACCGACGCGCCTTGGATGACGGACATCGATAAATCTGAACCAATGGGACACTAGATGACCGATTCCGAAGCTTCAAGCGATTTTGACTTGCTCATCCTTGTCAGGAGTACGGCGCGCGGCTTTGCGCTTACGTGGTCATGCCTGCGATGTTGGACCACGGTCCCAAAGGCAATATGGCGACACAAATATTGGGTTGGCCCATCCTGGCCGCCTTGTTCGCGGAACATTTCAGTAAACTGGACGCGGCCGAGCACCCCACTCCCTTGCTGGCGGTGAGCATCGTCCGTCATTGCGGACAACGCTGACCGGCGGACGCGGCTCTGAAACCCGGCGAGGACCTCGAGTTCCTGGTTGAAATACCCTTGTTGCACATCAGCCCAACCGTAGGGGTCAGCCATCCACTCATAGCAAGCGCCAACTGCGAGTCCAACGGGCAGGACCCCGACTTCCATTAATCTGGCAAATTCAAGTTGCGATACAGTCGCGATGACAGGTGCATGAACTTTTTCAAATCCTGCGACCGTTACAGCCACTCCAACTGCACTATAGTCCATTGAATCGCGCTGGCCGCCGTCGTCGAGCCGCCGCGTGTTCAACCGTACTTCCACCACCGCGTCCGCCCCCATCAATCCCGCCTCGTGCTGCATACGTGCAATTGCCGTACGCCATCCGTCCCGATGCCCTTCCGTCCACGAGTAGCCGAAATGAAACCAGCAGTTACCCGCAACCATACCGAGTGTCCTGATGCCGTGAGTACGGAGCGTCAGCAGATCAGCCGGCGAAGCAGTAGAAATCCACGGTAATCGGCCTACCGCGGTGTGACGCAATCGTTCCGAAACGAAACCCGGGACCGCATTGCGTTGCAACGCGTTTTGCCATTCGTAACTCCGCGCATTCTGCCGCGCAATTTCCGCTGGATCGTTAGCAACCCCAGCGGCAGCCATTCCAGCTAAGCCTTTAAAGAGATCCTTGAAGGACACGAGTTGGTTTCTCTATGACATCAAAAAATCGTGCAGCACATGATGTGCGCCCTCGGCATCCGCGGAAAGTTTGCCAAGAGTATTGCCTAATGCCTCCAGAAATTGCTGAACGGTGAGGGTCTCCCGCTTAAGAATGACGCCTTGGGCAACGTGCGTACACATAGCGCGCAACATACCCTGATCTTGCTCCAATACATATTGGGTGTCACCAGCGTCGATACTAATCGTACGAACATGAGCTGCTTTGCTAAACAATCCATTCCGCTTTCGCTCGATTCGTACAAGGCCGGGCAGTGCCTGCTCCAAACGCGCGGCAAGCGCCTCAACAAAGGCTCCTTGGTCAGCGGCTGCGCGGCGCATAAAGGCCGCGTGCAAATCCATGCTGTCGATCGCCTCACCACTGGTCATGGCCGTGAAGACGGCGGCTTAGGTTGCGCCCCTTCTGATGCTTCCGCCCGCAATTTTCGCAGTTCGTCCTCGATATCCGACTGATCACGCAGTCCCTCAATGTCATGCTCGCTCCGGCTGCGATTGTCCAAGGGATTGGCAATTGTACCTTCGTCAATCATCCGTTCCATGGCTTCAGCCTTACTGGCGAGCGCATGCGTCTTGTCGCGAGCGTGCTGGAGAGTCTCCTCGACGTTACCGAGACCGCCACCTATTCCGGCCAGGTTCTGGTTAGCTTTTAGCTCTGCATCGGCAGCATCATGCTCCGCCTTTAGTGTCTCCTTTTCTGTCCGGAACTGCTCAATTCTTTCCTCCAGTTTCTTTTCATATTCTCTGAGCTTATCCGCCTGTTGCGCAACGTGTTCGCAGGCGGCCTGAATTGGGGCAACCTTATGTGTCTCCGCGGCCTTGTCGGCCAGGGCGGCACGCGCAAGATCTTCACGCCCCGCTTTCATTGCGGTACGCGCGTCTGCATCATGGCGATCTATTGCTGCCTGATGTTCGGCGATCTGGCGCTCCAGCGTGATCTGCTCGGCAACAACATCGCCCAAATGACGTTTTGTTTCCTGAAGATTTGTTAGCATTTTTTCATAAGAGAGTTCCAAGTCAGCATCAGGGTCGTCAGCAGCGTCCAGAAACTTGTTGGCTTTTGCGGCAACAAGGTTTGAAAAACGGGACATCAAGCTCATGATCTTCTCCTGAAGACAGAATTCCGTTAATCATTAACGGGAAGAACGATCTGTGGGACCAGTTTTTCGGGGAGGACCGATATATCCTCAACCGGAGTTACGGCCGTACCGATCGCGAAGAACTCAATCACGTGAGGTTGCCAGTTGTGCGAACCCTCGTGCAGCTGCACCCCCACGACACCTTCCGCTCCAGCCTCGTGAGCTTCACGCTGCATTCTTTCCATCGCAAGTTCACGCGCATCATACAGAGCCTGGGTAAAGACTTCGATCTCAGTGTTGCGACCAATATTGCCAAGCGACTTCATGACACCTTGGTGAGCCATGTGATAGACGCACGATCCCATTACCATCTCTAGGGGGCGATAGCCCGACTGCAGCAGCAACCACAAATCTTGACCAGACAGGTCAGATGTAAAGGGCTTTCCTCCCCGTCCTTTGAACATCGGATGGCCTGCAGAATGCGCGATTGCAGTACCGATCGCCATAAATTCGAGAATGTCTTTATCCCATTCCATCCGTTTGACTTCGAGCCTCACGCCAACGATCCCGTCCGCGTGCAGAGCCCCAGCTTCTTCTGCCATTCTCGTCATAGCAAGTTCACGTGCATGGTACATCGCCTGAGATAGAACCGTCATTTCCTGATTCCGGTTCCAGGACGTATACTGCACACCCACATGATAGATGCAGGATCCTACAACAAGACCGAGGGGCTCAAACCCAGCTTCCCGGACCATAAGAAATTCGTTGACAGAAAAATCTGAAGTGAACACGCCCTCGTGACTGCCTTCGGAACGTAGCCCGCGCAGTCGCTCAATTGCCTGATGAGAAAGCCGGGCCTCGGCAGCAGTAGTAGGAACCGACATGACAATTCTCGCTCCCGATTTCGTGAGATCCGACAGAAAAACCCATCAGATACACTAGATATGAATATTTTCTCTAAATTAGCGTATCTATTTCAAAGCCGAGGTCAAGCCCCTCTGAAAAACTCGGGCCTATAAATCGACAAAAAGCATTGCACAAAACCAAAATTTTCACCTGCGCAGTAAGTGTGGCGGAATAGAGTTCTATTTTGTATAATGTCAGCATCTCCGCTGATCCCTTTGTTCGTGCCCTTCGTGCCTTTTAGACGCTTCCCGAGCCAAGCAAAGTGCGGTCTGCCAATCTGCGAGTGTGCAGTAGTATTTTTGTGAGCTGTCTGGAGACGGCGTGACCGTTGTTGCGATCACCGAAACGACACGCGTGACCTCCTCTATTTATCTAATTTCCAATCGTCGGCCGCATGTTCACCCTGCATTGGTGGTCGCGTCATGGACGCAGAGTCGACATTATTTGTTGCTTCCCAAAAAAACGCGGCTGGAAAAATGTAATTCTTCGTAATTGCGAATTGCCATGCCGGCAGCATTTTGCCACTGAAGCCTAGTCTCGATTTCATGGAGCAGCAATGACTTTAATAGCCGCGATGCTTTTTGCAGTGATGCAAGGCGCCACCGAACTTTTCCCTGTCTCCAGCCTTGGCCATGCGGTCATCGTTCCGGCCATCCTTCACTGGCACATAAATGAGCGGGCGCCGTCGTTCCTTCCCTTCGTAGTGATGCTTCATGTCGGCACCGCAAGCGCGCTGCTAATCTACTTTTGGCGCGCGTGGATTAATATCCTTCTTGGCCTGCTGGGCCGCTTCAGCCCGCTCGAGAACACCAACCAGCGCCGTTTACTAATTCGCCTTCTCATTGCAACTTTGCCGGCTGTTGCCGTCGGCTTTCTCCTGAAAAAGCTCATCCAGCATCTGTTCGCGACACCAGCCATTGCAGCCCTCTTTTTGATCGCCAATGCCGTTGTGCTTCTTGCCGGAGAGCGCCTACGTACGCGTACCTCGGCCAAGACTGTCAGTGATATGAGCAACGTCGATGCTCTTATCATCGGCTTCTTCCAATGCCTTGCGTTTTTGCCTGGGCTATCACGTTCTGGGGCAACCATCGTCGGCGGGCTTTCGCGAGGGCTTGATCATGAGGAATCTGCTCGCTTTAGCTTTCTAATGGCAACCCCGGTTATAGCGGGGGCAACATTGCTGGAGGTCCCGCGACTTATATACTCCCACGGCGCCGCTGGAGCTCACATGCTAGCCCTCGCAGTGATTGCTGCCCTGACTTCTGGAACCGTTGCATTCATCTCCACTGCAATTCTTCTGCGCTATTTCCATAATCACGATCGTTGGGCACTGAGCCCTTTTGCCGCCTACTGCGCAAGCTTCGGTGTGCTAACTCTTATGCTCCTTACCTT
>DAIDMG010000025.1 GCA_027449105.1 Acidiphilium sp. | reverse complement strand
AACACGCGGCAAATGGTGCCGTAGCGTTCAGGACGCTGGCACCGAGGGCGCCATCGTGAACGTCGCCGCACGGCGCCATTTTGATCGCTTTGAGCTTGAAGAGGCAGCTCGCACGCTTCGAGCCCAAGGTGGGCGAATGATTATGTTGTACGCGGCACCCGAAGCCGGTGGCACGCAGAACGTGCGCTACGTGTCTTCCCGCGCCGGAATTGGCTTCGACATCTGGGTAGTGCCGGCTGATACGGCAATCCCGAGTCTTGCGACGATCTGGCCGTTGCTAGGATGGTACGAACGGGAAACAGCCGATCACCGCGGAATCGTCTTCAGCGGTCAACCTGAACCATTTTCGCTGATTGCTCCGCTGCGGTCTGCCGAAGAGGCTGACCTCCGGCGCCTTCCGGACATCTCCGGTGACGCAGTACAAATATTGCCTTTCGGACCAGTTCGGGCTGGCGTGGTGGAATCGGCCGAGTTCAGTTTTTTCTACATCGGTGAAGCGATCCTTCATTATGTACCCCACCTTTTTCTCAAACATCGGGGGATGGAAGACCGCTTTGTGGGACAGACACCTGAAATCGGGCTTGTGCTGGCGGAACGCATTTCCGGTGTCGGAAGCGCCGCGCATGCGCTCGCCTATTCCCAGGCAATCGAGGCCGCTGCCGGAGCAACAGTACCGGATCGTGCGCGTTACCAGCGCGTCATCGTGGCAGAACTCGAACGCCTCTATAATCATCTCCATTATCTCGGCCATCTTGCTGACACGACAACGCTGAAGGTGGGCCACGCCGAGGGAGTACTCCTGGCGGAACGGGTTAAACAGATCAACGCTCGAGTAACCGGGAGCAGGTTCCTGCGCGGCGTAATAGCGCCCGGCGGCATGCGGCGGGACCTGTGCATCGACGGGCTTGCGGCCGCTCTCGACGAACTGCGGCAACCGATCCGCAAGTATATCAATCGGCTTGACGCTTCTGAGAGCTATTTCGACAGATTAGCCACAACGGGGCTGCTGCCACGCGAGATCGCCTTCGACCAGGGAGCCACTGGCCCGGTTGCCCGCGCTTCCGGCCTTGACCGTGACCTGCGACGTGACCACGCCTACGCCGCCTATGCCGATCCCGATCTCGCGTTTTCCGTGGCGACTCATGAAACGGGTGATGCCGATGCCCGCGCTCGCGTGCGGATCGCCGAAATCGGAAATTCTATTCTCATGATCCAGCGTACGATTACTCTAACACCAACAGGAAAAATCCGGATTCCCTGCCTGCCTTCACCGAACAGCGAGGCGTTGGGTTGGGCGGAATCGCCAAGAGGCACGCTGATTTACGCTATCCACTTCGGGGAAGACGGCAGACTTGCCCGCGTAAAGATCAAGTCCCCATCATTTTCGAATTGGCGAGTCTTTCCCTACACAGTGCATAACACGAACATGATGGATTACGCGATCAACGAGGCAAGTTTCGGATTGACCATCGCGGGATGCGCGCGATGAAGGGGGATTGCAGATGGCTCTCTGGACGCTGATAGGCCTTGCCGAAGGAACGGCGACAACGGGTTGGCCATTGAAGCCGGGACCGGATGGCCAGGAAGGCGTGATTGGCATGCCGCGGCTTGAGCCGGAGCGCTGCGACACCGGCTGCTCCATTTGCATCGATGTTTGTCCAACCCAAGCCATCGCTCTTGCAGAGGAACGGCTGGCTCTCGATTATGGGCGTTGCGTCGTCTGTCACCTCTGCGTCGAAGTATGCCCGACCGACGCGCTGACTGAAAGTAACAACTGGGCGTTCGGTGTGCGTGCACGTGACGATCTTAGAACCGACACTTCTGTAACGCCCGTTGCCCGCCCCTCCCCGTCGCGCCACAGCTTCCGTCGCAGTTTGCACGTTCGCCACGTCGACGCAGGATCATGTAACGGTTGTGAATCAGAACTACAGGCGTTGAACAATCCGTTTTATAACCTGCACCGGCTTGGCATTTTCTTTACGCCATCCCCTCGCTTTGCCGACCTCCTGCTGGTCACCGGCCCAGTTACGCGGGCCATGGTGGAGCCGCTGCGCCGAACCTGGGAAGCAATGCCGGAACCGCGTTGGGTGATGGCTTTCGGGACCTGCGCAGTTTCAGGAGGAATCGCGCCGGGCGGGCCATGCCTGTCGGGTCTCGAGGACGTATTCCCTGTTGATCTTTACTTGCCGGGGTGCCCACCGAACCCGGCGGCGATAATCGAGGCGCTGCTGATGTTTCTCGGGCGGATGCAACAGCGCCTCCATCGGGGACAGATGAATGACCAATGACCTGATGGCCATGGCGGCAGTACTGTGGCTTGCAGCTGCCATAATTGCCCTGCTGGGGAAAAGATTGGCCACTGGACGCTGGCTTGCTGCATTGGGGTGCATCGCGGGCATGATCGGTGCAGTCCTGGCACTGCCTCACAACAGTGCTGCGACCACTTTGCCATTTTTGCGTATTGGCGACGATAGTACCGGATTTGCCCTGTCGCCTGCTGCTCTATGGCTGCTTGGCTTTGGGTTGGCACCGGCCATGGCCGCCGCATTACTGGGTTCCCCGGGCCGTGGTGCGCGGTTCTGGGTTTTTGGCCTGTCCATGAGTCTGCTTGGCGCGCTCGGTGTATTTGGCCTAACGCAAGGCGCTGCATTCCTGATCGCGTGGGAGCTCATGAGCTTAGGCGGCGCTGCAATGGTTCTCGGCGACAGGCTCGCAGACGGTGTGGGTACACGCACCCTGTTCATGCTCGGACTGCTGGAAGTTGGCGCCGTTGCACTGCTTGCGGCAGTTCTGATTTTTGGAACATCCGCCGGTTCACTCGACTTCGCCGATTTCACCAAAGCTGGATCCGATCTTCCTTTATATATCGCTGCCATTGCAGGCTTTCTCCTGCTGGTTGGATTCGGCGCCAAGCTAGGCTTGCTTCCGTTCTATGAATGGTTTCCGGGTGCGTATGGCGCAGCTTCCGGGGCAACTGGTGCCGTAATGTCCGGGATCGTTCTGAATGCTGCATTCTTTGGTCTGGCCCGCGGCCTCACGGTCTGGCTGCCTGCTGTGCTTTATCAAGACTTTGGTATCGCACTCTGCGCCGTCGGCGTGGTCAGCGCGATCCTTACGGCACTTTACGCCTTTCAGCAGGAGGATTGGCGTGCGTTACTCGCCTTTTCGTCGGCCGAGAACGCGTCAGTGGCCGCAATTGCGCTCGGTGCATCGCTACTTTTTTCGGCAGGACATCTCTCCCTCCTCGCCGCTCTGGCTTTTACCGTCGCACTTCTCCACCTTGCCGGCCATACTCTTGCCAAAGGCGCCTTGTTTCTTGCTGCCGACGGCGTATTCGGCGCTAGCGGCCGCTACACCATCCGCCAAGACGGGCTACTACGCGCAAACACCATTTTCTTTGGACTGGGCGCACTTTTTGCAGCCATGAGTCTCGCGGCTATGCCACCTCAAGCTGGCTTCGTTTCAGAATGGTTCATGTTTCAGACCGTGTTTCAGGGTTTTCACCTACCGGGGCTCACGGGCCGTCTGATCCTCGTGCTTACCGGCGCCGGCCTTGCCTTGACGGCAGCAATCGCCTTCGCGACTTTTGTCAAGCTCTTCGGCATCGGTCTGCAGGGGCGCGCAGCAAACGAGGGTGCACGAATAACCGTCTGGCATCAAATTGCGGTTGGTCTTCTTGGGTTTTCCGTCCTTGCCTTGGCGGTTGGCATGCCGACGTGGCTTGGCGCACTGTCCCGTGCGTGGCCCATTGACCCTGCTGTCGACGCTGCTACCCGAATGACGCCCGGCTGGCTCCTGGTACCGCTGACGGACAGGTTTGCTTTTATCTCCCCTTCGAAGCTGGTGATTGTGATGCCGCTACTAGCCCTTGTGCCAATTGCGCTGGTCGTTCTCTCCAGACGCTTTCCCGTGCGACGCGCGCCGGTCTGGTACGGCGGTTCTGCGCGCCTTGATCGGCGAGAAGCGACCACCGCGTTGACGTTCTCGAATTCGCTAAGAACCTTCTACAGCTTTGTGTACCGACCGCGCTCTGAAACCGGAGTTGACACCAGCCTGTCGCCTTATTTTGTGAGTCGTCTTCGCTTCGAACATGATGTCGCTCCCATTTTTGGACCGGTACTGTTCGGCCCCGCGGTGCGCATGGTAAATGGCCTTGCGCGACGCATTCGTGTCCTGCAGTCAGGCTATCTCAACCTCTACCTCGGGATTATCGGCATACTGCTCACGATCATACTCGTGATTTCACTTTTTTGAACAGCAAGAGGCTTTGATGCTACGAACGCTGATCGCCATCGCGATCTTTGGCACGCTCGGCTGCTGGGCGCGCTACGGCCAAACCATCCTGATGCAGAACGTTTACGGCCGTGAATTTCCGGTCGCCGTTTTGAGCATCAACGTGTTGGGATCATTCCTGATAGGCTTTCTGTTCGTCGAAACCGCGGAGCGGCTCGCTATCGACCCCGCCATCCGAACGGGGATCCTGACGGGCTTTCTAGGCGGCTACACCACATTTTCGACTTTCGAACTCGAAACACTAATGCTCGTCGAGAATGGCGAATTCGCAAAGGCGCTGCTCTATCTGTCACTTTCCGTCGTTCTTGGCTTCGTTGCCGTTTTTTTTGGCGTCTACATGGCACGCAATCTCTAGGACTAAAAAATGGACTGCCTGACCGTCATGACACAGCAAATTTTTTGTCCGACAGCCTCCGTACAAGGCATGAATCACGCCAAGACATTGGGGGCCTGGTGCTGCTGTTGTTCCCATTTCTCCCACGACAAAGTTCACAGCAGGATTAACATACCCCGCGGTGTCCAAATCACCACACGCTCGCCAGCCACAGCTTGATTGGCCGATATGATCATCCGCTTTTGGATCGAGCATCCAGTTTACGCCGATCGGCCCATAACACCCATCGCCCGCGTACCGAGCATTCGGCGGTCTGCGAGGGGCGGGTGTGATGTGATTGCGGCCGCTTACTTTTGCATCGATCCCGTCACGTGGGCGGCGTTTCCTACTGACAAGAATAAACGATCAGCGCTACACTGGACTAACATCGTTTCCGGGTCTGCATTCGCCGTGAATTTAAAGGAACCCCTTGATGCGCATCATGGAAGACGCTCTCCTGCTCCGAGTTTTTCTGAGCGAGAACGATATGATGGAGGGTCGTCCCCTCTACCGAATCATCCTTGAGGTGGCGATTAAAGCCGGGCTTTCCGGCGGCACGGTACTCCCTGCGCCGATGGGATTCGGCGCTTCGCGCGATATCAGAACCGGCATCAACGTGGATACAGGAGCGCACCAGCCTATTGTGGTTGAGATTATCGATCGTCCGAATCGGATTGAAGCATTTTTGCCTGTCATCGAACCCATGATCAGTTCAGGAATGATCACGATGGAGGCACTGAAAGCGCGAAGGATTGTCCCGAGCCCGCAGGCGCCAGCTTGACCCAAATTTAGAAACAACGAGGAAAAAAGCCATGGAACTTCCAAGCGAGGCCCTACTCCTCCGCATCTATATCAGTTCGGCCGACCGCCACGGCGCGACGTCCTTGTTCGTGGCAATCGTCCATGCAGCTCGCGGACATAATCTCGCCGGCGCCACCGTCCTGCGTGGTACACTTGGATTTGGTCACACGAAGCGGATCCATGAAGGCCACCTATTGCCGTTCTCGGACGACCACCCGGTGATCATCGAAATCGTTGACTGTCCGGACAAGATAGAAACATTTTTACCAATCCTCGACAGCATGATGCAAAGCGGTCTGGTCACCGTCGAACGTGCGCGTGTTCTGCACTACGGTCGGGAAAAGAAGCCTGGTTGGCTAGAACGGGCCCGAAACCAATTTTTTCGGGAATCTTCATCACCTGCAAGCCAAGCACGGTCGGAATCAATCTGAGCTGCGCCGATACCAATTTAACGAGCCTTGCCCCGGTTCACCCGCCTTGCGGATGACGGTCATCGGGTACTCCGGGTGCACGCGGTTGGGCCATTGCATGTCCTATACTTCGTGTATGTGATCTGCTTTCCGCTCAGCCCGCCAGGCATGGCCTTGGCGCCTTCCACGTTGGTGTCGGTTTCCACACCGCGCTTAAGCGCCGACCACCACCTCATGCAAGTCATTGAAAAAGTGGTGGGTGCGACAGGGATTGAACCTGTGACCCCCGCCGTGTGAAGGCGATGCTCTCCCGCTGAGCTACGCACCCGACCACGGACTCGTCTACCGCCCAGCGACAATCGATGCAAGCGGCGCCGATCAAAGCGGCTCCGTCCGCATTTCGATCCGGCTCGAACACGCGCTACTATAGGCACCACAACGCAAAAGGAGCCCCCAATGTCCGACAACGCTTCGCGCATCGATGAATCACGAACTTTCAGGCCTGTCGCAATTGCAATTCTGACCGTGTCCGATACTCGGACCAAAGGAAACGATACCTCGGGCGACACTCTTGCCGAAAGAATTGTCAAGGCCGGGCACCGCCTTGTCGATCGTGCAATCCTTCGTGACGAAGTTCCTCTGATTGCCGCAAAGCTTAACAGTTGGATCAGTGACCCCACGATCGACGTTATCATCACGACCGGCGGAACAGGAATCACTGGCCGTGATGTGACGCCAGAAGCGTTCAACCAGGTAATCGAAAAGCAAATTGAAGGATTCGGTGAACTTTTCAGAATGCTCAGCTACCAGAAGATTGGTACATCGACGATGCAGTCGCGCGCGATCGGCGGCGTCGCCGGTGGCACCTATCTCTTTGCTCTCCCGGGTTCACCCGGCGCCGTGAAGGACGGATGGGACGATATTTTGCGCTGGCAACTCGATTCCCGTCACCGGCCATGCAACCTGGTGGAGCTCATGCCACGGCTGAACGAAGGCGTTAGTGCATAAAGAGAAATACGATATTAGCCGATCCCGACCAAAGGTGACGTCGGGATCGGCATCTCCGCGTTATCAGGGTTCAGTAGCTTCTGTTCCGCCCGCGCCCGGCGCCACCTCGGCGGCCGCTTCCGCGGTGACCTGTTCAACCGCGGCTAGTGCCTCACCTCGCGCCTGTTTGTCAGCTTCCTCAAGGGTGCGGGCCACATTAACGATGACCGGAATCACAACTTCCGGGTGCAACGCGACGTGGACAGTCGCCAGCCCCAATGATTTGATCGGGTGTCCAAGCTGCACTTGACTCCGATCGATCGCAAGTCCGCTTTCACCGCAAGCTGCCGCGATATCGCGCGAGCTAACCGAACCGTATAACGATCCTGCTTCGCTAGCCTGCCGGATCAGGGTGACACTTAGGCCGTGCACCCGTTCCGCGACCCGCTCAGCCTCCCCCCGCCGCTTCAGGTTCTGCGCCTCCAGCTGGAGCCGCTCACGCTCAAATCGTTCGCGATTTTGTTTGGTCGCCCGCACAGCCTTTGCCTGCGGCAGCAGAAAATTCCGGGCATACCCTGGCTTAACTTTCACGATCTCGCCCATCTGGCCGAGGTGCTCGACGCGCTGAAGAAGAATCAACTCAACGTTTGCCATAATCCCTGTTCCCTCAGTCGAGTACATAAGGCAGCAGGGCCAGAAAGCGCGCACGCTTGATCGCACGAGCAAGCTCACGCTGCTTTTTGGCAGAAACCGCCGTAATCCGGCTAGGAACGATCTTTCCCCTCTCGGAAAGGAAGCGAGACAGGAGACGGACGTCCTTGTAATCGATCACCGGCGCATTGGGGCCAGAAAACGGACAGGATTTCTTCCGCCGGTAGAATGGCCGACGCGCACCTACGGCAGTGCGACGGGCCAGAGGATTCACTTCAGTGTTTTCCGACATGCTCATTCATCCTCGCCCAGATAGTCGTCCCGATCGCTCCGGAACTCGTCACGCGCACGGTATTCCTCGCGGTCGTCCAACCCTCGCCGGCGGCCACTATCAAATCGCCCCGCCGGTTTCGGCCCACGAAACCCTCGATCCCGGTCATCGCGGCGCGCAAGTGGTGCAGAAGGCTCATCGTCAATGGCTTCGACTTTCACTGTCATAAAGCGCAGGATATCCTCGTTGAGGTGCAGCTGCCGCTCCATCTCGCTGACTGCCGCAGATGGTGCGTCAAGACCGAGAAGGACATAATGTCCTTTGCGGTTCTTTCTGATGCGATAAGCGAGACTGCGAAGTCCCCAATACTCTCGTTTCTTGACCTGGGCCCCATCGGCCTCGACTTGGGCGATCACGCCATCAGCGATCTCATCGACCTGCTGCTGCGTGATTTCACTGCGTGCGATGAGCACACACTCGTATAATGGCATTACTCCCCCTCCGGTTAATTCGACCCCGCGCGAAACCTGGCCGATTGGCCTGGGCGCAATTTCCACTATGGAAACGGGCATAGCCGGGTACGACGCCACGCACCCGGCAGGGACTCGCTCCTTAGCCACAGGTCACGTGGAAATGCAAGCAACCCTGAACGCCTGCAGGGTATACTTGCCATCGCCAATACTTTAGAGATCTTAGCAATCCGGGGCGTACCCCTCGCTCAGCACCTTTGTTGCTTTGGATCGAGGCCAAGCTGCCCTCATGGATTTTGGTCCCGAGGAATTATCGGCCCCTCCGGAGACCCCAGATACGCAAAAGTTCTGGAGCAGGGAGTTGCGCGTGACAAGCAATCGACAGTTCAACGCTGCATTGGCTAGCAGGCGTTTGCCGCGCCAAATCTGGATCTTGGGTTTCGTTAGTTTACTTATGGACATTTCATCAGAAATGATTCACGCACTTCTTCCTGTTTTTCTCGTCGTCACACTTGGCGCCAGCACCGAAATGGTGGGCCTCGTCGAAGGTCTCGGCGAAGGCACCGCGTCTGTTACCAAGGTCTTTTCAGGTTGGCTTAGCGACCGGCTTGGGCGTCGCAAGTCTCTGGCGGTCGCGGGTTACGCAATGAGCGCCATGACAAAGCCCGTTTTTGCTCTTGCCCCAACGGCGTCCTGGGTGCTGGGCGCACGTTTTGCCGACCGTATCGGCAAAGGCGTGCGTGGGGCCCCCCGGGATGCCCTAGTCGGCGATCTTGCCCCCCCTGGTATGAGCGGCGCTGCCTTCGGGCTTCGCCAGTCTCTTGACACTGTCGGCGCTTTTGCGGGTCCTCTTCTGGCCATCGTCCTCATGGCTGCCAGCCGAAACAATATCCGTCTGGTATTCTGGCTAGCGCTGCCGTTTGGTCTTGCAGCGGTGATCTTGCTTGGCGGAGCAATCCAAGACCCTGCGCGTTCATCCGGCGTCACCCGTACACCGACACGCCTCCCGTTGCGTCCGAGCGAATTTGCCTTGCTGGGAAAGCGTTTTCGCGCGGTCGCCCTAGCCGGCTCTATCCTCACTCTGGCTCGTTTCGGCGAAGCATTTCTGGTGCTGCGAGCCAAAAACCTTGGCATGCCACTGGCGCTGACACCGCTGGTGTTGGTGATCATGAATGCCGTCTATGGCGTCGCTGCCTACCCAGCCGGGTACCTTTCCGATCGCCTGGATAGGCGCGGCGTCCTAACGGCTGGCTTCGGTCTGCTTGTTCTGGCTGACGCGCTCCTCGCCTTCGCGCCAAACTTGTTAGCTGCAATTGGCGGCATTGCCCTGTTCGGACTGCACATGGGACTTACGCAGGGGGTGCTCACCGCGCTTGTATCTGACGCCGCACCGGCGGAAGCTCGTGGAACGGCGTTTGGCCTGTTCCACCTTTTCAGCGGATTGTCGCTACTGAGCGCCAGCCTCGTTGCAGGATTTTCCTGGCACATAGCAGGCCCCGTGGCGACATTCCTAGTTAGCGCCATCTTTGCCCTACTTGGGCTGGTACTGCTCTACGCCCTCGTGCACAATGACCGCGCCGGATCTCCTAACGTGACAGCACAGGTCTAAGTCTACATTGTTGGCGAAATCGCGAGAATTCCTGACGGAGGAAGAGCCACATGAGGAAAGGGCCCAAAATTTAGCCAAGCGTGACCTAACCCGCGGCTGAGGGCCGCGATTGCAATAATTAGCCCATCACCCAAACTCTCATTGATGTAACCATGCTAAAAAAATAACTGAACAATCCCGCCCATATTCGCCCCAGCGCATCGATCACCATGGCACGATTAGCGGGCACACCACGCTGTGCCCAGTCCTAGACCACCAGGATAACAGCGGCACCAATCTCCAATATTGCGACGCACGTAACCACGTCCGATGCATATCAAGCTACTTTGCCGCCACGAGGCACTCCTCCAGCAAGCGCCAGAAACCGTTAGCAACAGCCCAGACTCAAAACCGGCGTCGCCACAATGCTATCAGTAATTAGGGTAAGTCCGCCAAACGCCATGCTGGTATCGGTCTCCGCCGACGAGGAAAGACGCCGACAAGAAGCGGACTCCAGAAAGGGCATCATCGGCGCATAAGCTGTCGTCAGGAATGCCGACTCTCTGCTCGCGACAGCGCGGAAATTCCTCCACTTGCTGGCTGCAGCTAAAAAAGGCCCGATTCCATCGTACACCCGAAATCGGGTCATTGCAGCCAAAGGGTAAAAGTTGAGGATGTGTAGCAATCACGATTAGGAGCGCGCAACGCCGAAACGCAAACTGACAAACGAAAAAAGGGATCGCTCCAGATCGGGGTAGCCTTTATCTTGAGATAATGGCGCGCCTCATTGTAAGGTCAGCAAGACGAAAACCATTTCGGGCTATCGCAAAAGAAGCAATTTACACCGCCCAAGGCAGACTCTTGGCCCATCACCAATGATCACGCGCCTGATGTCCATAACATGGCTAGTTGGTCTCCGATCGTCAGGATAAATCCAACACTGCTTCAACAACATCGCTTTCACCCGGAATTGGACTAATCGAGAACCCAAGATGACGTACGAAGGTCAGCATGGGGATATTCTCGGTAAGCACCTGACCGACGACGCGGTTCACTCCTTCACGCCTTGCCCATGCGATCAGATTCAGCATCAGTGCCAAACCAACTCCTTTGCGTTTAGCTTCAGGTTCCACGAGAACACCGAATTCCCCTTCCGTTCCTTCCGCATCCGAACAAACAATCCGGGCAACCCCAACCGTCTCCCTACTTGCTTCATCGACCGCAATCAGGGCCATTTCTCGCGTGTAATCGATTTCGGTGAGCCGAATCAGCTGCTCCGGAGTTAGCGTGCGAATCGTCGAGAAAAAGCGGCGCCGGATGTCACTAGCCGGCACGCGAGCAAACATCCTTGCGTGAGCCTCGGCATCCTCGGGGCGGATGGGCCGAATAACAAAGCGATGTCCGGACAGGACAACCGTATTGATCAGCTCGCCAGGATACGGTCGGAACGCCAAGCGCGGCCGTGTCTGCCCCACGGGCCGGAGATATATGTGGGCGTTCGAGACGACGGTTCCAGATCTCGACGCAAACAGGGGATCTATCTCAAGCACCGAAATTTCCGGGCAATCGATGATGATTTGGCTAATTGTTACCAGAGTGGCTTCCACCGCGGCACGGTCGGCGAAAGCTGAACCCTTCAAAACTCGCAACATTGCAGTACCGCCTGCGCGATCGATCAAGGCGTGCGCAAGCGCCATGTTCAGGGGCGGCAGGTCTACTGCCATGCTGGATAAGGCACCGGCAGCATCGCCACCAGGACCAAAGCTGATTGTCGGTCCGATGGTCGGTTCCTCGATAACACGAATCTGTAATTCACTTGCCTCATGAATCTGCGTTTGTACGACGAACTGCGCATCTTCAGCCCACTCACCGCGGCTCCGCAGCCGGGCCATGATCACGGCCGCCGCGGCACGTGCTGACGCGGCGTCCGGCAAATCGACTGCCAGTGACCCGAGCGGGCGCGGTGCTCCGAAATCTTTTCGCAGCAGCTTGACGACAACGGGAAAACCCAACTCAGACGCCGCCGCGCCCGCGGCATCTGCGGTATCGCAAACGCGTGTAGGCAATACACTTAACCCATAAGCCGTCAGAAGTTCGAAAGCCTGCTGCTGACGCATCCATCCGTTCCCAGTTCGGTTGGGAGCACGAACAATTGATTGAACAAGTTTCGTATCAGGCCTGATTTCGACCACCGTAGAAGGGGGAAGTTCCCGAGCAACCGAGCGGATCTGGCGATGCCGGAGCAGATCCTCAAACCCTTTGACTGCATCCTCGGGACTGTCAAAAACAGCAATTCCCGCTTCTGCAAACCGGTAGCGCAGTGCCGCACCCGTCGACTCACCGAGAACAGCCACCAGGATCGGCTTGGCGCTCGCCCTCACGCAAGCGATCAGGGCGTCGGCAGTCGCCTCGTCCTGGTAGTCAAGTGGTGGGGCATGGACGATCAGAATGCCACCGATTTCAGGAGCCGACGAAAACAGGGGGATTAGGTCGGTAAATTTGGTTTCGGGAACATCAACGACAGCAGTGACTGCCTTGATTTCCAGTCCCGGCCCAAGCGCCAATTTGACGGCATGCCGCAACTCTTCATTCAGCGGAGCCAAGCCAATCCCCGCTGCGACAGCGGCATCCGCTGCAAGACGCACGCAGCCGAAGCCGTTGCCAATAACCGCCAGGTCCTGCCCGGATGCCGGGCGCGCACGAATCAACGTCTTTGCGATCGCGAGGAATTCCCCAAACTCAACGGTTAACAGCACACCCGAACGAGCAAGCGCCGCCTTGTAGGCGGCGAGAGCCGTAAAACTAGGGTCTATCCATCGTGCACCAGGTGCCAGGGCAATGATTGGTCGCAGTCGCGATGCGGCACGGGCCGCCGAAAGGAACAGGCGAGGATCGCGTAGGCGTTCGATATCGAGAAGGATCAGGTCGGTCCCAGCATCACGGGCCATAATGTCAAGAATCCGGCCAAACCCCACCTCCGTGTTTTGGCCTATCCCGATGATGTGTGAAAACCCAATGCCGTTAGGCGCAGCCCAGTCGATTACCGAGCGCGTTAACGCATGGGACTGACTAACCAGCGCAATGCGCCCGCGCTTGGGAGCTGCAGGAGCGAGAATGGCATTCAACCCGAGCGCGGGATTGGCGATCCCAACGGAATGTCCACCTAACACCCTGACACCCGCCTTAAGGGCAGCGCCGGCCAGTTCTTCCGGGCTAATTTCAGAGAATATCACGGCAAGACCGCGAAGTTTACCCGCAAGTCTACGAAGTACCGCAGGAACATCTTTGGCAGCATCAGCGACCAGCGCAAGATCGACTGGCTCTTCCAGCACCCCAGTGAATCGCCCGGAAAATGTAACCTTCCCGAGAGAGTCGGCGAGCTTCTTGCCTACAGCTGTGTCGGTTCCAGAATAAAACACCAAACTTGGACGCAGCACCGCGTCTGGATCGAGATGGCGCCCGGAATAATGTGGTATCGGGTGGATTGACTGACCTCTCAGCTCGTCACCGAAGCAATCTCACTGGCTGGGTCCGACGATTGTCGGTTCGGGAAGCCCAGCACCGCTCCCGACATATGCCGGGTTATAGTTCCGTACACAGTCTTTGATTCTTTGATTGCGGTCATTCAGATAGGCTTGCCTATTGTACAGGTACGCAGGATTGGGAGGCCCGAGAAATGGGGTATCGCTCTGGCCAGGCTGGGACAAAAATGCGTAATCCCGCGCAGCGTCAGTCGCATCGACCTGTTTTGTGCATTGCGCAACAATAGCCTCCTGGGCTGGCGACGGCGGTGGGGCCCCGAAACTGCATGCGACGAGCGGTAATGATAACACCAAAATCGGCAGCATCACCCGGAACATGGAGACTTCTCCTCAGTATCACCCCGGCAAAGCAGTGCGCGGATCGCATCCGCGTCCAGATTTCCGCCTTCGGTCAACCTAGTCATGGAAGCCGCATGCAGCAGGGTAGCGTCAAGCGCTACTTTACCATGCCGGATCCGCACGAATGGCGTAATCCAGCGTGCTTCCGTGATGAGGCTAACCAAGCCGATTAATCGCAAGCAAAGCGAGACGCCGTGCTCCGTCGAAAGGCCTGCCACGACGTCAACGGAGCTGGCCCATGCGCGAGCGTCCCGATCCTGGACCAGAACGTCCGTTCCCCCGGCAAACCGAAACCCACGTCGCGGTCCTGATTTGCCAGCGCGCGCGGCTTCGTGTGCAGTCTCCCAAACCCGTTCGAGGTCCCTTTTTTCGACCCGAGGTAGCCGATCGGCCGAAATCGCCACAAGGTGCAAAGCCGTTCCGTCAGGCGCTACGGCAAATTGGATCGTGCCAGTCATGGGCGTTAAATGGCGACGCGCACCCCGAGTTCGACAACCCGGTCAGACGGAATCTGGAAAAATTCTGTTGCGGAGATGGCGTTCCTGAGCATGAACAGGAAAATCCCTCGCCGAAAGAAACCGAGTTTCGGTACCATTGCTGGTACGATGGTTTCTCGGCCGAGAAAATAGCTGGTCTGCATCGGATTGAAAGGCAGCCCCCGCTCCCGTAGCAAGTCGAGCGACCGTGGCAAATTAGGGCTTTCCATAAAGCCGTACGCCACGCTGACCCGATAAATTCCCGGAGCGAGTTCCTCGTAGCGCAGCCGGTCCTCACCAACGGCCATCGGAACGTCAAGGCTACGGACGGTCACAAAAAAAACCGTCTCGTGCAGAACCTTATTATGTTTGAGATTATGCAGGAGAGATGCTGGCGTAAATTCGGGATTTCCGGTCATAAACACGGCCACGCCCGGCACCCTCGCAATGCGCGACTGCGGCAGGCGACCAAGAAATGACGCGAGCGGAAGGCTGTCCTGCTGCCATCGTGCGAACAACAGACTGCGGCCGCGACGCCAGGTCGTCATGAGCAGAACTACACTCAGGCCAATGGCCAGCGGCACCCAGCCGCCCTCAAACACTTTCAAGATATTTGCGGAGAAGAATGCGAAGTCAACGAGGAAAAAGGCTCCCCAAACGAGTGCCACCCGCCATAATGGCCAACGGAAATGCCGCAGATACACCGTAGCTGCCAGCAGGTTGGTGCATAGAAACGTGCCTGTCACCGCTATCCCGTAGGCGGAAGCCAGAGCGTTTGAAGACTGGAAGCCCAGGATCAGGATTAGCACGCCGACAGCAAGGGCAGCGTTCATCTGTGGCACGTAGATCTGCCCCTCGGCAGTCCTGCTAGTGTGGCGGATCTCCATACGCGGAAGCAGCCCCAACTGCACACACTGGTTTCCCAATGTAAATGCTCCTGAAATCACCGCCTGGCTTGCGATAATCGTCGCCACCGTGGCCAGCACGACCATTGGAATGAGCAGAATGTGCGGAACGAGCTTGTAAAAGGGGTTTGAAGCCGCAGCCGGGTCAGCAATGACCAGCGCACCCTGACCAAAATAGTTCAACATCAGTGCTGGCAGCACAAAGAACATCCACGTTATGCGGATAGGCTTACGCCCAAAATGACTCATGTCAGCATAGAGGGCTTCTGCCCCCGTCACTGTCAGAACGACCGCGCCAAGCGCGATAAAGGCGAGATAATCATGATGAAGAATGAACAAAATACCGTAATTGGGCAACAAGGCACGTAGGACGGCCGGACACAGAATTATCCGGTAGGTGCCCATTGCCGCCAGCGCAAGAAACCAGATCACCATGATTGGGCCGAATAGGCTGCCAACGGTTCCGGTTCCACGTCGCTGAACCAAAAAAAGGCCGGCAATAATCCCTACAGAGATCGGTAATACCAGATGGGCGAAATCGGGCGAAGCCACACTGAGGCCGCTAACTGCGGAAAGGACTGAAATTGCCGGCGTAATCACCCCATCACCGAGGAATAGACCGGCTCCGACAATTCCAATGATCAGAAGCAAATCCCGGGTGCGCGGTGTTTTCGCAACACGCTGAGCGAGGGTCATCAGTGCCAAAATCCCCCCCTCCCCGTTGTTATCCGCGCGCATAACGAACGTAACGTATTTCAGAGTAACGGTGACGATTAGCGCCCAGAACATCAGCGACAAGAGGCCGAGTGCGTCAGCTGGCTTGACGGCGCCAGGCGACGCGTAAGTCAGGCAGGCCTGCATGGCATACAACGGCGACGTACCGATATCGCCATAAACGACGCCCAGCACTCCAACCAGTACAGCTAGCTTGAGTTTTTCGGCCGGTGAAGATGTGTTCATCAGCGATCCAGTCAAAGGTGAACGAGACACATCTGGGCCACGCCCGGGGCTGTCCCAACCAGCGTGTCCACAAGCAGCCGGAATCTGACACCGAACCGGCCCTGTGACACCTTGCACTCGATTTTCAGCAAGCGATGTAGGTGGCCAACCACGCGCGCAACTGTCCAATAAAATTCAAACGAAGCAGCATTATCGATGCTGGACGAGCATCGGTCCGGAAGACAGTCAACACATCGTGATGGCATGCCGCTCACGACGTCCCCTCCGCAGTAACGACAGCCGGCGCGGAACGAGGCAGAAAAACAAACATACGACCATCTCCACCATCTTCGCGCGTGGCCGCAGCTAAGCGGCGCGCATCTCTCCCGACGCCACAAAAAATTTGCGCCGCTGAACCGCCGTGCGCACTGACGTCTATGTCCTGCGCAACGGCCAGCGTATCTGCCTTCCTCGTCGAGATAAAGACAGGGGCACCTAGAGGAATTGCTGCGGGATCCACGGCGATTGATGCAGTTGGTGTTAAAGGGACGCCCAGGGCCCCTGGGGCTCCAAACCCGGTAGGCACCCCGGAGATCCGCTTCATAAATACATAGTTTTTATTGGCGTCCATCAGGTCTGCCGCCTCCTCTGGATGTGTACGTAGCCACGCCGCAATCGAATCGATTGAGACATCATCTGCAGGGAGGTAACGTTTCTGGACCATTAGCTTGCCTATGGGCGTATAAGCACGGCCATTGGTGCCGTCGAATCCGATATCGATAAGGGTGCCGTCAGGCAGCCGCAGCCGCGCAGATCCCTGAAGCTGCGCCATGTATGCGTCAACCGGATTCCTGAGCCAAGCAACAACCGACGCATCGCGGATGATGGCCCCTTCGTTAATTTGTGCTCGACTGTAGTACGGCACCAGAACGCCATAACGGAGCCGCCCAACGATTTCCTGCTTGCCCAAACTCGGCTTAAATGCACCAAGATCAGCTCTAACGATGTTACGAGGTTTGCCGTAGATTGGCACTGTATAACCGGGCAATCTGATCTCTGATCCCGGGTAAAGCGGCTCGAAATAACCGGTGATCCGGGTCACGCCGGAAAGCTCGTAAACGGTAAAGTGCGATTTGAAAAATGCCCGGGCTGCGCGCGTATTTCCTGGTGGAACGGCTCGCGCCGCAGCACAGACTGGCCGCCATTGTCCGGCCTTGCCGCCAAGGCTTGCAGCCAGCCCTCTACCTCCCAAAGTCTGATCTTCAGGGAGCACCTGGATGACTGCACAGGACCGGAGAAAAGTGGCAAGACCAGTCTCCAGGGATGCTGTTTCCCAACCTGGTAGGCTTTTGAATGAAACCTGGTGCAAACCAACGGATCGCGGCAGCGAAGCGCCTGTTGCTGGGGGTTGAATGACGCATCCCGAAAGCAGCAGTGGCAGCAGAACCCCCAGGACCCCAATGCGCCATAGGCGGAGGAAACGCTCGGATAGGTTCAGCATCATTCAGCCGCTACGTGCGGCGGCGAGACGCCATACTGGATCGGCACTTTTAAGATTGCGCTCAAACGTCCACAGATCGACCATTTCTGTCATTGCCTCGGTGCCGGCAATCACATTTCCCTCCTTGTCGCGCGTCAGATTGATTTGATCTGAAACGAACCTCACAACGATCGCGGCGTGATCCCCCAAAATCTCCGCCTCATCAATCGTCGCCGCCACAATGGCCTTGATCTCCGTCGTATGAATTTCGCCAGCCGCGTTCCGGGCTGCAATCGCCTGCTCGAAAGTAGAAAAAACTGTAGGGGTCAATAGGTCACGCAGAGTGGGTAAATCGCCCTGCGCAAAAGCCGTCACGACCTGCCGAAACGCGGTCTCGGCCTGTTCAATGAACTTGGCCGGGTCGAAGCGCCGATCCATGGCAGAGATACGGCCAAGTGCTTGGGCTGTTGGGCTATAAGGCGGGGGCAAAGGCTGGCCAACTGGCTGGCGAGTGGTCTCCGATATACCGTCGATCATAGGGCCCATGGGTCCGCGCATGTCGACGCGCGGTTGATCCGGAATCGGTGGCCGCTCAAAGCCCGTGCGCTTGCCCAAGACACTGCGGAGGCGCAGGATCAGAAAACCTGCAACCATCACCAGCAAGACGATTGCGATGGGAAAACCGTGATCCATGAAAAAGACCTCACCCTCGATCTGCAATGCTGACCTGTGATCGATCAGAGATGCTGGTGATAGGCCGCCGCCCATCCGACCGCAACCTCTGGCGAGATAGTTTGCAGAGGAAGCTTCCCACCTGTATCGAGCCTGCATGATCCTGATGCGCCACGGACAGAGCGAATTCAACCGGCATTTCAGCGCAACGCGCTCTGATCCGGGCATTATCGATCCGGCGTTGACTCCGGACGGGCACATCCAAGCCAGCCGAGCCGCGGAAGCCTTGACAACTCACAGACTGACGCAACTGATTGTTTCACCCTACACGCGCGCTCTGCAAACGGCCGAGCCATTCATCACGACTTGCCGTTTGCCCGCGAGGATCGACCCTCTCGTACGCGAACGTTATGTGTTCAGCTGTGACATTGGCTCGCCACCAGAAAATCTTGCCGAGCGGTTTCCGCACCACGACTTCTCGCATCTGCCGCCACGGTGGTGGCCTGATGCTATCGAATCCGAGGAATCGGTTATCGATCGAGCCGGCAGATTTCGTGCGATGATGACCGCCCGTGATGACTGGGCCTCCACCCTTGTCGTCACGCATTGGGCCTTCATTCTTGCGCTCACCGGAGTGTCAGTAACGAATGGCAGCTGGATTCGCTACGATCCAACAACGCCGCCACCGAAATCCTTAGTCTGGCACCCCTGATCCCATGAAGAGAATGGACGCCGGCATTGTGAGTAAACAAATTGAAGGCAGCAATCGAACGGTTAAAATGGGCCTATAAGGCCCGCCCGATGAAACACACATGACGGCCTCTGGAGGTAAAGTGAAAATTGTTCGGCCTCTTGCACTTGCCGCCGTCATCCTCCTTTCCGGCTGTGTGGTTGGCCCACGGTTCGCACCGCCCCGAACACCTGCTCCGGCTCGCTTTCTCTCGCCGGCGTCTTCGGCGCCAGCTTGGCCAAAACCCGGGTGGTGGCGGGAATTCGGCTCACCGGAGCTTGACCGCCTGATTGCTGACGCCAAGGCGCACAACTTCTCGGTCGTTGAGGCAATCGACCAGATGGAAGCCGCGAATGCCCAGGTCCGAATCGCCGGCGCGCCTCTCCTCCCGAGCATCACAGCACTCGCAAGCGGCACCTTTCAACAGGCAGGGAGTCGTGCAGCGGGGGCATCCTCGTCATCAAGCTTTTCCTCCAGCACATTTCTTGCGGGGAACAAAAATATCGATACCCGACATTTCACTGCGTCCTTTGCTCCTTCATACGAACTCGATTTCTGGGGCAAAAACTACGATGTCCTCCGCGCCGCACAAGCCAGCGCCGCGGCAGCTCAGTTCAACGCGGCAACAGTTGCGCTCACCGAAGAAGCGGCAGTAGCAACAACATATTTTCAAGTACTGGCTGACCAGGACACACTTACGATCGACGAACGCAATTTGGCCGCTGCCGAATCATTACTCAAGCAGCTACAGGCCGAATTTCGTGCCGGGGTCGTCGATGCTCCAACGGTGGCCCAGCAAGCCGCACTCGTCGCCGGCGAGCGAGCCACTATTCCCAACATTACGTCGGCACTTCGCCAACAGGCTATTGGTCTCGGCATCTTGACCGGCCAAGCTCCAGAGTTTCTTCGGGTGCACGGCGGAACGCTGAACAACCTGCATGTGCCCCTACTGGCTCCGGGTCTCCCTTCCCAATTGCTTGAGCGACGGCCCGACGTCGCCGAAGCTGAAGCTAATCTGATCGCTGCGAATGCAGACGTCAGGGGTGCCATCGCAGCATTCTTCCCTTCAATCACTCTAACCGGTTCGGCCGGCTGGCAAAGCGTGGCCTTGAATACGCTGTTTGCGCCGGGTTCACTCCTGCTTTCGGCCGTGGGTTCGGCAACCCAGCCGGTTTTTGAAGGTGGTGCTCTCTCCGGTGCCCTCGCGGTAAGCCGCGCCACCTATCGCGAAGACGTGGCAAAATACGAGCAGGCGGTCGTGCAAGCCTTCACCGATGTGGAAACGGCGATGACCGCATTGCACTTCGCTACCATTCAGGAACATCTCCAAGCAATCGCCGTCACCCGAGCGAAGGCCGCACTGGTTGGTGCCAAAGCGCAACTGGCAGCCGGTGTTGTCGACGTCAGCACTGTTTTGAACGCGGAGCAAACCGTTCTCTCCGACGAAAACGCTCTGGAACAGGCGCGACTAACTCGTTTTGACGCAGCTGTAAACCTGTACAAGGCGATGGGTGGCGGCTGGCAACTCTCGGACACCGGGACGAAATAAAGCAATGGCAGCACGCCGACGAAAGCTTCTCGGCCTTCTGGCCCCGCTCGTTCTGATCGCGATCATAATCCTCCGTTTGGTGCACGTAGCAAAACCGAAGCCGGTCCATGCAGAAACACCGGTGCCTGTAACCGTCACTTCGGTTCGCGTGGCAAACGTACCGGTGTACCTCAATGGCCTTGGTACCGTCGTGCCCTACCGAACGGTTACGGTTGAGCCGATGATCACGGGGCCTCTCATAAAGATCTTCTTTCATGAGGGACAATTTGTCCGAAAAGGTCAGCTACTGGCCAAAATCGATCCCGCACCTTACCAGGCAGCACTCGCGCAGGCAGAAGCGAAGCTCGCGCAAGACCAAGCAAGCCTAGCTAACGCCCGGCTCCAGGCGCGGCAATATGCCATGCTAGTCAAGCAGAACTATACCTCCCGGCAGCAGGCTGCGAACAGTGCTGCCACGGTTCTCGAAGACGAGGCACTCGTCAAGCAAGATGAAGCAAACATCGAAACAGACAAAATCAATCTCGAGTATACGAAGATCCGTGCGCCGATTGCAGGGCGCACGGGGATCCTACAGATCAATGCTGGAAACATTATCAATCCCAGCTTGCCTAACGGGATCGTAACCATCAACACCGTGCAGCCCATATCGGTGCAATTTAGTCTACCGCAACAGGATCTGCCGCAACTTGTTGCCGCACAAGCGGTCGGCCCGGTTCCGCTGATCGCCACTGCAGAAGGCAATCCTTCCACGGCAAAAATCCTAGACCATGGCCTGCTCTCAGTTCTCGACAACACCGTGAATTCGGCGACGGGAACGCTGACTGCAAAGGGGAATTTCCCCAATCCCTCCCTAGAACTCTGGCCCGGCGCCTACGTGAATGTCCGTGTTTTGGTCGAAACTCTCCACGGCGTCGTGACAATTCCTCCTGTTGCTGTTCAGCAAGGACCGAGTGGCAGTTTCGTCTATCTCATCAGAACCAGCACGAAGGGCTCGAAACACCCTATCGCTGCAGTCCAACCTATAACGCTCGGTTATTATGACCAGAGTACTGTAGTGGTCACGAAGGGCCTGACGCCCGGTGAACAAGTGGTTACCGAAGGGAGCGCTCGCCTAGAAGACGGCGTTTCAGTCAAGATCGAATCTCCGGTCAAGGTGCCTTCGACGTGAATATCTCCGCGCCGTTTATTGCGCGGCCGGTTGCCACGTCTCTACTTGCGATCGCAATCCTGCTGCTCGGTGTCCTCGGGTATCGCGCACTTCCTATTTCCTCGCTGCCACAAGTCGATTTTCCGACCATTCAGGTCGTAACCAAACTGCCCGGCGCTTCTGCGGACACAGTCTCAAAACTGATCACTGCTCCACTTGAGCGCCAATTCGGCGAAATCTCCGGCCTCGACGCGATGAGTTCGATTTCCAGTCAGGACACTAGTGCAATCACATTGCGCTTTGCTCTCAGCGTCCCCCTGCAGACCGCGGCGCAGAACGTCCAAGCCGCTATCAACGCGGCCTCGGGAACGTTGCCTCCAAACCTACAATACCCCCCGGTGTACAAGGAAGTAAACCCTGCAGACGCCCCAATTCTAACGCTGGCGCTCACGTCGCGGACCATGCCACTCTACGAGATTGCCAATGCGGCCCAAACGGTTCTGCTTCAGAAACTTTCACAGATCAAAGGCGTCGGTCTGGTCACGATCGAGGGTGGATTGCGGAAGGCTATTCGAATCGGCGTCGATCCGGAACAACTCGCCGCGTACGGCCTCTCGTTGGAGGACGTACGAAATGCCGTCGTCAATGCCAATCAGGCAGGCGCGAAAGGTTCGTTTGATGGTCTTCATCAGGCATATACGCTCGGCGCAAATGACCAGCTGACCTCTGCATCGGAATATCGTCGCCTCATCGTCGCCTATCGCAACAAGGCGCCAGTTCAACTCTCGGCGGTCGGTACCGTCAGTGAGGGCCTTGAGAACAATCAGGTTCGCGCAAGTTATAACGGTACACCAGCCGTGATCCTCAACATACAGCGGCAACCAGGAGCAAATATTGTCGCCACTGTTGCGCGCGTCCAGGCAACGCTGCACGAACTCGCCTCCTCCCTGCCAGCGGGCATCCATCTGCAGATTGTTGCCAATCGCACCTCGACCATCCGCGCCTCGGTGCGCGACGTGCAGATCACTCTGATCAGTGCCGCCCTTCTAGTAGTTCTCGTGATCTTCCTTTTTTTGCCCAACCCTCGAGCGGTTTTGATTCCAGCTGCCGCTCTACCGCTTTCGATCATCGCGACGTTTGCGGTGATGAACATGCTTGGTTTCCAACTCGATAACCTCTCACTGATGGCCTTGACCGTCGCTGCCGGCTTCGTCGTCGACGATGCCATCGTGATGATCGAAAACATTGTTCGGTTCATCGAGGCTGGCGAGAAGCCGTTGCGTGCAGCCTATCTCGGCTCCCAGCAGATCGGCTTCACCATCGTGTCTCTCACCGTTTCGCTGGTCGCCGTATTCATTCCCCTGCTTTTCATGCCAGGCGTAATCGGCCGCCTATTCAGCGAATTCGCCGTCACCTTGGCAATCGCTGTCGTGATTTCTTCCGTAATTTCCCTAACTCTAACGCCGATGATGAGTGGCCGCCTGCTCCGCTCGGCAGACAAAGTCCCTCCGGGCCGCATCGGCCGTGCCGCCGCAGCTACGCTCGAGCGTTTGCGTCGTTCCTATCGGCGAGGGCTGATCTGGAGTATGCGCCGCCCCAACTTGATGCTTACAATATTCGCAGCAACAGTGCTGTTAACCGTTGCTCTGTTCCTTGCCTTACCGAAAGCTTTGCTGCCGCAGGAGGATACCGGCCAGATCATCGCTGTAATTCAAGGTCCACAGACCAGTTCTCTCGACGCCATGCAGCGACTGGAAAATCACGTCGTATCCCAGATCCGCCGCAACACCGCCGTTGAGGGAGTCACCGCACTGTTGGGAGCCGGGCTAACCAATCCGACCTTGAACACCGGCCGCCTCTCCATCATCCTCAAGCCAATTGGTAAGCGGCCGCCCCTCGCCGCAGTGATGGCGCAGCTTCAGGATTCCCTCGCCAACATCCCGGGCATACGGCTTTACATGCAACCCGTGCAGGACATCACACTTTCGTCGGAAGTCTCGTCAGCGCAGTATCAATATGTACTGACCGACACGGACCGCACCGAACTGGACACCTGGTCCCGTCGCATCGAGGCTATGATGCGGTCACTTCCACAGTTGCGTGATGTCGCTAGTAATCAACAAGATGACGGGTTACAGACATATATCGACGTTCATCGTGCTGCCGCTGCGCGCCTCGGAATCAGCATGGCCGCCATCGAAAACGCCATTTATGATGCGTTCGGCCAACGGCAAATTTCAACGATTTATGCGCAGAACGCACAGTACCGGGTTATCCTTGGCGTCGCCGCGGCTTTCGCAACATCACCTAGCGCTCTCGGAGCTATCTATATTCCCACCGGTTCAGTAACAGAGAGCTCTTCGGCTTCTCCTGTTGGACCAGGTTCTGGGGTTAGCGGCAATACCACGACAAGCGTGACACCTGCTTCCGAAAACGCAGTTCCTCAAGTCCCACTTTCACAGGTCGCAACAATCACGCAGAGATATGGCCCACTTGTGATCACCCGTGAAGACCAGTTTCCTTCAACCACGCTAAGCTTTGATCTCGCTCGCGGTACGTCGCTCGGCTCGGCTGAACAAGCCATCACTAACGCCGAGAAAAAATTGCCGATACCAAAGCAGATAGCAGGAACATTCACTGGCGCCGCTGCAGAATTCCAATCCTCCCTAGCACAGGAGCCATGGCTGATTCTTGCAGCTGCCGTCGTGATCTACATCGTTCTTGGCGTTCTCTATGAAAGCACAATTCATCCTATAACGATTCTCTCGACCCTGCCGTCAGCCGGCCTTGGCGCCCTGCTTGCCATGGTACTGACTGGCACCGAATTCACATTGGTAACACTCGTTGGAATTGTCCTGCTTATGGGCATCGTCAAGAAGAACGGGATCATCATGGTGGATTTTGCAATCGAGGCGGAGCGCACAATGGGTCTGGCGCCGGAAGAGGCTATCACGGAAGCTGCGATTCTTCGCTTTCGTCCGATCATGATGACGACGCTGGCGGCTCTTTTCGGCGCCGTACCTCTCGTACTCGAAGGCGGCGCAGGTGCCGAGTTGCGTGCCCCGCTTGGTATTACGATTATCGGAGGTCTCGTCGTTAGCCAGATCCTTACTCTCTTCACAACGCCGGTCATTTACCTCGCCCTTGACCAGTTTCGCCCTCGCGAAAGGCACAGCACCCGGCAAGTCCCGGCAGGCTAGCGCGTGAATTTCTCTGCCCCTCGTCTCGATCGACTACCGGGGAAATCCCCACTCGGCCATCGTGGACGCCCTCTCCACCCGGGTGGTCAAGGAGAGGATGGTCAAGACCCTGGCCTGGTACGACAACGAGTGGGGGTATTCCTGCCGCGTGGCCGACCTCGTGACCTATCTTTGCAACCACTTCTCCTGACCCCGGCGCGGGGGACATTCCGGCTCCCCGCCAGACAGCGAGGCCCTGTCCGGACAAGACCGAAAAAACGGAGGTGCGATGGAGCGTTCCAAGCGATGTGTCGACCAGATTGATGTGAAGAACAAGCGTGTCTTTCTCCGGGCGGACTTCAATGTTCCCCTGGACGGAGACATGCACATTACCGACGATCGCCGGATTCGCTCGTCCCTCCCGACCATCAAC
>DAIDMG010000024.1 GCA_027449105.1 Acidiphilium sp. | reverse complement strand
GAATATCGTTGTAATCGACCATAGACCTAACTATACTATTTAACATGCGACGCCGGCAAGCCTATAGATTCGAACTGGAGCCCAACGGCGAACAGCAGCAACTCATGCGCCGCTTCGCCGGCTCCTGCCGGTTCGTCCATAACAAGGTACTGGCGATGCAGCAGGAGCGGTATAAGGCCGGAGAAAAGAGGCTCGGGTACGCCGGGCTATGCAAGGTGCTCACGGTGTGGCGCAACAGCACAGAGACCGCATGGCTGGCCGATGTGCCTGTCCATCCGCTGCAGCAGACGTTGAAAGACCTGGAGCGGGCCTATACGAATTTCTTTGCGAAGCGGGCCGACGACCCACCCTTCAGGAAGAAGGGGCAGTCCGGCAGCTTCCGCTATCACGACCCGAAGCAGATCAGGCTCGACCAGGCCAACAACCGCCTGTTCCTGCCCAGGTTCGGCTGCCTGTGCTATCACAACAGCCGGGGCGTGCCGGGCAACGTGAAGAACGTCACTGTCAGCCAGTCATGTGGCAAGTGGTTCGTGTCCATCCAGACCGAACAGGATTTCGGCGAATCTGCCCATCCATCAAGCCCCTTCGTCGGCGTGGATATGGGCGTGACCAGGTTCGCTACGCTCTCGGACCGCACGTTCCATGCACCGCCCAACAGTTTCAGGCGGCATGAGACCGCACTGCGCAAGGCGCAGCAGCCCATGAGCCGCAAGACCAAGGTCAGCAACAACTGGAGGAAAGCAAAAGTCAAGGCCCAGCGTCGTCATGCCCGGATCGGTCGAGAAGTCAGCGGTGCGCTAATGCTGCCAGCAGCAGGGGCCCACCGAAGCGAGTCAGGAACAGCCCAAATCCGTCGCCTCTGAATCGCCGATACCAGCCGACTCGAGCGCAAATTAAAATGTCGGAACAGGCCACAACGGCACCGACTCGAGCCCTCTCTAGCCGCACCTGGCACTATGTTAGTTGGTTTTGAGAAATAGACGAAATTCCTTTTTAAAAATTGAGGTCGAAGATGGCAAGCTTGGCTACGCATCTCATCAACCCGCTGCTGCGCATCAAGATTAAGAGCAAATTAGCCGGCGAAACGAGCTTGGCTTCAATTCGCCGCGCATTCGAGACAAAATTGCCGGTGCCGCGTGGCGTGCAGTTCACTTCGGCGATCATCGGCCACGTTTCTGGTGAATGGGCTGAGCCTATGGACGGCATGCCAATGATGACATTGCTTTATTTGCATGGGGGTGCGTATCTTGGTTGTTCGGCTAAAACCCATCGGCCGATCACTGGTGGATTCGCGCGGCGGGGCATTCGTGTGTTTGCTCCAAACTATCGGCTTGCTCCGGAATACCCATATCCGGCCGCAGTTGAAGACGCGTTGGCAACGTATCATGGCCTGATCGAACAGGGGTGTACGCCAGACCGTCTGGCAATAGCTGGAGACTCGGCAGGCGGTGGCCTTGCGCTTGCTGTTTTGCTCAAAGCGAAAGATGAGGGGTTTCCCTTGCCGGCTCGGGTGGTTCTGTTCTCGCCATGGGTTGACCTAAAAGGGAGTGGAGCCAGTGTGGCAGAGAACAGCGCGCGCGATCCCATGATCGTTGGAGACAAGATCACAAAGGGAGCCGCCCTATATCTGGCGGGGGCAGACCCTGAAGAACCATTTGCCTCTCCTCTCTATGGCGATCTTTCCGCCCTGCCACCAACTCTGATCCATGTTGGTTCCGACGAAGTCCTGCGAGATGACGCGGTTCGTCTCGATGCGAAGATTCGTGCAGCTCATGGCATCAGCTTGCTACGGATTTGGCCGGCAGTTCCGCATGCCTGGCCGATCTTTAATGTGATTCTGCCTGAGGGACGTCAGGCGCTTGATGAAAGCGCTGTCTTTATTCGGTATATGGTGCCGCGTTCAACCGACAGCGACGGGTGACCTCGTTCTTTCCCAGGTACACTAATGCCAATGCAGGAGCGCTCATGCCTATGAGCGTAACGCGATTCCAGCCGCCGGTTGCAAGGCTTGAGCTTGCGACGGCGGAGCCGATGGCACCGCCGATGAAGAACACCGCCATGTAAGCCCCGTTCAACCTACCTCGAATTTCAGATGCCAAAACGTACAGTACACGCTGGCCAAAAATGTTGTTTGCTTGAACGCCGAGATCCAGGATCACGCCAGAGACTGCGAACAGTACTAGCTCGTGGGCTGAAACAGCTAACGCCGAGACGCCAAATGCACCCATCACTAGTAGGAGCGCGATTGCTGAGCCGATTCTTTCGTGGCCACGGTCAGCCAGCCGCCCTGCGATCGGTGCTGCCCCTACGCCGGCGGCCCCCACGAGAGCAAAGATCGCAATTCCACCTTGAGTTAGATGAAAGTCGCTCGTCAGCAGAAGTGGAGCGGCAGTCCAGTACAGGCTAAATGCCCCGAACGCGGCGCATTGATAGGTGGCCCGTCTTCGCAGCGCCGGTTCGGTGCGATAAAGGGTGAACATTGATCGAATTAGTGCGCGATAGGAGTGGCTCGCCTGTGGACGCGTCAAAGGAAGTGACGCGTGGAGGAGAAATGTTAGAAGCGCCATGATAAGCGCCGCAATCGCAAAAACAGCTCGCCATCCGACGAAATAGGTAATCGCGCTTGCTGTGGGACGAGCTAGAAGGATGCCGAGCAAAAGTCCCGCCATGACGTTTCCCACGGTCTTTCCCCGTTTTGTCTCGCTGGCAAGGGAAGCTGCCATTGGGACTAGGATCTGTACGACGCAGGAAGTTACGCCGATTAACGTCGCTGCAATCAGGAATTCGGTAATATTCTTGGCGATAGCGGCCAAGGCCAATCCTAGAATGGAAACACAGAGGAGCCGCAGGACGAGAGCGCGATTTTCTACGCGATCTGCGAGTGGCACGAGCAGAAACAGGCCGGCAGAATACCCAAGCTGGGTAAGAGAGACCAACACACTACTCGTGCTGGCTGGTATCGCAAGATCGCGGGCAATGAGCCCCACGAGCGGTTGTGAATAGTAAATATTGGCGACGATCAACCCGGTGGCTGCCGCGAAGACAAGAATAAGAGCCGCCGACGGCTCAGTTGCGTTAGGTTGGGGCCTCAAAATGGTAACGCGGCAACATGGTTGCCAACTGATGACAATTCGTATTTAGCCACGTGCAATCCCGTTTGCTATCAGCTCGAGCCAGGATCAAAAAAAGTCCAATATTCGGCTCAAGAAACCTGAGCCTGAGCTGCTGGCGCGTGGAGTCGGTCCGTGGGTTGCCGGGATCCCAAGGGCCGTGTTCTCTTGCAGCCGCTGCTGTTCTGCTGGAGCGTTCACGGTCGAGCTTTCTTGTGCGGAATTGGACGGCTTCCAAAACATTAGGTCCGTGACAAACCCCGATGGCTTTGAAGTGAGCCCGGCTTCGCGATTCACGGCGGCGCGTATGTTTGACGGAGGGGGAGGGCCCGCTTGCTGCAGCAGTTCCTGTTGGCCTGGTCCCAGTGGAGAATCCGCCGCGGCGGTGACCGTGCTCGGCGCCAGAAGAGCTTCAGCCTGCTGGGAGGGAGAAACCTTCTGGGGCCGTGGCTCGCCAGGTGATGGGGTAGGCAATGTACCTAGCTCAGGCGGCATCGATAGAGGCGCTTCCGACGCGACGTCGAATGCGTTGGGAGGAGTAATTCTTAAACCAAAAGTCTTTTCAGCATTACCACATCCGCTAAGACAGAGTGCTAGGACTGCAAACAAGGCTGGCGGGAAAGGGCGGAACCGGCTCATGAGGTTTCCTTATCGCCGGGTTCATCGCGCTGCAAGGGTACGATCGTAGTTTCACGACGCAATAGGCTTTCGGCGACCAGCACAAATACCCCACAGACGATAGCAGCATCTGCGAGGTTGAATACGTACCAAGCGAAACGCCCGATATGAAACTCGATGAAGTCGACGACGGCGCCGTACTGAATTCGCGATATCACGTTGCCGACAGCTCCGCCAATGATTGCTCCAAGCGCCAGTGTCGTTATCACGCCATCTGTACGCCACAGCCACGTTGCGAGGGCAACAATGGCAGCGGTTGCCACCAGAATGAACAGCGATACGGCATTGGCGTCACTGAACATGCCGAATGTAACGCCGTGGTTCCACACCATTACGAAGTTCAACACTGGAAGAATGTGTATCGTTCCGCGTTCCGGCAAATCCAATTTATAGAGGACGAGAGCCTTTGATAATTGATCTATCAGCAGCACGGCCAGCGCAAATGCAAAGCCCGCAAGACGGCGTTTCATTACACATACTCGCAGCAGCGTCGACACAAGCCGGGGTGTTTCTGGCTTGTGCCCACTTCCGGAAGCACGCGCCAGCATCGAGCACATTTTGTGCCGGTAGCCTGTGTTACTAACGGTGATTGGCGCAGAGGAGAGGTTTGTCCTGGGTTGCGAGGTATTGGGTCAATCTCCACCAGTGCGGTAGAGACTATCACGATTTCCGCCCAATTCGCATCGCGCAGGTGTGCCGGGTCGTCTAGGGCAAACTGGAGGGTAAGTTGTGCCTGCAGTGATGCAGTGATTTCTCCGCTTCTCCTGGCTTCCTCAATCTGCATGTTGGCGATGCGGCGCACTGCCCGCACCGCATTCCAGCGTGTGTCAAGGGCTGGATCTCGCCAATTGCTGGGAAGGTCTGGAAATTGCTCCAAATGCACGCACGTCTCTTCCCCGAACCTTGCCTGCCACGCCTCATCGGTGGTAAACGGCAATATCGGAGCAAGCCAAATGGTTAGGCAGCGATGCAAAACGTCCAAAGCCGTTCGGCAGGCGCGTCGTGTGTCGCTCTGTTTGATCTGCTGACCATTTCTGTCCAGCATCACGTCGCAATAAAGAGCATCCTTTCGGATATCGAAATAGAAAGCTGATAGATCGCTGTTGCAGAATTGATGAATCGCTGGAACTACCCCGGTCCAATCGTGTGTTTCCACGGCACGGCGTACCATTGCATCAAGCTCTGTAAGTTTGTGGAGAATCAGACGTTCAAGTTCTGGCATTGATTCCCACCCGAGCGCTTCGGCGTTCGAAAAGCCGTCTAGATTTCCCAGAATCCAGCGTAATGTGTTTCGAATGCGTCGGTATAGATCAGCCTGCTGTTTGAGAATTTCTTTGCCGATTCGTAGATCATTATGGACATCCGAATTCATGACCCATAAACGCAGAATATCCGCACCGTACTGGTCGATTACGTCCTGAGGCGATGTCACATTACCAAGCGATTTTGACATCTTCCTGCCGTGTTCATCAAGCACGAAGCCGTCGGTTACAATCGCTTTGAAGGGTGCGAATCCACGTGTACCAACCGCTTCAAGGAGCGAGGCTTGAAACCAACCTCGATGTTGGTCGGAACCCTCGAGATACAAATCTGCCGGCCAAGGCATGCCGCGTGCTTCCAGTACGAACGCGTGGGTCGAACCACTCTCAAACCAAACGTCGACTATATCGAATACCTGCTCGAAATCATTCGGGTCATAGCCGGTGCCAAGGAAGTCACTAGGCGGACGCACATACCACGCATCTGCACCTTCCTTCTGAAAACACGAGGTGATTTGATCAAATACAGCTTGATCATTGAGAATCGACCTGTCCGACTTGCGGACAAATATTGCGATCGGGACGCCCCAGGCACGTTGTCTCGATATGCACCAGTCAGGGCGAGATTCCACCATCGAGCGAATGCGGTTGCGACCCTGGTCCGGAACAAACAGGGTGTTATCCAGCGCCTCGAGTGCTCGTGTGCGAATCGCACCCGATCCATCCATGCGGATGAACCAGTTTGGACGGGCGAGATAGATCAAGGGCGCCTTCGACCGCCATGAGTGAGGATACGAATGTACAAACTCCTCGCGTTTGAGGAGATTGCCCGCTTGGGCTAATGATCGACAAACGGGGTCGACGGCCTTGTAGACGTGAATGCCGGCGAATAACGGAACGTTTGGTCCGTATTGACCATCGTCTTGAACCGTGTCTGGCACGGCAATATTGTGCGCTCTGCAAAGAAGAAAATCGTCTTCCCCGTGCGCTGGCGCGATGTGCACAAAGCCGGTACCCGCCTCGGTCGTAACGAAATCAGCTGACAGGATTGGAACCAATCCACGATTCGAAGATGGAAGTTTCCCGTTGCTATCTGGAAGTGGATATCTACTATCAATCTCAAAAAGAGGATGAATACACTCACGGCCTTCAAAATAGCGTCCATGAAATCTAGTTAAAATGGATTTTTGCTCGATCCCTACGGCAGCGCAAAAAACGTCTAGTAGATCAGCGGCGACAATCAGTTTCTCGCCGGAAGTTGCCCCGGAGCCCTCGGTAACTGCATCAACGGAGAAGAGTACGTATTCTGTAACGGGATTGCAGGCCACGGCCTCGTTGCCGGGAATGGTCCAAGGGGTGGTCGTCCAAATGACAATTGACGCTTGCTCTTTCAGGCTAAACTGCGAGTTTGTTCCGACAGAACTTTCAGAAAGCCGGAAACGGACCCAAATCGCTGTGTCCTTCCGATCCTGATATTCAACTTCTGCCTCGGCTAGGGCGGTCTTCTCTACCGGACTCCACATGACCGGGCGCAGGCCGCGATATAGCGATCCGCTGGCCGCAAATTTATGGATTTCAGCAGCAATTGCACCTTCAGATCTGAAATCCATTGTTGAATAGCGATTGCTCCAGTCCGCTTCGATGCCCAGTCGCCTAAATTCTTTTGCTTGGACTTCGAGCCAGTGCGCAGCATACGCGCGACATTCAGCGCGAAAGTCCAGCAGAGGAACCTCATCCTTGTCTCTGCCGGCCTTGCGGTATTGCTCTTCGATTCGCCACTCGATTGGCAGGCCATGGCAGTCCCAGCCAGGTACATAATTGGCGTCGTACCCGGCCATTTGCCTAGCGCGGTTGATCACGTCCTTATGGATCTTGTTTAATGCATGGCCGATATGCAGGTCGCCATTTGCGTAAGGCGGGCCATCATGGAGAATAAACGGTGTGCGCCCAGCACTCGCCTTACGCAACCGCGAGAATACGTCCATCCTTTGCCAGCGCTCTAGAGCCTCGGGCTCACGTTTTGGAAGATCACCGCGCATCGGGAAATTCGTGCGCGGTAGAAAAATGGTCTTACGATAGTCGTATTTGTCAGGATCAAAATCGTTCATGATCTACAGGGTGGGGGGGCTACGAAGACGGGAGTGGAAGAACAGATGGCCGGTTGGCGTCAGGTTCTCAGCCCGACAGCCAACATCAAAATTCCTGAAATTGCTATGGACGAGTGACCGGTCGATGCCATTTCCCAGTTATGCTTATGATTAGTTGGTCGGGTCAAGCCGGCTCAGCTCTGCCTTCAGGTGTGTTCGGCATGCGACTATGTCCGGCAGGCATCCCTGAGCCAACCACCAGGAGCGCACTGCGGCAAGCGCCGCACCAATTATGGGACCAGGGCCGGCGCCGAGCGCAAGTGCATCGCGTCCTTTTAAAGGAAAAACCGGCTCTGATGCCTGTGCAAGGCGGGTACGCAAGCTCGTCCGGTCGTCATCGTCTTCTACAAGATACGTTTTTGCGACCAGAGCGACCCGATCATGATCGGCCAATGCGACTCGAAGTTCGGCATCCGTCGCATCTGCCGGCAGATCCGGTGCGTGTCTGATTGCAGCGCAATATTTTCGCTCTTTGTCGGAAAAGTGCAAACGATCTGCAATTGGCTCGGCCGGACAGTCGATCAGCGCCATGAACCGGGCCAGCGGATCGGGCGGCATTCCACGGGCAATCGCACGGGCAAATTTAGCGGGATTTCTGCATTCAGGCAGAAGTCGGTGTAGTACATTTGTACGAACCATCAGTTCAACCGCTCGGGATGGGTCGGGCGCGGCAAGAATGCGTTTGATTTCAGACCACACCCTTTCGGCGGAGAGGTCCTGAATACCGTCCAGATTTGCCGCGATTGCCCGCAGCGCCACAGGATCAGGTTTTTCGCGTCCATAACGGGCAAAGAATCGAAAATAGCGCAAAATACGCAAAAAATCCTCGCGGATGCGCTGCTCGGCATCACCAACGAAACGAATAGTACCGGCTGTAAGGTCGTCTAGGCCGCCAAAGTAATCGAAAACTCGGCCGCTCCGGTCCATCGACATTGCATTGATTGTGAAGTCCCGCCGTTTGGCGTCCAAATACCAATCGTCGGTAAGGGCGATGACCGCATGGCGCCCGTCGGTCTCAACGTCCTGCCTCAGGCTGGTGATCTCGAAATGTGAGCCCTGAATTAACGCCGTAATCGTGCCGTGATGAATGCCGGTAGGAATCGTTCGTATGCCTTTGGCAGTGAGCTGTTGGATTACGATATCCGGCGAGAGCGGAACGGCCAGATCAACGTCGCTTATGGGATAGTTGGCAGCAGCATCCCGAACTGCGCCACCCACCGCTCTTGCGGTTGGTAAAGCAGCCCAAAGCTGCATGAGAGCTCCATTCTCGGCCAAGGATGGGGGCAACGGCATGACCCATAGCTGTATTCCATTGCGTCGATTGCGCAAATCTCCCTCGTTTAGGCATTTTTCACAATCAGAATCGCAAAATCCAAAATAGGAATTGAAGATCAGTTAAGCCTCTGCAATGATCATGTCCAAGCCGCCGAGCCAAGGCGGTTCGTTAATGTCGTGTGGAGGCTGTAACCATGGCTGATCGTTTCCGTGCAGTATTGCCGTTGCTACTGCTGATCCCGTTGGCTGGGTGTGCCTCAATGATAGACGGGGTCAACCAGACTGTTACCGTGAAGACCGAATGGGCGGGTCGGCCGGTTTCCGGTGCCTTCTGCACACTGACCAACGATCGTGGCCAATGGTTCGTCCGAACGCCAGGTACCGTGGCCGTCAAAGGGAGCAACTCCCCAATGAACGTAGAATGCACGAAGCCGGGTGCAGCGACGAATATGGGCACCGTGCAGTCTCACACGCGCTTTATTGCTTTTGCCGATCCGGTATTCGGCCTGCTCGTCGGCACGCTTGTGGACGTGGGGAACGGCGCTGCCTTTCGTTATCCGAACGAAATCACCGTGACGATGGTACCGCAAGCGAGCCCATCATCACCGGTTGATGACAAGTAGAGGCAGTAACTGACGATTAACGATGTGCGCTGTGTAGAGCACAGGCAAGGCGGAATAGGATCCACGCAGTCGCGCCCCAGATCACATGGTCGGGGTGGGGCCAGACTGGGAAATCACGGGTACTGCCATTCCATCGGGCCCGGCGCCATTCCGGCATTGCCGGATGCAGAAGCGTGGAAAAGTCAAGGCGAAAAACAGCATCCACTTCATCAGGAGCTGTGGTGAAGTTTGTGGGACCATGAATGACTGCCGTTACTGGCGTAATGCAGAATCCTGTGCGTACCGCAAAATCGTCAAGCCTTCCGAGGATTTCCACGCACTGTGGAGCAAGACCAATCTCTTCCTGCGCCTCGCGTAGCGCGGCACGCTCTGGCGACCCATCGTGTGTGTCGATCGCTCCGCCTGGGAACGCTACCTGCCCAGCATGAGCCGATAAATGCGGTGACCGCCTCGTAAGCCAGACGCCCTTTTCCGGCTCAAGAGCGACCAGGACCGCTGCAGGTCGCGTAAAGCCCGTGGCGGCCGTGCGAAACGGGTGACCAATCAAAGCTGCACGCAATGACCCGATGTTCGTTGGCGGAAGAATCGCTTGTTCCATAATGCTCAGGTGTCGGGGTTCGCAATTTCGCCAAGTGGGAAATAAACACCGTTGCTCCAAACGCCAAGCACCGGCTTGCCACCATGGAAACCAGGTTCGGCCAGGGCAACTAGTTCGTAGTACACTGCTCGATTGAGCCGGGCTTCGATCGGGAAGCGGCCGGCGCCATCGCGAAGATGCAGATAGGGTGTTTGTTGACAGGTGAGGAGATCATGAGCGTTCCGGAGCGGGTGTTCTCGGCCCGCAGTTACTATCTGATCAATGTTGGTGCGGAATGTAAGCCGTTGGCTACGGCCTGATCCGCTCCATTGCATGCTGGTGGCCATGAAGGGGGCATCCTCGACCTCGATCCGCCCCCGTTCAATGGGCGTCTCCAAGAAAAACGCTCCCGTTTCGTCCCGTTTGAGTAGACGCGAAAAAAGGCATACCATTGCCTTCCGCTCGATCGGGCTGCCTCGATAGTGCCACGTACCATCGCGTTTGATTAAGAAGGGCAGATCACCGCAATCGAATGGTTCGGTTGGCGAGCCGTGATTGATCACAATGGGGCTGCGATGATCACCGGTCCGACAAGCTTTGCCCAAGGGCACGCTATCCTGTTCGCGCCCCTTTGCGCCGGGCCGCATGGGCAACAGTGCATCCATGTTAAGGAGGTCACCCAAGTTCTATACCTTCATGCCTGACGCGATCTATCATTAAGGCAAATATAGGCAGAGAATGTCGCATGCAAACCGGTCAAGAAATTACAAATGAACTTCAAACTTCGGAAATGTCGATGCGACCATGACCGAAAGCTAGGTCGAGCCACACTACCGGTCATGATGGCCCACGAATTTTCATACCTTTAGGCTAGACCTTCACTGTCCGTTAATCATCGGTCAAAATGGCAAGGGTTTGCTTTCCAAGGGCCTGTGCAAATGGAAGCTGCCTGCCGCTGATGTCCGGCCGTACCAAGGAAGATCTTGGCATTAACCGACGAAAGTTGCTCTCAGATCCATCCCGTACCCGTTGGCGTGCTTTTTTGGCGATTTTACCTCGGCACTGCAGGCTTGACGTGTTTGGGTGATTTAGCGTTTGTGCTGGGCGATGAAACGGAGCGCGCGATGCGGTGTCGTATCAGGCCTGATCATTCTGCGAGGCGCTGTGGGGCGACGCTGTCGGCGTCGGTCGTGGGTGCTTGCGCGAGCCAGCCTTTTACAGATTTGTGCCGCATAAGCCATTGCGGTCTGTCGCCGTTTGGCCGGGCGGTCGGATCGTCTGACACACAAGTTATTTTCCGCCTTGCCCAGATGTGGGTTGCTGGGCAAGTTCGTGCCGGCGGAAGAGGAACATTTGGTGATGGGGCCGCGGATGCGGTCGGTAATCGTCCACAAGCCCTGGCCTTGGCGGCTCTTGGGCGGACCGGAGACCTAGGGGCATGATTCCCCCAATCCAGTGCGACTGGAACGAACGGTGATCGGTGGTTACGTACGAGGGAATGGGCAGGCTAGCGTGAATAGGCCTCTGCTGATCCATGACTGGCACGACGTGCCGGATTGCGCGCGGGCCGCCTCGATTGCCCTGGGCAATTTTGATGGCGTGCACCTTGGCCATCTCGACGTGTTGCGCGCCGCTCATACGGCTCGCCCAGACAGGCCTCGCGCCGTGCTCAGCTTTTCCCCTCATCCACGCGAGTTCTTTCGCCCCGATGACCCACCGTTTCGGCTAACCGTTGATTCCGAACGTGCCGCCCAACTGGCCGCAAACGGCGTTGAGATCCTTTTCGAACTTACTTTCGATCGGGCATTTTCGGAATTGAGTGCGACCGATTTCATTGATGAAGTTCTGCATAAAGGGGTCGGGGCAGCTCATTTGGCCTGTGGCGCTGACTTCGCATTCGGTCACCGGCGTGGCGGTGATGTATCCTTACTTGCGGCGTGTACTGAACCGCTGGGGATCGGCCTGACAATCGTGCCGCATCGGGCGGATTCGGAAGGCCCTATTTCATCTACACGGATTCGACGCCTATTGCAGGATGGTTACCCTGAGCGCGCCGCTCTCCTGCTTGGCCGAGCCCCAGCGATTCGCGGCACCGTATTACATGGTGATGCGAGGGGGCGGACAATAGGCTATCCGACAGCCAATATTGCTCTTGGCCGACATCTGGAACCTGCACGGGGTGTCTATGTCGTGACTGCAGAGTTACGGGATGGCGTGCGGATTCCGGGAGTTGCCAACATCGGGCGCCGACCGACGGTAACTGCAGGAACGGAGTCATGCCTCGAGGTGCACCTGCTCGACTACGCGGGTGATTTATACGATCAGCAATTGACGGTAGAATTGCATCACTTTGTTCGCGAAGAGCAACGCTTCGGAAGCGTTTTAGCGCTCCGCGAACAAATCGGGAAAGACACAGCTACGGCACGGGAATGGTTCGCAGCGCGGATGTAAGGTTTGGCTCCGGTCAGCCCTGCCGCGCCTTCATTCGAGGGTTTTTCTTGTTAATAACATAGACTCGGCCGTGGCGCCGCACCACACGGCAATTCTTGTCGCGTGTTTTGGCCGAGCGGAGAGAGTTACGAATTTTCATGGTCTCTAAACTTTGCTACGGGGCCGGAGCCATTGGTTTAACGCAACACCTACGAGCAGGGTGTCGGCGCCGGCTTATGGATTATCCGAGACGCTGATGTCAACCTTTGATCGGCTTCATGCGCTTTCGCCGCCTGCATTGACGCCGACCTGATCGCCTCGCATGAGTTTTCCTGCACGGCTTAGGCGCGGCAAAATTCCCATCGCCCGCCGAGCCACGGGTGAGCGCTTTGGGGGGGCAGGAAGACCATGGGTAAACGGCATAAAGTATCATCGGGACGGGTCGGCATGATGCTGACTTGTTTCTTGATGCTGACTCTGATCGGTGTCTTCGCAACGTACGCGACGCCCATTCCCGCGATTCGGGGTATTCTAGCGGAACAGGCTCTGCTTCGGGCGGCTTCAGACGTTAATCCAGTGGCCATGCGAGCGGCGTTACAAGCTGTCAAACCCGTGCTCGGCAGTGCTGCGCAAAAGAAATTGTCGGCACTGCCGGGCAGTCCCGCCGGTCTGGAGGCGGCAGGCAAGCTGGTCGCTTTGGATACCGTCCGGGCCAGTGCGCTCATATCCTATCGCAATCGCCTTCTTGTCATCGTCATCGGCATCCTAACCGGCTTGTTTGGTGTTGCCTTGCTCGGTATCGGAGAAGCTGCCAGTCCAGACCACACCGATTATGATGGAAAAGGAACCTCGCCATGACCCGGATTGCATATGTCAATGGCCGCTATATGCCGCACCGCAAGGCTACGGTACATATCGAGGACCGGGGCTATCAGTTTGGGGATGGCGTGTACGAAGTCTTGCCAATCCAGAAAGGCGTTCTAATCGACGCCGATCTGCATTTTTCCCGCCTTGCGCGCAGCCTTCACGAACTCTCGATAGTCATGCGTATGCCTGAACGATCCCTCCGCGCGATCGTGGCGAATGTCATTCGAGAAAACCGCGTGCAAAACGGTATCGCTTACGTGCAGATTACCCGTGGCGTTGCCAGACGCGATCATGCGTTTCCAAAGCTTGCGAAGCCAACTGTCGTCGTCACCGCGCGGCACGGTCCGTCTTTGCCCGAAGATGTGGAATCCTGGGCAGCAACGGCAGTGACGGTTTCTGATATTCGCTGGGGTCGTTGCGATATTAAGTCGATCAACTTGTTACCTAATGTTCTCGCCAAGCAAGCTGCTCGTGAAGCGGGGGCCTACGAAGCAATCTTAATAGGCTTGGACGATATCGTCATGGAGGGTTCGGCCAGCAATGTCTGGATTGTAAATGCGGATGGTGTGCTTCAGACTCGTCCGCTAGACAATCACATTCTTCCTGGCTGTACTCGTGCCGCACTGACCGAGCTTCTAGCCGAGAGGGATATTGTTGTTTCCGAGCGCGCCTTTTCTCGCAACGCTCTGACTGGCGCGCGCGAAGTCTTTCTCACAGGCGCCACTGCACTTGTCAAACCCATTACGGCGATTGACGGTATTCCTGTTGCTGATGGAGCCGTGGGAACGGTAACCCGCCGATTGTTTGATCTGTTCATCGCTCACGCCGAGCGGCAAGTTCGTTCGAAGCTTCAATCCGATTTCAGCCGGGGGGCGATGTGATGGGCGTTGATCTGCGTTATCATCGAGTGCTGCTAAAGATTTCCGGTGAGGCGTTGATGGGGGAACGCGATTATGGCCTTGATACTGAGACTGTCGCAGCCATAGCTCATGACGTGCGCGATGTCACCGCGATGGGTGTGGAGGTATGCTTAGTTATCGGCGGTGGCAACATTTTCCGCGGGATCTCCGGCGCTGCCGGAGGGATGGATCGGGCTCAAGCGGACTACATCGGCATGCTGGCCACAGTGATGAATGCGCTTGCGATGCAGTCTGCACTTGAAAAGTGCGGTGTAGCCACGCGTGTTCAGTCTGCCATTCCGATGTCCGCGGTGTGCGAACCTTATATTCGGCGGCGAGCAGAGCGCCACATGGAGAAGGGGCGGGTTGTAATCTTTGCTGCGGGTACCGGAAATCCGTTTTTTACCACTGACACTGCCGCCGCCTTGCGCGCAACCGAGATGAAATGCGACGTTCTCCTCAAAGGAACGCAGGTCGATGGGGTCTATTCCGCCGATCCACGCAAATATGCGACCGCAGAACGCTATCATGAACTGACTTATCTCGACGTGTTGGCGCGTGATCTCGGAGTAATGGATGCGGCGGCGATTAGCATCGCACGCGAGAACAATCTGCCGATCATTGTGTTCAATATCCGCGTGCCTGGTGCTTTCGCATCGGTCATGCGTGGGGAAGGACGATATACCCGGATCGTAGAACAGCCTGCCCAATCCAATAGTGCTGAGAGGACGTGACCCAGATGGAACTCGTGACACTCATCGATGATCTGACGCGGCGGATGGACGGTGCAATCGAAACGTTGAAGCGCGAATTTGGGGGGTTACGCACTGGTCGCGCCAGCCCTGCATTGCTCGATCCAATCCGGGTCGAGGCTTATGGCCAAACCATACCACTAAATCAGGTGTCGACAATAGCAGCCCCGGAAGCGCGTATGCTGACGGTTCAGGTCTGGGACCGCTCCATGGTCAACTCCGTGGTCGCGGCGGTCCGGGACAGCGGCCTCGGGTTGAATCCCCAGCCCGACGGCCAGCTCGTGCGTGTGCCGTTGCCTGTGCTCACGGCCGAACGGCGGTCGGAGCTGGCTAAGGCTGCCGGGAAATATGCGGAGGCAACGCGAGTCGCTGTACGTGCGGTTCGGCGTGATGGCATGGAACAGGTCAAGGCTCTAGAAAAGAAACATGAGATCGGAGAAGATTTGGGTCGCGACTGGGCAGACCAAATCCAAAGACTTACCGATGCCATGATCAAACGGATTGATGAAATGCTTCTCGAGAAGGAAAAGGACATCAGGCAAGTTTGATGGGTAACGTCGATCGAGAGCTTCTGAAAGCCGGCATTCCGCGCCATGTCGCTATTATTATGGATGGTAACGGTCGTTGGGCGTCGCGCCATGGTTTGCCTCGAGCGGCTGGTCATCGGGAAGGAGCGCGGGCTGTGCGGCGGACGATCGAGGCTGCGATCGACTGTGGAATCGAATGGATGACGCTATTTGCGTTCTCTTCAGAAAACTGGCGGCGACCGAAGGACGAGGTCGCGGACCTTACTTTCCTGCTTCGCCATTACCTGCGTAGCGCAATAGACGAATTGTGTGCGAGCGGCGTACGACTGAGGGTAATAGGTGAGCGCGACCGGTTTGGCCCGAGCCTGCGTGATGAGTTGGCGTTGGCCGAAATCCGAACATCATCCAACACCAAATTCAACCTAGTGATGGCGCTTTCCTATGGTTCCCGCGCCGAGCTGGTGCAAGCGGCAAAACGAGTTGTAGAAGCTGTCCGCATGCAAGAGCTTGATTCAGCACAACTCGATGAGGCTACATTTTCAGCTTTTCTTACGACGGCTGGCATGCCGGATCCGGATTTGATCATCCGCACCAGCGGTGAGAAGCGCCTGTCGAATTTTTTATTGTGGCAGGCGGCGTACGCAGAATTGGTTTTTTTGGAGACGTTGTGGCCGGATTTTGATGCGTCACATCTAGCGGCCGCTTTAGTCGAATACTGCCAGAGAGAACGACGGTTTGGCGTTAGGCCTGTTGGCCCCGCGGATCAGGCTACGGGCAAGCCCGGCTCGAATCCGGAAGAGCAGACGGTCGGGGTACGGCGATGAGCATTGCTTCGGCACGGCACGACATGTGGAGTGATCTTAGAATACGTGCACTTTCGGCAGCAGTACTCGTCCCGCCGGTGCTACTTGCTTTAATCGTCGGTGGCTGGCTTTGGCTTGCCCTAGTGCTAATTGCCTTGGTGGTTCTTGTATTCGAATGGTATGGTCTGGCTTCGCGCGTGGCAGCACGCAACCGGACGGCCTTTTTAGGTTGTGGTATTATCTATGCGGGGACGCCGGCGGTTGCGCTGATTTGGCTGCGAGAGTGTCATGACCGCGGTGCGGCAAATGTTTTGTTTGTTGTTACAATTGTGTGGGCAAGTGATATCGGTGCCTATTTAATCGGCCGATTGGTCGGTGGCGCTAAACTCGCTCCCGCCATTTCGCCGGCCAAGACGGTGAGCGGAGCACTTGGCGGGCTGGGATTCGGTGTTCTTGCTGGGATGGTTGTGGCGTGCGGCATCGCGCCAGTCACGGCTCTCGAGGCGATTGTAACTGGCCTGATAGCTGGTGTAATCAGCATCGCTGCAGCGATGGGCGACCTTGCTGAATCAGCAATCAAGCGCAGACTTGATATCAAGGATTCAGGCCGCTTGATCCCCGGCCACGGCGGAGCGTTCGACCGCCTGGATGGACTGCTGGTCGCAGCTCCTGTGGCTGCTGCGATCGCCTGGGTTGGCACAATCATGTCCTGCGACGTAAAAGTCCCACTATGGTATTGACATCGCAAAGGGCCGGAACGCTTGGGGCCGGATCGGTTAGGACAGTATCAATTCTTGGGTCAACCGGGAGCGTTGGTACTCAAACTATTGATCTCCTGCGAGCTAACCCCGAGCGATATCAGGTTAGAGCCTTGGTTGCGGGCGGCAATGCCTCTCTTTTGGCCGAGCAAGCAAAGCAGCTTCGGCCTGAAATGGCGGTGATTGCTGATGAAGCAGCTTTGCCGGCATTACGGGCTTCCCTTGCTGAAACCAGGATTTGTATTGCTGCCGGTCGCGCTGCTGTGATCGAGGCGGCGGGCCTTCCGGCAGATTGGGTGATGGCCGCGATTACCGGGACCGCAGGGTTGGAGCCAACGCTTGCGGCGATCCGAAACGGAACCGCCGTCGCTCTGGCGAACAAGGAGGCACTCGTGTCTGCCGGGGATGTGTTTCTGCGCGCCGCTGATGATGCCGAAGCCACGTTGCTGCCTGTTGATTCGGAGCATAACGCCGTTTTTCAGGCGCTGGCCGACGGCAATCGTCATTCGCTCGAGAAGATTGTGCTAACTGCATCCGGAGGCCCTTTCCGTACGGCAAGCCTCGCTGAAATGAGGGATGCAACCCCGGAACGGGCGCTTAGACACCCTACATGGTCAATGGGCACGAAAATCTCGATTGATTCAGCAACGTTATTCAACAAAGGTTTGGAAGTAATAGAGGCGGCGCGGCTGTTTGACCTCGAAGAGTCCGAGATCGAGGTGCTCGTGCATCCACAATCCGTGATCCACGGTATGGTCTGTTATCGCGATGGCAGTGTACTCGCGCAGCTGGGTGCACCCGATATGCGCATTCCGATTGCGCATGCGCTGGCATGGCCGTGTCGTCTGTCCACGGTATCGCCGCGGTTGGATCTAGCGGCGATTGGGCGCTTGGAATTTTACCAGCCTGACAGCAGGAGGTTTCCGGCCCTTCGCCTAGCTCGCGAAGCATTGTCTGCTGGACAGGGGGCTGCGTGTGTTCTTAACGCAGCCAATGAGGTTGCTGTGGCTGCCTTTCTGGATCGACGCATCGGTTTCCTAGCGATTGCCGCATTGGTGGAGGCGGTACTGGACCACCTTGGTGCGCCACCTGTTGCCGATATCAAAGCGGTTCTGGATCTGGATGCAGAAGCAAGGCGGATTGCATCCTCAAAATTGCCCGGCTTTGCTTCCGTTTCCGCCAGCTGAACTAAGGTACCCTTATGATCCTCGGATATCTGCATACTGCCGTCGCGTTCGCCATCGTTCTCGGCGTTTTAGTATCGGTTCACGAATATGGTCATTATATTGCTGCGCGCTGGTGCGGTGTTATCGTCGAGGTTTTCTCTATAGGGTTTGGCCCAGCTTTATTCCAACGCAGGGATCGGCACGGTACGTTGTGGAAGATTGCCGCGATCCCGCTGGGCGGTTTTGTGAAGATGAAGGGATGGGCAGATCTCGGCAGCGTCGCTGGAGGAGATGCCGAGGCGGGCAGCTTTCGCGGCAGACCACTTGGAGCCCGTGCGTTGATTGTTGCGGCGGGCCCGATCGCCAATATGATTTTGGCATTTGTGCTGTTCACTGGTCTGGTCGCGACTATCGGTGTTACTATGGTCGAACCCGTAGTGAGCCGCGTCCTACCGAATACGCCTGCGGCCGCGGCGGGCCTGAAATCAGGAGATCGCATTGTTATTATTGACGGAAAAAGCATAAGCAACTTTGAAGCGATTCGTGAAATCGTGCAAAGGTCAGGTGGAAAGAAACTCTCGGTTGTTATCGAAGACCGCACGGGACTTCATCACGTTATTCTGGTTCCGAAGGTTTCTGTCGTTGGTGGAAAAATAATTGGCGAGGTCGGTATTGTTGGTGCAGATGTCAGCCACCGACCAGTCTCTTTGGCTGCAGCCCTTTTTTATGGCGCTGATCAGACTTGGCGCGTCACGGGGGCGACGATCACAGGTTTGTGGCAACTGGTCACAGGCCATGAGAGCGTCAGACACCTTGGTGGGCCAGTGCGTATTGCGGAGCTTTCGGGACAAGCAGCGTCGCTCGGTGTCGCGGAGTTTGTCTCGTTCATTGCAATCCTTTCCGTCAATCTCGGTCTGCTAAACCTTGTGCCAATTCCGGTTCTTGATGGGGGGCATCTCCTCTTTTATGCGTTCGAGGCTGTTGCGCGCCGGCCCCTACCGCGTACGGTGCAGGAAATTGGTCTCATGGTCGGGGCCGCACTACTCGCCAGTTTGATTCTGTTTGTTACATGGAACGAACTCGGGATTCCATCCCCGATCCATATAATTTCAGGACTAAGGCCCTAATGGTTGTGCGAGGTTGTGCCGTTCGTCCACTGCATGGCTCGGTCTTTCGCGACGAGATTGCAAATTTGTGCAATTTCGCCCATGCGGTCTGCTCGACGTCGTGCCGAATGGAACCAAGGGAGACCGATAATGCGCGTCTATTACGATCGTGATGCCGATGTGAATCTGATCAAGGCAAAAAAGATTGCCGTAATCGGCTATGGCAGCCAAGGTCATGCGCATGCCTTGAATCTCAAGGAGTCCGGCGTTTCCGAACTGGTTGTCGCGCTCCGAAGCGGTTCCCCAGCGGTGCACAAGGCGCAAGCGGCTGGTCTAAAGGTGATGACGCCTGCTGACGCCGCGAAGTGGGCTGACGTTGTGATGATTCTGACGCCGGATGAGGGGCAGGGCGATCTCTACCGGGACGACTTGGCCGCTAATCTCAAAGCAGGTGCGGCTATCGCTTTTGCCCACGGGCTCAATATACACTTTAGTCTGATCGAACCGCGTGCCGATCTTGACGTGTTCATGGTTGCTCCAAAAGGGCCCGGCCACACTGTGCGTGGCGAGTATCAGCGAGGCGGCGGTGTACCCTGCTTGGTCGCAGTTGCACAGAACCCGTCGGGGAATGCACTAGAGATTGCGCTTTCTTATGCGTCGGCGATTGGTGGCGGACGCGCCGGGATTATCGAGACAACCTTCAGGGAGGAATGCGAGACTGATTTGTTTGGTGAACAAACTGTTCTCTGTGGCGGCCTCGTTGAGTTGATCAAAGCCGGCTTTGAGACTTTGGTCGAGGCCGGTTACGCGCCTGAAATGGCGTATTTTGAATGCCTGCACGAAGTCAAGCTTATTGTTGACCTGATTTACGAAGGCGGCATCGCTAATATGAACTATTCAATTTCTAATACTGCAGAATACGGCGAATATGTCAGTGGTCCGCGTATCGTGACGCGCGAAACAAAGGCGGAGATGAGGCGTGTTCTCGAGGACATCCAGAGCGGCCGATTCACGCGTGATTGGATGCTGGAGAACAAAGTAAATCAGACTAATTTCAAAGCAATGCGGCGTGCGAATGCGGCGCACCAAATCGAGCAAGTCGGGGAGAAGTTGCGTGCGATGATGCCGTGGATTCGTGAACGCGCGTTGGTAGACAAGGGCCGCAACTAACCTATAGTGAGGAAGGGGAGCGGAACTTTCTTTGTCTTCGAGAGGAGGGGCGCCGAATGCGAATTGCTAAGGACGTAACCGAACTAGTTGGCCATACTCCACTTGTTCGGATTAACCGTATCGCTGCGGGGTTGCCTGCGCGGATCGTTGCAAAGCTTGAGTTTTTCAATCCGGCAAACTCGGTCAAAGACCGGATTGGGGTCGCGATGATTGAGGCGGCGGAACGCGAAGGGCTGATCGACGAGCATAGCACTATTGTAGAACCAACATCTGGCAACACCGGTATAGCACTTGCAATGGTTTGCGCTGCCCGTGGGTATCGGTGCATTCTTACGATGCCTGAAACCATGAGTAAGGAACGTCGAGCCGTGCTTCGTGCGTACGGCGCAGAGCTCGTACTCACGCCCGGTTCGGAAGGCATCGCCGGCGCGATCCGCATTGCTGAGGAGATTGTTGCGTCAAATCCTGATTATTTTATGCCGCAGCAATTCATGAACGGCGCCAATCCGGAGGCCCACAGACGCACGACGGCCGAAGAAATCTGGCGGGACACCGATGGCGCAGCCGATATTCTGATTTCGGGCGTCGGGACGGGTGGAACAATCACAGGCGTGGGTGCCTTTATCAAGGCTCGTAAACCGAGCTTTCGATGCGTTGCAGTTGAGCCTGACTCGTCGCCGGTGCTGTCCGGAGGCAGTAAGGGGCCGCACACGATTCAAGGGATCGGGGCCGGCTTTATCCCGGATGTTCTGGACATGGACCTGATCGATGAAGTCGTGCGTGTTACCAATGATGATGCCTTTGTGATGGCTCGTCGAGCGGCTCGTGAAGAAGGTCTGCTGGTAGGGATCTCTTCGGGAGCTGCACTTTGGGCTGCGGTCGAGTTGGCAAAGCGTCCAGATAACGCAGGGAAACTGATCGTCACAATTGTTCCATCTTATGGGGAGCGCTATCTTTCTACACCGCTCTTCGCAGGGCTGACCGATTGACTGTATCGTTTATAGGCGCGATCGTCGCTGCGATTTCCGCGTTCGGCTATGTTGGAATTGCATTGTTGATGGCGATTGAATCCGCATGTATCCCATTGCCGTCCGAAGTTATTTTGACGTTTTCTGGATATCTTGTTTTTAGCCATCGTTTTACGCTGCTTGGGGTGACGCTTGCAGGGACTGTAGGCTGCAACTTGGGTTCCACGTTGGCGTACTGGGTTGGTGGCTTTGGCGGGCGCCCCTTGGTGGCACGCTACGGCCGCATCATTCTTCTTGATTGGAAGGAGCTCTTAAGAATTGAGCGGTTTTTCCAACGTTATGGTTCGCTGACAGTCTTAATCGGCCGAATGTTGCCGATTGTACGTACATATATCGCGTTTCCTGCTGGTATGGCCAAGATGAATCTGGCTAAGTTCCAGTTGTACACATTTGCTGGATCCTTGCCCTGGTGCTTTGCTTTGGCCTATGTGGGCATGATTCTCGGTCGCCAGTGGCATTCGCATTCGATGCTCAGTGCGTCAATGCGTAATTTTACTATTATTGTTTTAGGCGGACTGTTGTTGGCAGGGACGTGGTATGCGCGTCGACTTTGGTACAATCGTATTGCCGGAGACGTGCGGTAATTATTTATACCTTGATCGAGAGTGTTGACTGTTTTGTTGTTGCGTCTGCACAGTCTAGTTCTAGTTCAAGCGACGTTTATATCGAGTGAGTAGCGGAGTGTTATTAAATCTCTTTTGACGCTTGCGCATCGGGTTGCGTAATGCAATTGTTGCGTGGTGCGCTGTCTTCCCCTCATCGATTCACCGTTTTGTGAGTGATAAGCCTCGAAAGCTTCCTGCTCCAATTCCCCAATCTTCGAGTGCAGTGTGCGACTGTCGTCGTGGCGCGTCGTTTGGAATTAGGACCATAGTTCCCCGTCCAAAAGGAAGAAAATATCGCACCGCTAAAATTGAGGACTAAACATCTAGGCGACAAGCCCGTAGAACACTAAAGAAATCAGCTAAAGGCGCGCTCACAGTTGCATCTAGCTTTTATCTGACAACGTGCTGGGTGCGCTGTCACGATTGTTCAATTGTGTATACGTAACAATATAGTCAGTTCCTCGGAAAGCTTTGTTACGCCAAAGAGGCTAGATCTGGGCTTCTTAAGCATTACGCGTAGCGCTGAATTGTCTAGCGCCGTGTTACAGTTTCACGAGGATTGTAATAGCCAACTAAGGCGGATAGGGAGAGGTTAGCTAACGAGCTTAAGGATTGTTTTTCGCCGACGACGGTCGTGTGTTCCAGGAAGCTCAAGCGGTAGCAATGGCACGCGAATACGATTATTAGATTCTGGGTCAATCGACGCTGAAGTTGAATGATCTTGACCGAGATAATTTACTGCCAGATGACGGAACACATAATCCACGATCGAGGTGGCGTATCCAACCGTCGAGTCACCTTCAACGATTCCGTTGGCGCCAAATCGGGTAGTCGTAAACGCGTCTACAAACTCATCTAGAGGGGTCCCGTGCTGCAAGCCGATACTCACGGCGATGGCAAAACAGTCCATCAAACCTCTAAACGCCGCGCTTTCTTTTGGTACTGAGACGAATACCTCTCCAAGCGTGCCATCGGGGTATTCTCCTGTGCGCAAAAATACCTTGTGTCCGTCGATAGTTGCTTTTTGCGTATAGCCACTGCGTCGCGGCGGTAACGACACACGGGCCGTCAGAGCGGTGCTTGGGGTTTTTGCTGGCGTTTCCAAGTCGGGCAGCCGATAAAAAACAGGTGCTAAAGCGTTATGCATTGCTAGGCGGGCAGATTGGTCTGGCACACCAAATGGATCCGCGCCTGCGAGTACAGATGCGACTGCGGTTTCGCCGCTCTGGGCGGCGGCTTCTAGCCTCGCCCGCGCCCACACAGCGAGTTGACCGTCCCCTGTGATCGCTGCAATCGGAGCAGCAATACCCGTCGTCTCGACTCCGAGCAGTACATCGGTCGGTCCCGAGGGAAGGATACCTGTGACTACGCGGTGGCGTCGGCGCGCAAATAATAAAGCGGCTTCCTGTGCGGCGCCGGCTGCGTCAAGGAGGCCAGGTATTGCTGTATGTTCTGGTAAGGTACTCGGAAAGATTGTAAAGCCGGATTTTGAGCCTGCAGACGGCAGGCGCGCCGACGCACAATCTGCATGTGCCAATAACATTACTGACAATGCGGTTGCAGTATCGCGAGCTAGGGAACAGCCATAATCCAGATCAAGAAGCGCAAGCAGCAGCGACAGATCCGCGACACCGATGGCAAGCTCTGAGGCATCCGGAGCAAGTAGCCAAAGGGCATTGACGGCGGCCTCTGTCACAGTGCCGAACCGTCGCAGGTCGAATTCTCCCTGCGCGTCGAGAAATTGAGGCAAATTTAGCACGAAACCAGGCACCTCTTCAGCTGTGCCGCGCCATATTCCCGGCGATGGTGCCGCACACCGGTCGCGGAGTGCCAAACGCAGGACGTCTACAATACTCGGGTCCACTTCCGCGTTTTGGGCGGCTTTCTGGACTGCTGTGAGCCAGTTTTCTGCTTCTTCGACCAAGCTGATGATTTTGCGTTCAGGAGCGCGGACAAGCGCCGACATTCCAGCAGCGCTTTGCGCTGGCCACACCGCCGGAATTATAACTTTTTGAGTTGGCGCGTCTGGATCGGCACTCGCATCGACGCAGGAAAGCCGAACACCGTGCCACGCAGGGTGAGGGGGACGCGTACTAAGTTTGCGATCAGGATGCATGAACATAAACTATCTCGACGCGTCTCAGTATTCTAGTGTTTTTTACTGCATTTTGTGGCTAACCTGTGCTTCATCCCACAAAATCCTGTGGATAAGCACCTTATCGGGGTATAGCGATAGCCGGATTGGGACCCACTTTTGGCAACATGTCATAAGACCTGACCTATTAGGTGGGTGGACACAACGACGTGAACCGCTCGGATCAGATACCGTCGCCCGAAGAACCCATCGCCATTTATCTCCGCCAGCCACAAGCTTGATACGATAAGCCTTGAACGGCCGAGCCGGTCCGCTCCGGCTTCCAGCAAAGCGTTCAAGGTCTCTCAGACTCTTTGCCCGGACAATATGGTCCGGCCCCTCATCCGCCGTCGTCAATTTTGATGACATTGCAGAAAAGTGGATTATCATACCCAAGGCTGGCGGCGCTTGCTCCGGTCTCAAGGTGACACATCGCGGTTGGTTACCAGTCCAGTCCCAACAAGAGCCGCTCCCAAGTCCAAATTTGAGAGAGAAACCCTCATCATCGCCAAATGAGAAAGGCGTAAGAAATGTACAAAACAATATTTGGGATATTGTTGTCGCTGCTGACAATCACTAATGCTAATGCCGAATATTACAAAGTACATGTTACAAGAGTGGCGTCGAATTTATATAAAATAGATAATCATTATCCGATGATATATATTGTTACGTCTTATTGTTATGTTTACGGGTATTCGATGAGCGCAATTCTCAAGTACAGTCAGCTTTCATTTTCCAACAAAATAATTTTCGTAGACCAAGATCAATCGTGCCATGTAAGAAAGCTCATGCAATAAAAAAAATTACGAAATTCATTCAGAGGAGTTCCATCGTCTTACGATCTTTAAAAACGGTTTATCAGAGTGTGACCCTATCACCCCCACGCAAACGCATTTCGTATCAATTGAATTGTCTAACTCGGATGTTTGAATTGCCAAGCCCTGCCAATTATGCCCAGGGTCAAGGACGTATGGAAGCGATTGGATTGCTGGTTTTGGTATAATTATAGTTTCAGGCCATTGGCTTTTGAAATGTCGAAAAAGCCATTTGGGATACCTTGGGAGCCAACGAGCAAACCGGCTAGGAAAAATATATAAAACCATGTGCGTAATCGTCGTGGGAGAGCTCCCCCTATTAGAGACAGTGATCGCGAGATACGTGCGCCTGTCTGTTGCTAGACCATCATAGATCTTCGCATCCACCATTATCGACATCGACATTCTAACTCCCTCGCTGAACCATCTCCTTACTTCGAGTACGAGTAAACTAATCGCAACGATTAGCGAACCGCCAGCTACACCGAGGGCCCAGAGTGATATTTGTGCGGCATACCGGGCTACCTGTAACTCAGTTGTACTGACCATCGCCAATCTGCATCTAAAGATTTCCTTTACAGATCAGATATTACTCTCAGAGGCTTTACGGAAACCGGACACAAGTTCGTGCTGGATCATCGGACATGTGTGCTAGTTGAGGGCGATCAGAGTGTAACTGGGATTGAAAACCAGTCAAATGGAAGCCCCAGAAACGGGCCAAATGCTTAAAAGGATTCCGACGACTGGCGCAAGTCGTCACACATCGGGCCGATACTTATTAACCGTGGTGTCGTTATGACTGAGCATCCGTGAAAGATACCCCGCGTTGACGTTCATTTGAACGGCAACCTTGCGAAGCCCCTCACGCTCGACACGGTCCCGAAGCTCCGCAATCCGCCTCGCCTCACGCTCCAGCCGTTTCTTCTTGTTCTGATCCAGTTTCACAACTGCCGCCGCTAGCCGGTTAAT
>DAIDMG010000023.1 GCA_027449105.1 Acidiphilium sp. | reverse complement strand
GAGCCGCAACCAGTGTCGGCCGAAAACCCTCGAAATCGACGATCCGCCCCAGTGCCTCCAGCGGATCGCCATCCGCCGACAGCCGCTTCAAATGATCCGACAACCCAAACAATCCAGCCTGACGCATGCTCGCCTCCCGTCAGACCATTGAATCATTTCACCACCAGTTTGGCGAGGGGTTTTTGGAGGCGCCCATTTTTTAAGGCGCGTGGTAAAGCAGAGTGTGAGCGATAGGGAGCGATTCGTTGCTTCGTCATTTGTCGAATACTTGGACTGGCTAAATCTTATAGAATTCTATGGATTTCAGATGAGTGATTTCAGCGCTCTAGACGATGGCCAGCTTAGTGATGTGAAATTGCATAAATTCTTTGCGCAGGTAACAGAAAAATTGGCTTTGGAGCTTGAGCTTAAGAAATACTTAAACGATTGGAAGATTTGGTTTCAAGATTTACCGCATGAAAATGTCTGGATAGAGCGGACCGCGCAGGGAATTAGTTGTGGTATTGTATGCGGTAGTGGGAAGATGTGGAGGGCGCAACGCCTTCGTGATTACATAGCATCCGATCCTAACGGATTCGCGCAAATGCTGGCACAGCTTCGCACGTCGCTTGATCATCGATGTGATATAGTGCTCAGGATTCACTCCTACTTCCGCCACAGTCGTTTTCGCACCGCTTGGCTCGGCGATATCGGCGGCGAACAGCCTTATCCGGCAGCATTCCAGAAATTTGTGTCGCTCTTCACAGATCGGAATCGTAATGCTTTTGAGCGTGTTTCTAAGACAGTTATTCGGCAGCGCTTTTCGGAGGAGATCGAGAGAAATCTGCGCTGGGGCTATATTGAGGTCGACGGAAACGGCCAGTTTCCGAAGTGGGAGGATATCGACGAGTTCTTGCAGTACGCATATTTCCATGTCGATGTGCATATTCCCTCTGATATGCTAATTGGAAAACCGCTGGACGATCTGGTGCCTGTGTTGAAAGGTGTTTTAGGAGCTGAGCGCGAGATGATGCGCGCAATGAACGCGGTGTAGCCAAAGTGTGAAGGCGTGCGCGGTTATCGCGCATGAGGTTCTTGTACGGCGCCGGAAGCGAAGCGCGGCTGCCGTCCGGATATAGGAAATGGTTTTCACGCGCGTGCGTGCTTCCAAAGCGCTGCCATCAACGAATGTCGGTTTCGGCCAAGATGCCTCCTGGCAAATGCACTAACTTTCAACACGGACCACTCATCGGGAGCCGGTTATGGATATCGATTTATAATGGTTTTATACGATCTTATCAAAAATTGATAAACTATAGTAACATCGCCTGATTTCGATCCGCGAACAAATCGCTGTGGTCTACGTGCAGGCCGCATCACTCGAACCGACAGCGCCTCGAATACCGCGAACAGCTTCGCGATCGCCCCCTGCCTCGGTGAGCAGGTCCAGGAAGGCCAAATTGTCGTCGCGCCCGATGCCTTGTCCGACAGCCCCATGCCCAGGAACCGCATGAACAACAGCCAGTCGGCAATCGGGAACGCCGCCTCGTCATTAGACAGGTAGAGACATCCTTCTTTGCTTGTCATGCTTATGGTTGGGAGTCCGTCGACAGCAAAGATTCCTGAAAGACGGCGGGGAGTTTCTTGGGAGCCCAGATCCGTACCTGTTTATTGACGGTCATATGTCCAAACACGACCTCGATGGCGGAAGCCGGTACACCAAACTCGCCGGCGAGAAAGCGCACCATATGATCGGTGGCCCTGCCTGCGCTGGGAGCAGCCGTCACGCTGACTTTCAATTGCGAGCCCTTAGGTTTTCCAATGGCGTCGCGACTGGCGCCTGGCTTGCCCAGTATGTTGACCACGAGCGTGTTACCTTCCCACCAGAAGAAGGAATCGTTCGTCTTGTTACCGGGATTCTGTCCGGCAGGTTTGCCCGAACATTTCATATCCGCCCCATTCCGGTATTGACCCTGGCCGTTGTCATGGTTGCCTGACGCGCGGCCTTCATCACGAATATTGCCTGGCTCGACCCGGTCTTCGCGTCATGAACCAGGCCTCCATTCCACTAAAGAACCGCCCAGTTTGTTATTCCTGCGCAGCCGGCCTGAAGTTCACGCTTCCATCGGCACCAAAGATAACGCCTGTAGACTCCAAGGTCTCTTGCAGTAGGTGCAAATTTGTCACCGTCAATGGAGGCGGCCCATCAACTGACTCCGCCTTGACCACCGTGGTCCGGGCTACGCCGGCCATTTCTGCAAGCCGAGCTGCTGAAAGCTTGGCATACGCCCTCGCGGCTCGAAGTTGACCTCCAGTAATCATCAGCACCCCTATCACAGGCGTTCTTAGCTCAATGATGTCCGCCAGACTAGGCGCGACCATAATTACAAACATTTAAACTTTTAATGAGATCATTTTGTTTGTTTTGTACGACGTTTTGTCTATTCTTGTCATAGCGGCCATCCAAAACAATCCTGGGCGCGCCGTCCGTTGAATTCATGCTGAACGGCTGAGCCGCGTGTTGGAGCACGCGACCCAGCCTGGCCCGAACAGTGAGAAAGGACCTCACATGCAACAGGTTGATGCCATTATTGCGCCCGCATGGGCGGAACGCCACCCTCAAAGTTCAACGCCCTGCCCGAAGGGGCCGTTTCGGACCGCTGTGTCCGGTGCGGGCACGGACCAGCTGACCGGCGATGGGCTTACTCCTACTCCCCCGTTCAAACGGCTGCAGCATCGTGCGGCCATTGACACACGCTCGTCTGTTTCGCCCGCGGTGCTGGTCGGCGAAGCCGGAACCAGCCTGGTGCTGTCCCGCCTGCTGGCGTGGGGCATCGGCGCCCAGCCGGCCATGCAGGGGGCGGCCTATGATATCATTGCCGACGTGCCCCGGTTTGACCTCGTGCGCATCCAGGTCAAAACGCGAACCCGCTTGATTGGCGGGCACTGCATATTCACCATGAACCGCGGCTTCGCCCGATCCAGGAAGGGCTTCTTTCCCTACGCCGCCAATGATTTCGATCTCGCGGCGTTCGTCTACCTCCCCCTCGAAAAGCTGTTCTTCTTTCCCGGACCGGTCTCCCGGATCAGCGTCCGAACCTCCTGGCTCCAGATCCCCGGCATCGATCGCGACACCCTCGAGCTGGCCCTGGGCGCCATCCGATGCCACCGGCAAGCGGAGATGCTGTCCTGGCTCGCCGGTCATGGAGGCGAGGATCGGCAAACCGACCTTCCTGCGCAGCCGGTTGCGACACCGGCGTTGCAGCTCGCCTTCGGCTTTTGATCGGGAGGCGGACATGACCGAAGATCAGGATGATGGTGTGGCCGATTTCGACCTGGACCTGCCCGACGCCCCGGCGCCGCAAGGCGCGGTGAATACCAGGACCAGCGATATCGAGCCCCTGCTCGACTGCGCCTGCTTTGTCGCCCGGCATCAGCTGGCCCGCGTCGTGAAAACCCCGCGGCGAGCCTCGCCCGGCCTCCAATTGGTGGTGGCGCCGGGAGAGGCCTGGCGCCCGGTGCTTGCCGAAGTCGCGCACGCGGTGTTCCAGCCTCCCCGCCCAGGCCGCCCGCGCCCCGGCACCCGGAAGACCGAAATACGAACCCATGATCTCGATCCGTCCCAGCACCACAAGGATGGGCACGACAGGGATATCGCCCTGATCGAACGCGACCTCATGCAGGGCCGGCTGGTCATCGTGATCACCGCCAGTCTCCCGGCCGTGCCATTGGCCCTGCGACAGGCTGCCGACCGCATCATCATGGTGCCACCCCCGGACAGCCGGTGCCTCGCGGCCCTTGTCCACGCCATGGGTCATCCCTCCCGCTGCCGCGGTCCCGGTCTCCAGGATATCCGCTACGAGGCCGTTACACCCGCTGTCCTGCGCCTTGCCTACCGGGGAATGGGTACTCCTCCTCGCGCGTTCCTCAAGCGGCTCAGGGCGTTAACCGCAAGGCCAGTGGGCGCCAAAGCCACCAGCATGGACAAGCTGCATGGCGTTGATGACGTCAAGCGCTGGGCATGCAGCCTCAAATCCGATCTCGACCTCTATCGCCAGGGGAAAATCCCCTGGCGGGAGCTCAGCAGGGGCCTGCTGCTGGCCGGTCCCCCGGGCACCGGCAAAACATCGGTTGCTGCCGCGATCGCCGGGCATTGCGGAATACCCTTCATCCCGACGAGCTACGCCTCGTGGCAAAGCAACCGAACCGGCCATCTGGGGGATGTCCTGAAAGGCATGACCGCGGCGTTCAACGAAGCGAGAGAAAAGGCACCTGCCCTTTTGTTCATTGATGAACTGGACTCGCTGCCAGCGCGTGGCAAGGAAGGCCAGCATGATGACTGGTGGCGGACCATCGTCAATGCCCTCCTCGAACAAATCGATGGCAGCACCGTGAACGAAGGCGTCGTCCTGGTGGCGGCGACCAACGATCCGCACCGGCTTGACCCCGCCATCCTGCGTTCCGGCCGACTGGAAGACCGGATCGATGTCCATCCGCCGAGCGTTGCCGCTCTCGCACAGATCTACGCCGACCAGCTGGCCGGCGATCTTGGTGAGAATGACCTCAAGCGGATCGCCGCCATCAGTACCGGCAAAACCGGTGCCGACGTAGTAAGAATCTGTGCCTCGGCCCGCCGCCAGGCCCGCAGTGCCGGACGGCGCGTGATCCTGGGCGATCTTCTTGCCGCCTTTGGTCACGATGAAGACGAACAGGCAGATGGGCAGCGAAACCTGCGGGTGGCCATTCATGAAATTGGCCACGCCCTTGCCGCGCTCGATGCGCCCGCACTCCGGCTTCATCACGTCACTGTTCTTGCCCGGGGCGACGCCTCGGGTGGCGCCGCGTTCTCCCTGCGTACGCCCCAGCATTTGACCGAGCCCGCGGTCGACGACCTCCTGTCGGCGATGCTTGCCGGCCGGGCCGCAGAAGAAATCATCCTTGGCGATGTCAGTTCCGGTTCGGGTGGCCGTGAAGGATGTGACCTCAGCAAGGCCACCCGCCTGGCCGCCGAAGCGCACCTGTCGCTCGGGGTCGGCTCACAGCGGCTGGTCTGGTACCCGGCACCGACACCGTCCGGCCTTGCCGGGCTGTTCACCCGCCGGCCAGACATCGAAAAAGCAGTGCAGCGGCGGCTGGATAAGGCCTACACCCGCGCAAAACAGTTGATCGAGAGGAGGGCGCTGCTGGTTAAGCACCTTGCCGAACAGCTCCTCGTCCGCAAGGCCATCACCGCTGATGAACTCACGACGTTCATGAAGGATGCAAACCTTGCCACCACGGCTATCGCAGATCCCCCGTCACGGACGAAGCCGGCTGACATCAGCGACACCAGGGACACCGATCCTCTCCGTTCACCCGGCGAGGTTGGGAGCCCCTTCACACGAAGGGCGAACCGCAACGGGTCTCCACCAGCTCTTTGGTAATGCAGGTAATGCAGGCAATGCAGGCAATGCAGGCAAGCTCAACGCGGTCGGAAAAGGAAGAGGGTTTACCGGGCGGCAAGCATCGCCCATGCTCGAGTTGCACTGTCGCTTTGGAGCACGGGCATGGTTCGAGACACCAACGATCGACGAACACACTGGCAGAACATCTATCGGACCAAAAGCACCCATGTCCTCGGCTTCGGCGCCGTCACGTAGCCCCTCATGGGCGATCCAGAGCTTGCTCTATTTCGCGCGTCCTATTTTTCAACACTTTTCCATATTCCTTGGGACCGGTCAGAGCCGACCATATGTGTCCAATCCGTTTGGTATCTATCTCAAGCAGTTCATCCAATTCGAACATAATATCCGTGTTCCCCGGAAGAACACCCGCAATGGGCCGCCGCTTCTTATCCCACGTCTCCAAAGCGACTCTAATGGGGCCCAGAAGGGCCAGCCCCGGAACGGCGGCCACCAAAACGTCAAAAAGAATATTAACGACATCCTGACTGCTGATTTCACGCAAGACCTGATGCGCCGTCTTGTATTTCAAATAGTGTTCCGAAAATTCGTTAAGCGACTTTATCCTGTCATCTACAAGGTTAGCCACTAATTGTTCCAATAGGGCCCCTGCGTAACCAAGATTTGCGGCATCCGATTTTAGTTGTTCTATCTTATTTTGTACCGCAACTTTTTCTTCCTGCTTCAGAAACTTCTTAAGAATTAGGCGCTGGGCCGCAAGCGTTGCCCCCATAACCAGCTGATGACTTTCAGCCGCGGCCAATGCAACGTTCTCCGTAACAGAGATAAATTTTTTATCGAATTCGGGAAAACTCTTGAGAGCGCTTTCTGCGCATTTCCTAATTTTATAAGGTCTCTGTATGTTAGGGTCCAAAAACCTATTAAGATAATCAGTTAGGCAAGACGTAGGGATTTTTACGCTTTCGTTTATAGCATTTCTAAAATCCTCTTGCGCCCGCGTAACAGCACCCTGAACTTTCTGCAGATCTGCTGGCATGAGCGTCATCGTGTTCTTCCCCTCGTACTCTTCGCAAGAATTCGCGCTGAATATCCTGGAAAAGGCGACTCATCATAAGTTCATTCTGAACAACTTGGCGTTCAGAACCCCTGCCGTGGCCTGTCTTTGCTTCTGATAAGGTATATTTCACCATCGCGACCTGACTTCTACGTCCGCCGCAAGGAACCTGCTTTTGTATGATAACCTCTCGTTGTGCCCTGTCTACCGATATTTTCAGGCAACCAATCGTTCACCATTCAGCAGCCAGAAATTCGTGAATTTTGCAGCACAAGGTGTGTACGTAACAAACGCCACACAATTTGGCCAAGGTAGAATCAGGTTTAACCAAATCCTTGTATTTAGCTTGGTACGGCTTGCCCAAGGCCGCATCAGTGATGACCGCGCGGTATGCGTCTGATGAGACGACCGACTGGTATTGCGGCGCGGGCGTCAGAGCCCGCCAGTCCGCTTCCTCCGTTCCAAGCAGCGGGGCCATTAAAGGCCCCTTTAGCCAAAATAAGACCCGGCGCCGTTTTGTGACGCAGGAAGGGGAACTCATTTGAACCACCTGCCTAAAACTCTCGTCGCTCTAGTGGAGGATTACGCTGTCGCTTAGTGCAAAATAACAATAAGCTGGTTCAGTAATCCCCGACGGTTGGGAAAGATGGCATGGCACCAGATATAAAACACGTTGTCGTCCTAATGCTCGAGAACCGGTCGTTCGACTGCATGCTCGGGCAACTCTATCAATCATCCGATGATTTTGACGGTTTACGCGGCACGGAGAAAAATATTTGGCATAAAGGGACAGGAGACCAAGCTGTTCCGGTGTGGACAGATGCCACAGGAGGGCCTGCGTCCATGGTCGTGCCTGATCCTGATCCGGGGGAATTGTTCACGGATATCGCAGAGCAAATCCATGGGAAAGCCGGCTTTGCGTCACCAATGGGCGGTTTCGTCGACAATTACATGGCCCAGCCATCAGGCCAGACACCGCTCTCGCCTGATGCTGTCATGCACTATTTCACGGAGGCGCATGTCCCGGCGATCAGTCAGCTGGCAAGATCCTTCGGCGTTTCAGACAGGTGGTTTGCCCCCGCGCCATGCCAGACCTGGCCGAACAGACTCTTCGCGCACACAGGCAGTGCAGGTGGTGATGTCAATAACACACCGGATCATGTGCCCTATATGATGCCGACGACGTTCGAGCGGGTTGCCGACGGTGGAAAGACCTGGCGCATTTATTTTCATGATTTTCCGCAAACTGCGACCCTCGGGAGACTCTGGTGGCACGTTGCCGGTTTCCAATTCTTTGATTGCTTCCTAGAGGACGCAAAGGCCGGACACCTTCCTTCGTACAGCTTCATTGAGCCGCGATATTTTGCCGATCCTCTGGCTGGCGAGATGCCGAACGATCAACATCCCCCGCACAACGCTAGTTACGGTGACGCATTGATCGCCTCTGTCTACAATGCTGTGCGCAGTGGCCCAGGATGGGAGAACACCCTGCTCATTATCACCTATGACGAACATGGTGGCTGCTACGACCATGTCTTCCCAGGACCCGCGGCTTCGCCCGGCGGTCCATTTCCAGACGGATACCAGTTCGATAGCTATGGTGTTCGCGTTCCTGCGGTGATCGTCTCGCCGTACGTTTCTGCTGGCAAAATCATCCGGCCAGAAGGCTCGACGCCTTTTGATCACTCGACTATTTTTAAAACGCTTCAGGATATTTTTGGCCTGAAGCCGGCACCCTTGACTGCGAGAACGGCAGCCGCCCCTTCACTTGTGGATTACCTCTCGGATCTTCCGACCAATCTCGGACCGGCATCCATCGAGGTAACACCGCCTGTGCCAGCAGATGACGAGCTTGCCAAAGCCGTGCAACTGCCTCCAAATCGGCTGCAGGCAGCTCTAGGAAAGGCCGCATCGAGATTGCCGACATCTGGCGTTGATCCGGCCGAGCACATTAAGCGTCTCCGACAAGCTCCGTCCCCACTCCCAGAACATGACACCGCCGGTGGTGCCGGCTCGGATGTGGGCATCCACATGAAAGCGTTCCTCGGGGCACGATAGCCATATGGTGATTGGCTAGGACCAACGCCTGGCGTCGAAAGAGACACATGCCAGCAGACGCGACCAGCGGGCCGACAATGTCTGTTCTCGACCTCCTCAGCTCTTGAGTGGCCCACCCGGTTTCGGCCCGTTCGCGTCGGAGAACTGCCGGGCGGCTTTGCGCCCATCTCGGTCATTCAGCCGCAGTTGCTGCGGTCCCGAAGGCGGTCATTCGATAAGCCATCGCTACGGGCGATCGTCTCAAAACGTTGTCATGATAGCAATTGCTTACTCTAGTCACCGCGGCTAGAACGTAAGACGAACATTGACCAGGACGTCTAATGGACCGCGAACACTTCGACATAGCCATCGTGATACCGCTCGAAGACGAAATCAATCCCTTTTTCGAGATCTTCCCGAGCATTGATGATCGGAGCGACGACGAGTTCCTGCACCATGTGGTGGAGAGCGGTCATCCGGAAGTGTCCCTCATCGTGGTCCAGCAGCAGAAGATGGGACGGACTGCGGCAGAGGCTGCTACCGCGATGGCTATTGAGCGCTACGACATCAGCCTGATCGCTTGTGTGGGCATTGGCGGGAGCCTGTCAGGGGACATGCGCTTGGGTGATGTCTGCCATAGTGGTGATCTGATCGACGTCCTCGACAACGCCAAGTTCTCGGATGACGACGACGAGAACGCGGATGTCGAGCTCTCCCCGACGCATTACGAGACGCCGACGCCAATCATGACGCGGATGAACTTTATTCGCACCCAGCCGACGCTCTCGGCCGCATACAAGGCTTGGCAGGAGCAGAGGGCGGTTGAGGCGCGGGCGCTCGTGCCGAGCGAGGTTCCCTTGCCGAACGGCGGCAACTTCCAAATCCTCGAGCCGCGAACCAAGTCAGGTGCGATCGCCTGCGGCGCCGTTAGCAGAAGCCAGAAGTACAATACCAAGCTGCGCGCGATCGATCGCGCCATGCTGGCAATAGAGACGGAGAGCGGCGGCGTTTTCTTTCGCGCGAAGAAGGCCGGTATCCCGGTCGTCACTATCCGCGGGATCTCGGACTATGCCGACAAGGGCAAGAAAAAGCTGGAGGAGGCGAGCAAGGGCGGTGTCCGCCATCTCGCGGCCGCCAACGCTGCGTCTTTCCTCCGGCTACAAATTTCGTCCAACGACTATTTCCGGAAGGGCCTGTCGGATCTCATCGCCAAGCGTCAGACCGAGATGACGCTACCCGTCGCAAAGCTGGTTAACGATCCAGTGTCCGCAGTCCTCACCGACCTAACCATCGCCGTCGACGAGAATCTTCGGAAGCTTTCGCCAGAATACAAGCTTCAGAATCGGGGTTACAGGCTGCCCCTACCGCGTGTGCGACCGTCGGTCGCGGTCGAGGGCGTGGATTCGTTGGAAGTGCAGGCGCCGATTGAGCTTCGGTCTGCCATCGAAGCTCATGACCGGATTATCGTCAATCTACCGCGGACTTATCCCGACCAATCGCTGGCATGGGTGATGGCCGACGACCTGAGGCGCGCCGAACTTGCGGGTCAGCAGCCTGTACCGTTTGTTGTTAACGCGGACTCGATCCGCGGCAGGAGCGCGACACTCGCAGAAATATGCGGACCGAGCCTTGCGACGATGGTGGCAACGCCCGGCGTCGTTCCCGTCATCATCGTCGAGAATATCCCATTCTCGTCGAAGCACAGGCGAGAGACACTCGTCGAGCAGGCGGCACTGTATCCTACGGCCAAGTTCATATTCCTGACGCGCGGCCAAGCGGATCTTGCTGCAGAGACTGCGTTCTCTTCTAAAACCGCTTCGGTGCTCTACGAGACGTGTGCGATCTCGTTCATGGAGATTGCTCTCTTCATTCAGAAGAATTTTGAGATGAGCGGAAAGGAGGCCGAGGTCGTAGCCCTTCGGCTTCGCGATACCTTCAATCGCTTCAATCTGGACGCCCATCCTACATACTTCGCGGGCATTCCTCGCGAGACCCTGGCGGCGCTTCTGCAGGCAAACCGCCGCAGCGAGCTCATCCAGCTTGCCGTTGACGGTTTCCTCACCTTCGTCGTCGCCGGCGACAAGGACGACGTCGCCCTGAGCCGTACGACCAGGGCGCGCTTCCTCCGACACCTCGTCGTTGAGATGTACGTCGAGAAGCGAACGTTCGATCAGGCGCAACTTATCCAACGCGTGAGGGACTTTGCAAAGAAGCACGATTTTGCCATCGACCCGCTGTCGTTCATACAAGGCTTCGTTGACCATGGGATTATGCATTTTGAAGGCGATTTCGCGAGGATCTCGCTGCCCTTCATCGAGTCGTATCTTCTTGCCGACGAATTGAGCCGGGACTCAAAGCAGGCAAACGTCTATTTCGCCCCTTCAAACGAAAACTTCGATCTGGCAACCTTCGATCTATATGCCGAGATCGGGCCCTCTTTCGATCTAGTAGTCAGCATGACAGCTGCCCTTCAGGGCTCAATCGCGTCTGTGACGCTGAAGGATGACAAGGACCACATTCTTCTCGGAGAATCGATCTCGCCACCCAATATCCATCGCCCTGAGAGAGCGGAGGCGCTCCGCAAGCGTCTAGCCAGCGCACAGGCAGCCGTTCGTGAAAACGCCGAAAATGGCGTCGAGAAACAGAAGCTTCTCGACTTGGCCGAGCGCGTTAAGGAGGCTACCAGCCGACAGCGACGGCAGCAGGAGGAGGACGCAGGCGGAGAGACTGTCGCGTCGGACATGATCCCTATGACGAACCTTGTCCGGCACTGGGTTGTCGCTACCATCCTGCTCGGCTCCTCGGCCGAGCACTTAGACGCCACTACAAAGCGAGGCCTGTCTCGCGACCTCGTGATCGGCGGCTCGCGCCTCATCGATGAATGGTGCCGTTTGCAGATTCGTATCGACTTCGACGATCTTCGCAGTGAACTCACAAAAGACGAGGTTCTCGCCGACATGCCGGGACCGGTAGATGCGGCGGAGAAGAAGCGCTTTGTCGAAGCACTGCTCGACATCCTGAAATATTCAGCGCTGGCAGATCCTGTCCGCCGAGTGCTGGCATTCCTCTGCGAGCAGGCCCGCCACCGTGTCCTTGCCCCGAGCATTGCCGCTGTTACGCTGGATGGGCCTGTTGAACGGATTGTCCACGGCACCTGGCTCACCGATGTCGATTCCCGACGCGGCGCATCCCCGCTGAGGAAAGCGATTCGCGAGCTGCCGCGCGCCACCTTTTTCCGTATCACGCTGGCGTCCCATTACCTCGCGCGCGTTTATTGGAACCACTGGAGCATGGATAATCGCCTGATCCTGCTCGATGCCGCTGATGAGGCGATAAAACCGATTGAGGCGATCATCGACAAGGATAGGATCAAGCGAATGGTCGAACGCTCCGCGACCGAGGCCAAAACGACGAGTGCAACTAAGCGCGACAAATGAGTTTGCCAGCCGAAGGCGACAACCGTTCGGCGTCAGCCAGATCCTCGCCGTTCCCGCCAATTGCGCGCCGGATATCCACTTTGCACTCCTTTCGTTCAAAAGCTGCCGGTCCGCTATCGGCCCTGTTCCAGGGCGAACGTTTTCCACCGGAATACCTAAATCCTCCATTGGCCGACGTCGGCCAATGGAGGAAACAATGGGACATTCAGAATATGACCCAGGCGTAGCCGACCAGCGCGCCTGGAATGCCGGCCGGAAACTTGGTGCCAAACGGGCGTTCAAACCCCAACAGGTCTGGGCCATCCGGTTCTGGCTTGATCACCAAAATCGGCTACGGGATCGGGCGCTGTTCGATCTTGCCATCGACAGCAAGCTGCGCGGCTGTGATATCGTGAAGATCAAGATCGGCGACATCGTGAGCGGGGGGCGGATCAAGACGCGGGCTATCGTCGTACAGCAAAAAACCGGCCGCCCCGTCCAGTTCGAACTGTTGGAACACGCTCGCAACAGCATCCTGGCTTGGCTGGAACGTCGTGGTGGTACGCTCGACGACTTCGTGTTCCCGAGCAGGCTAGATCATGCCGACCATATCAGCACCCGCCAATATGCGCGGCTGGTTGAAGAGTGGGTCACGGGTATAGGTCTCCGGCGGGAGGATTATGGTACCCATTCCCTGCGGCGGACCAAAGCTTCGATCATCTATAAGCAAACCGGAAACCTGCGCGCCGTGCAGATCCTGCTCGGACACACCAAAATCGAGAGTACTGTCAGGTACTTGGGTGTGGACATAGAAGACGCGCTGCTCCTGGCCGAAGGGACGGAAGTCTAGACGCAGTTTGACGTTGTTGAAGGCTAGCCATGCGCTTAAATCCGACAGCCGTATGGCGGCCGCCGCGATATGTAGTGACAACGACACTACGCCTGTGCTAAGAGGCCCGTGTAGGAGATATTATCATGCCCACGGCAGCCTCGGCGCATTCCGCCAAAAGGGACACGCTGAACCTCCGGATCAAGCCGGAGGAACGGAACCTAATCGACCGCGCCGCCAAGCTGCGGGGGAAAAACCGCACGGATTTCGTGCTGGATGCAGCACGCGCCGCCGCCGAGGATGCCTTGCTCGACCAGACCGTAATCAGGGCCGAATCGGGAGCTTATGCGGCCTTCATCGCCCGGCTGGACGCACCGCCCCAGCCCAATGAGCGCCTGCGCAAAACCATGCAAAGCCCGCTTCCTTGGAAAGCCAAGTGAACCTCCGGGCGCCGGAGCCACTTACTGCACAACATGACGTCACCTCATTCCAATCTGGCGTGGAGACGCTAGATCGGTGGCTAAAGCAGCGCGCTCTGAAAAACCAGGTCAGTGGAGCATCGAGAACCTTCGTTGCCTGTGATGGCAACCGTGTCGTGGCCTATTACGCCCTGGCCTCCGGAGCCGTGGCCGTCGAGGCTGCCTCCGGCCGCTTCAAACGGAACATGCCAGATCCCATTCCCGTCGTCGTGCTGGGGCGGTTGGCCGTTGACCAGGCGTTGCACAGCAAGGGCCTCGGCCGGGCGTTGGTGCAGGATGCCGGACGGCGTGTTTTGCAGGCCGCCAGCGCCATAGGTATCCGGGGGATGCTTGTCCATGCGCTGTCAGATGAAGCCAAAGCGTTCTATGAGCGGGTCGGTTTCGATCCGTCGCCGCTTGACCCAATGATGCTGACGGTCACTCTGGCAGACCTTCAAGCAGCGCTGTAGACGCGCCCGACGCCGCCGTTCGTGCCAATGAAAGCCACCTGCGGCCGCAGAAAACGACAGCAAGAGGTAGGCATTACCCATCTTCCCAGGGAAACAGAAACCTCCCTAGTCAAAGCGTAGTTGCCTACTTCCCAAACTTCGCAAATACCTGTGCGTCCCGATTTTCCTGCATGAGCATAGTAATGCTTGGCACCTTCTCGAACCCCAAGCCCAACACCCGCTCCCCATCCTCATCCAGGGAGACATCTTCATATTTCGCGCTACCCACCCTCTCCCATTTCGTCGCCTTGCGCACTTCCAGGCTGACCACGGTAACCTTGAACGACAGGCGCACGATCGCATCCTTCGGTCGCCCTGGCTTCACCAGGCTTGGGCAACCCGCCATAATCCGCCAGCCGTTCCGCGTTGCCCACAACGTTAACTCGTCCTGCGTCACTGTCCGATCTCCCGTGCGCTAAGTCATTCGACCCATATGTTCTAAAATCGTTTCCAGGCTGGATAGGGGAGGTACAAGCTTCGCTATAGGCTCCCGCGTGCTTTCCTGAATGATATAAGGCTGCCCCGCTCCTCGTCCCACAACGCCAAGTTGGCGCATTTCAAGCTTGTCCACAGTGATAGCCGTGGCGCAGTTTGAAGCGCCGGATTTGCCTCCTGGCATTCCCGCAGCCGGTAGTTTGGAATTCTTGAGGAGAGATGATGAATATGGTGAAAGCCGATATTACCGGTCAGCCAATGTAAGGGGCGCGGTAAATCGTAAAACGATGCGCCTTGTAAGGCGGCGTTACGAAAATCCCAGGATGAACTTGCCTCCCAATAAGTGTTTGGGAACTGGTGCTGGACATAGAAAAGCCAGACGCCGATCATGGCCGCTAGCAGTGCAACTGGGAACCAGCCGAGCAACACAACTGTCGGCCCCAGACTAAGCATCAACGTGATTAGGAGAACGGCAAGTCCGGCATTGGTTCCAAGCACACCCAGCCAGGCCCGCCAGCGGCGCCGCTGATTGCCGGCCGGAATGCGATTACTGATAAAGAACAGCCAGATCGGCCCGATACCGAACATGACCAGCGGATGCCTATAAAGGCGATAGCCGAGCCGGCGCCACTTCGGCAGAGCCAGGTACTCGGACAAGGTAAGTGTCGTGATATCGCCTATCCCACGCCGATCGAGATTGCCCATGCTGGCATGGTGGGCCGCATGATCCGCGCGCCAGGAAGCATAGGGCGTCAGTGTAAGAACCCCCAAAACCCAGCCGAGCAGCTCGTTCGCCCATCTCTGTTCAAAGAACGAACCATGGCCGCAGTCATGCTGAAACATGAACAGCCTTACCAGCAATACTGCGCCTACAGGGAACAGCAGCATCCCCAGCCAGATCCCGTATTCAAGCAGGAAGAACATGGCCGCCATCACGGCGAAGAAAGGCAGGCAAGTCGTCAGCAACTGAATGATCGCTCGCCGCCCATCGGCCTTAAGATAAGGCGCCACCATCGCCCGCCAGGTAGAATTCGCTCCCAGAGGGGCAGTTGAGGTAGCCGATACTGCCGGTGTCAGGTCCGTGCGCATGAAAACACCGCCCGCAGCGTCTGGTGCCAATTCCCTCTTCGTCATCATCAACCGTGCTCTTCTGTCCCGAATATGCGCTATTGCCGCCATTTGGACGGTATGAAGGGCCGTCTATCAGAAAATAGCTGCGGACGACAGCATACCTAAGACGACGCCGATTTAACTCGGACAGATCAACTCGGACCACAAAGTGGTATCGACCCGGTGCTTCGTCAGCACCCTAAAGGATTTCACCCGGGAACACCCTGAGAGACAATTATGAGGCAGGACCAGCCAGTGCCGATGTCCGGTTTGCGGCATCGAACGCCAGAGAACAGACAGGCAGCTTTCCCCCCCTTGCGGAAATTCGACCTGACCCACGACGGACAGGAAAGCTGCGTTGAAATTCTAAGGAAAACTGCTTTGCGCAATATCAAACGATGCCCGTGATATCGAGTTGTAATGACTTTACGTGCAGTAACATCGCTTGATATCGATCCTGACATAAATCGCTGCGGTCCAGGTGCCAAACTGCACCACCCAAATTGGCCAGGCATAACGAGCCGATCGGACCGGCTGCGCCTCACACACGCCCCATCGTGCATTCCAGACCACGACCCCGTGGACGATCTCGCTCACGCCCTCGGGAGCAAGAATGATACGGTTTACGGAGGCGTCGGCCAACACCCTGTTAACCACGGTCATGGCACCCGGAACCGGTGGCCGCAAACGCGACTGGCCCGATGGCGATAGGTTTGCGGCTGCCAAGCCGGGTGCGGCAGCCATGACACGACCTCTGACTTGCCTGAGTTCGCCGCGATCGGCGAACTACACCGGGGTACAAGCGCAAAGCATATCGTCCATGACTATCATCACCGCGGTTACGATGGACACACGGCCGACGGTATCCCCTTCACAGGACTGTTGGGGCGCATAGGTCTTTGCAGGTTCGTTGGTAAGGCTGGCAGGTTCAACGCCGTTCGGAAAAGAAAGGGTTTACCGGGCGACAGACATTGCGCATGCTGGAATGGCACCCTCTCCCCCTGGAGCACGAACATGGTTCAAGACAGCATTGATCGCCGCACACACTGGGAGAACATCTATCGGACCAAAAGCGCCAATGCCGTCAGCTGGTATCGGCCACACCTGGAAGTATCCATGGAAATGCTGGGCGAGGCCGGACTCTTCGCCAACTCCCGCGTGATCGATGTGGGCGGCGGTGCGTCAACGCTCGTTGACGACTTGCTCGACCGTGGTCTCCGCGATGTCAGTGTCCTTGATGCCTCGGAAGAAGCGTTGGCGTTGGTCCGGCATCGGCTCGGTGATCGCGCGCGTTGCGTCACGTGGTATGTTGGCGATGTTCTGGAGGTCGCCCTGCCGCCGGCAGGCTTCGATTTCTGGCACGACCGGGCGGTATTGCACTTTCTCACCGACCCCGCGGATGCTGCCCGCTACGCACAGGTTGCCGCGAATGCGCTCACCCCCGGCGGGGTTGCGGTCATCGCCGGGTTCGCACCGGACGGTCCCGAGCAATGCAGCGGTTTACCCGTTGCCCGGCGGTCTCCGGCAGACATCGCGTCCATATTCGCGCCCGCCTTCGCGCTTGTGCAGAGCCGGCTTGAGCGGCATCGCACTCCCGCTGGAGTAGAACAACCGTTTTCCTACACGGTGTTGCGACGATGCTAACGCGTGGCCACGGTGTTGCGACGATGCTAACGCGTGGCAACACACGCCACGGACCGGTCGTCATTCGGAACGTTTCCGTTAAGGCCGGTACGGTCAAGGATTTGCAAAAGCCTGCCCCGGGCGAGCCATGGCCCGAATGCCGTCCAGCAGGACACGGGTCGCCCTGCAGTCATCCTCGTTATAGTCGAGAATGCGTTGGCGAACATTCCGGTCGCGCGTTCGAACCCACTGATCAAACCACTCGATAGACGCTGCACCAGCATGTTGGCGCCGGTGAGTGTTCCGCCTTTTCGTTTAGAGTCTGCTTTTTTGTTTCAAGGTTAGCCCTGCTTTATGTCGGACACCACGCCGCCGCCAGGCTGGAAACCAATCCTGTACAAGGTGTTTCGGGGATCTATCATTTTTGGGGCGGGTTGGGATACTCTGGCAATGTGACCGGGAGTGGCCTCGCACCGGGTCAGCTACAGGTATCGGCGAGACCTCCTTGCCAGTACTTGCACCAGCCATGCGAGCTGATGCGTCCCTCGATCATCGTGCAGTAAGAGGGTGTCCCTGGCACAAACATGCAGCATTCTGCACAGCGGTGACCGTCGTTGGCTTCTGGCCGGTAGTCAGCTTGAATCTTGGAGATTGTCGGCTGGCCACGGCCGATTATCCGGCCACCAAACATGTCTTTCATCGGTGCCATCGTAACCGAGGCAGCAGCCATGACACTGCGATGGACAAAGATCCGGCGGCCAATCATCGCATGTTACGTAAGCCTTTGCGCAAAAAGCCAGTTTGGCGATTTCGGTTAATGTTTAAAGATGATTCTGTCGGTTGGCAACAACAGCGAGAGACACGATGACCTCAAATGTCATCCTGGGTCACATCGCACCTGGTCAGCTGCAGGTTACAGTTGGTCCATTGCGTGGTTGCGTGATCGGTGCGGCCCCCATCACCAACCGGCAAGCCAACATCACCGTCTCTCGTCAAACTGGCGGGGTATGGGTTTGCTGGTGGTGATGGAGGAGCTCGCGAAATCACATTTGAGAATGTTTGTGAGCTTCAGCGGTGTGGCGATGGGCGAGTTCGCTGTGCGTTACGGCGGCAGCGGCGTGCCTTTTGGCTTCTTCGTGGTTGCCATGACTATGCTCATGAGCGGCTTCATGGTGATGATGCGCTGCGGCTGCGTGGTGGCTCGCAGCGGCATGATGATGTTCTGAAGCGGGGTGCTTAACGGCCATGATTAAATCCTCTCGTTGGGTGTTGTGCTTTATCGATGTGTGGACGGTATATTGGTTGCCTCTCTCAACATGAGGGTTAAATTCTATCCAGTGAAATCAAGTTTCTGACATAATCTGGGGCAGACCAGAGCAACTTCTGCAGGGGCGGTAATTTTCTCCTGATTGTGGCCTTCTAATCTGTGAACCCAATCAGTGATGAACCTGGTTTGTCTCCCGCCACTCTGAGGTTGGACGCCTCGAAAAACGTCTGGCGTCTGTGCGGCTTTAGGAGACCTGTGTGTGGGTGGGCGTGGACAGGTGCGTTTATTGCTGAACCATCGGCATCGTACGGGCCGAGGCAAAACTCATCCTGACCAATATCACCTACAACTTCGCCCGGCTTGTCTTCCATGAACGCGCCCGAGCCATGGGATGAATCCGTCCAGACTTCGGAATTTCGGTCCCGACCGCGGCCTCCGCGACCCACTGCGACGTTCAAATACGGCCTTCAACCGACCAAGAGCGCCGAATCCAGCTTCAGATCCAACCGACCACTCACTCCACAAGGGTAAATACGGGGGGGCAGCTGACCCATCAGCAACTTCCTTCTCCAATATCCTGGTTCCAACGACAATAACGTTCTGGTGCGCTATTGCTTTCGGCTCGTCACCTTAAGATGTTGAACAGCGTGAACAGGCTGGCGCCCAACAAACAGTGTAACATTGATGCCGTCTATCCTGATAACTCGATTTCGAATATTCAGCGTATCAGCAACGGCATTTACGCTGATGTCGCGAAGGAAGAGTTCTGTTGGAACACAAAGCGAGCTCTGAACCTTGCTTACTGCCCTACGACGTTCGATCTCTATAAAACGTCGGAATTCCGAAGCATTCAGCTGTTCCTTCAGGGAGAATGACTTCTAAACGTTTAATCTTCCGGATAGAACATATTAGCTATTAGCTGTTCGTCGCCGACTGCTGCCTGCAACGGCGAAAAACTCGTAGGCCGGAAGAAAATTATTGCTTTGTTCAAATCGACAACTGATCGTACGAGTGTACTACTTCATTCGTCGTTCCCGTTAAGAGACTGTTGTGATCGAATTGAGTACGAAAAGAAAAGTTTTTGTATACTAGAACGGCGTCACCGTCTCAGAAATTTAAGTTTCTCTATCGTTTCGCCGCTCGACAGACAACATCAAGGTCAATCTCTTGGACCGAGAAAAGCATTGCTTTGACGACTTGTAACAGAAAGACATTACCCGATGTTTAGCTAATGAACTCATTATGATCGTGATCTTGTAGGTCGGCAATGGTCTTCATTGAAATTGATTCCACTTCGGCAAGAGTTTCGGTCGCCACCGTTTCTTTGAGACGTACAATACCCGACGATCTTCTGCCTGTAAGTTTGTTATGATGAGCATGACTGAGTTTGCTGCTGACTTTGTTCTGGCATTCCGAATGTGATCTCGGCCTACAAGCCCGCGCGGGGAGGAAGAATTCGACCGGGAACAAAAGCAATTTTCTGTCATTTGGGTCGTGCGGTGGTTTTTGAGTCTCATTCTGAGCTGTATTCGTTTGACTGGCGTGGGTACATCGTTTGGCCTCGATCCGAGGCTGAAGGGTTATCTCTCGAAAACGCGATCAAGGATGGCCAGATCTCATCGGCGGACGTAGTTCTGCTTCAGGATGTGCCTAGCTCGTGGAGGTTAATGGGACGATATGTTGAATTTTCGGCCGGGAAATTGGGTTATATATGCGGGGCTTCTCGTGGCCGTGTTTGCACTCGAAGGGTGCTCGACGGTACGGACAACCCAACCACCCGAAACAGCGACAGAGCAACTCCTCATCTCGACAGCTGTTGATCACGCAGTTGCACGTCTCAATCTCAAAATTACCCCAGGTACCAAGGTATTCGTCGATGCCCAATATTTCCGTGCGCCGCTTTACTCGCAATACGCTATTGCGAGCGTACGGAACCGGTTACTGCAGCTTGGGGCAAGACTCGTCAACAATCGGAAAAAATCCAACGTGGTGGTAGAGTTGCGCAGCGGGGCACAGTCGATTAACCACCATCAACTCCTGATCGGAGTGCCGGCAATTCCGATCCCGGTTCCATTGGTAGGAATTGTTACGACGCCAGAGCTTGCATTGTTCGAGGAGAATCGGCAGGTCGGCATCGCCAAGATGGCAATTGCCAGTTACAAGAGGAACGGAGCACTAATCGCGTCGACAGGAGCGCTCTACGGAACATCACACGATACACACTGGACTGTACTTTTGGCGTTTTCTTGGACTACGCAAAATATTATGCAAAAAGCGGGGAAGAAATCAGCGGCTTTCTCTAGACGCCTTCCGCTGGCTCGTTCTGACGGAGAAGTGGCACGGAGCCATCTCGCTGTCGACCCGGGTGGTTAGAGTCGCCTAGGTACCCCGAAAACAACAACGAGTTTTCCGAAAACGCATCCGCTACCGATCCGCTACCTGTCGAAACCCAAACCGCTACCGACGGCGAGGTAGCGGATAGGCAGAATCCCGGTAGCGGATTGGGTAGCGGTTTGAATTTGGCAACTTCCCCTGAAAACAACAGCAAAGTAGCGGGTAGCGGTTTGGTAGCGGGGGATGGAGCGGATGACGACGATGAGGAGATGCTATGAGCGCCGCCCTGGCGACCGCGCCGCTGCTGCCAAGGCTCCGGGATGCCGGGGCCGAGGTGGTGTTACGGGAGCAACGTCCGGTTGTGCAGCATGTCAGTCTTGTGCCTGCCGGACTGCTCGCCGAAGCCCGCGCGCGACGCGATGACCTGATCGCCGAACTGTTGGCCGAGGCGAATATCGAAGCCGCCTATCTGGCCGCCGAACGCGCCGCCCTCATTACCGAATCCGAGCATGGCGACCCGGCTGCCCCGGTGTCGCACACTCTGCCGCCCTCATGGTCCGATGCCACGGTCGAGCCGACGGCGGGGGCACGGTGTTTTTGCTGCCGGGGAGCGTCCTGGTGGTGCGAGGCGAGCGAGCCCAAGGGTTGGCGGTGCGGGCGGTGCCATCCGCCCGTGCATTTGGCCCCCGGCCAATGGCGGGAGACGCGAACATGAAAGGAGGGCCATGAGCGCAACCGAGCCCGTTGTCATGACGCTGCGTGAGGCAAAAGAAGGCGCCGATCGGTCGAGCGCCTTTTTTAATGGGGAAGCCCTTACTGCGATCAGCCGCAACGGCAGCACGATGAAACTGGCGCGGCGGCTTGTGGCGGCCGGAGCGCCCGACATGCCGGTCGAGGTGCGGGGGGAAGACGGGCGATTGCGGTTTACGTCGCGGTCGCTGCATGCCCTGGCCCGGTGGACGATCACGGAATCCAAACGCGGATTGAGCGTACAGCGCTGGCAACCGCGTCACGACGCCGAAAACATCAACGCTAGCGTCATACGTAGAAGCGTAGACGGCGCGGAAGCCAAGGCGGCATAAAGAGGAGGCGCAGCCTGGCGACGGGGGAATCTTTGCACCCCAACATCGAAAAAGCCGCTTAGCACGGCAATGGTACATGCCGGCATTAAAACAGGAGTAAAGTCCTATTCAGGCGCAAAAATGACTGTTCTATCACCTCAATCATCATCATCACCGAAATCATCACCGAAATCGCCATCGAAGCCGTAGTCGTCATACATCCCCAACCCGTAACCGCCGTAGGCTCCAAAATAGTCGGGTGCATAGAGCTGGTTGTCATTGCAGGCTGCATAGCCATAATTCGAGTCACAACCGTATCCAGGATAGATAGCACAGCCTGACAACCCAAAGGCGGCAAGACCGAGCCCGAAGATCACTATCACAAGCCACGCCGCGCGGGGCATCACAATCACCCCCTTCATCCGAGATATACCACGTTCAGGCGAAAACCAAAAAATCTGCGGAATCGGCGACCCGGCAGTGGTTGGTAAACTGGTCGCAGAACTCATAGTAGGGCGACGCTGATCGCGGCTTTCTCCAATGCCGGCACGGCTGAACGGGACCAGCTCGCCCCTTTCGCCATCCAAACGACCACTCAAAAGCTTAATTCGGTCGCAACGCGCTCGTACTCAACCTTAGGTTACTGAGCCGCACTTCCTTTCTTGGATGGCACGATACGCCGCACCTCAACAACCCCGGAGAAATCCGGGGTTTTTTTGCGCCATTATTTTCGTACGCCACTGAGCCGATTCACGAAGCACAAGGATGTGAGCGCACGAGAGTGTGATATCTGGGTGTTCGTTTTTTTGCTATAGAAGCGGCTATAACCTGACTTCCCCAAGCAGGTTACCTTGACACTAGGCGCCGTTCTGGGAGACCTCGGAGCAATCCGAGGTTTTCCTTTATCGGATGATAGCCAAAGTTTTCATCCGTGGTATGCCATGATGGCTCGATAGTCAGGTGTGGAAAAGACGCGCCCGGGTGGGCTGTCTTAGTCAACCACGCAGGTTGTTGCCGTCCGAATTTTCCGATTGTCAGCCAGCGCGTTTTCGTTCATCGAGAGTGGAAATTCGTTAGTTGCGGCCCGCGCGCACTGCCTCGAATTGCTGAGGCCAAAATTCCCTAAGCACACTCCCTAGCGCGCGGGCGGTGATCTTTTAGGTTGAAAAATCGTGAACTGTCAACAATAGAACATCCCCCTATACTGATATACTATGTCGTTATAGGATATAAGAAGAGATAACGGTTTGATATCAAAATAACGAGACTGTGATTGCATTTCACGGAATTGCGAAGTAGAGATGCCTCGGCGCCCCTGGTACGATAATCCTCTCGATCTAAAAGGCCGCGGAGCGATTCGGGGCCTTTTTTTTGCTATAATCTGATATGCGGAGAAGGCCTGCGTGGATGATTAGTTGGCGGCGAGGACGCCAAGCGCGCCAATTACATCACCAGCAATACTAAAACTGGCCGCGAGCTGGTCCGCTATGTGAAGGGCAAACCAGCCGCCCATACGTGCGAACAGGGCGCCTAAGGCTGGTAGAAGCCCAAGAACAAAGGTCAATTGCCTTCATTAGTCGAGGCGGCGGCTCTTTTGTCGGATTTAACAGCGAGGCAAAATCAGCCACACCTTTTCTCCTAATGTGCCCTATCTTTAATCTGGTTTTGAATGCGTGCGCTCTGCGCAGACTATATTTGTTGCTTGAGTAGCAGCGAGAGACAGGCGAAGGGGATGCTATTTTTTTGCTCAGACCGATCGGCGATCGTCGCTAGATCCCCGCGAATGTTCCAGCTCTGTTCGCCGCCGTACAGAGTGGATAAAAGGGAAGTAAAAAGGGAACGGCTTGAAAATGACATTATAACGTATTGAAAAATAATGAGTAGGGGCGGACACCCCAGAAGCGCACCCCTTGCGGGTGCGCAACCAGGGGCTTGGCCCCGCTGAATATATCTGCCGGCTGCTCTTCTCAAAACACCTGTGCAACGAGGCCGAGGGGCCTTCTCGCCAGCGACAGTTTATCGCGAGGTAGAAACGAGATCGCGGGGGAGCAGGGTAACCTGATTGCCGCCGTTACGCTTGGAGAAATACATTGCCTCATCAGCATGTTTGAGCAAAATCTCTGGTTCGGAAAAATCCAGGGGATAGATGGTGGCGCCAAGACTGGCTGTTATTTTGTACCGTTCGCCACTGATATTGCAACCATCGACGACGGCTTCAACGATGCGGTTCAGAGTGGACAGAATTTCCTGGGGCGAGCGCAGATCCTCAAGGACGACGACGAACTCGTCTCCACCAAACCGGGCGACCATGTCGATGTCACGGACGATGTTTTGGATCGCTTGGGCCGCCATGAGCAGGCATTGATCTCCTGTGACATGGCCAAGTTCGTCGTTGATAGTTTTGAAGCCGTCCAGATCGATCACGGCGAGTGCCATGAGGGACTGACTACGGCAGGCACGCTTTTGCGCGTTGATCAGGCGCAGCATGAATGTTCGCCGGTTTGGCAAGCCTGTCAGCGGGTCGGTGAGGGAAAGAGTCTCGAGCTGCGTCTCCAGGGCTTCTCGGTACACGGCTGAGCCGATGAGGGCGGCGAACATCTCGGTAATGGCGAGGCTTGTGGCGTTCGGGGGCGCGGGGTGCCGGTGCAGCCAGGCGATTGCGATGGCGCCGCTGAAGCCGGCGGGGCTACGAAGCGGCACAACCAGATTGGAACGCAGTCCCGCCTCCACGAATTCTGGCATGGCATCCGCGCTGTTGGGATAATCGGCGGTAAATAGTGCCTGGTCCGAGGCGAGTGCGCGCCCAACCGTGCCTTGGCTGGCGGAGAAGCTGAACTTGACGATGGGGGTTTGGTTGAGCTGTTCCAAACCGTGGAACAGCTTGTAGCGCAATTGCCCAGGTTCCTCGTAAACGATGAGCGCCACGCCATCGGCGTCTAGGAGCTGGGCCAGGCGCTCGGCGGCGGCGGCGAAGAATTTAGGGAAAGAGAAAATCTTGAGGAGGGCGGTTGTGGCCCGCAGGGCCATCTTCCAGCGCAGTTCGTTATCTCCGGTCGACTGTTCCATATCGTGCATCGGCTTATTGCCTGCGTGGTTCTCTATCCGATGGTTTGTACCGTTCCGGCGGCGCCATGTGGAGCGGGTGCCGCACGGAAATCGATGCATTCAAGCGGGCGTGGTGTTCATTGCCTCAGGGAATCTGTCCTTGCGTATGGTCCTTACCACATTCTGTGTATAATACATAATATAGTTTATAAACTTAAGTTGTGTAAGCGGGCAATGCATGCCGCATGGATATGCGGCAATTGGTGGGACAGAATTTTGCCCGGCTGCGCAAGGCTAGGGGCCTGACGCAGGAAGAGGTTGAGGCGCGTTCCGGGGTCAGCCAGCAATATTTGAGCAGTCTGGAGCGGGGGCGGCGGAATCCGACTGTGATCACGCTGTATGAATTGGCGCGGGTGCTCGAAGTTACCGTGGCTGATCTGGTGCAGGCGGATGAGGAATGAGCAAAAGCGCCAGGCAAAACCTCCATCCCGCGTGAGCCTGAAGGAGGGCAGCCCGGTCAGGTTAAGTGCGCCGGAGGTGTTGACTGAGGAAATTAACGGTTGATCTTGGGTTGATTGGGGACGGGCATAGGCCCGGCCAGACGCTCGACGGTGATGTGGGTCACGCCTTCCTCTGAACGTTGCAGCCGTCGCCTCGGCGATGAGCAGCGTGGCGCCAAGAATTTTTTGCCGCAGGCTTGGCACCAGCTGCCGCCAGCTTGTCGCGCAGCAGCGCGCAAGGGTGGGCGCGCAAGCTGAGGCCAAAGCTGCGATAATCCGCCACCCCATCCCCTACCTGCCGAATCTGGTCAGAGCTCACGCCCAGCAAGCTTGACCAGAATCGCCCGGGATTCTGCCCCGGTTACAAGCCGGCCTTGACTCCCAGAGCATCATTAAGCGAAAACTTCAGACTAAACCTGATCAAAGCCGTTCCCTACAAGGTGCATACCGTGCTTACCGACAATGGCACACACTTCACCGATCCCGCGCCGGAGACAGCTGGACCGTGCCTGACATCAAGGAGATGATTGACAACAAGACGCCATTCCGGGCACACGCCTTCGACGTTGCCTGTGCCAGAAACGAGATCGAGCACCGCCTCACCAAGCCAAAGCATCCCTGGACCAATGGTCAGGTCGAGCGAATGAACCGGACCATCAAAGAGGCAACCGTCAAACGCTTCCATGACGAAAGCCATGACCAACTCCGCACACACCTCGCCAACTTCGTCGCAGCCTACAACTTCGCCAAACGACTCAAGACCCTTAAAGGCCTCACACCCTACGAATTCATCTGTAAAGCCTGGATAAATCAGCCAGAACGATTCACCCTAAACCCGCTCCATGAAATGCCGGGACTAAACACCTAGTCCAAATTTCGTATGCCTATCTTCATCTGCGGAAAGCGGCCACGTAACAGCTCTGCTAACGCGGTAACCTGCCCAGGGGGCGCTGGTGCAAGCGTCGTATCGAGACACCCGTCAACACGACACCCCTGCAAGGTGTAATGCATTACACCCATGCCAGCCAAAGATTCGGCAAGAACAGACAAATCTCGAAAGTCCAGAAGCTGGGGATGGACAGTCGTCCGCACCTCGTATGGCACGCCACTGGCAATAACGGCCCGCAGGCTCTCGTTCGCGTGCCCTCCGCTACCGCAAACGGCCGTTATTCCCGCGTAGTCGTCGAACGGAGCCTTGACATCAAACGCAATCCAGTCGAGCGATGGCAGAACAGCGTTCAGTCGATCCGGATAGGGTCCGGCTGTGTGAAGCCCAATACGGAATCCCAGGGCCCGGATCTCGCGAATCGCCGTACTGAGGCTCCGCTGCATAGTTGGTTCTCCACCCGAGAATACCAGCCCATCCAAAAGTCCAACACGGCGCCGCATAAGTGCCACAACGTCTGGCCATTGAACCGGCCCAGACGGGCGGGCGCCCAACAAGTGAGGATTATGACAGTAGCGGCAACGCCAGGCACACCCCTGGCAAAACACCGCCGCAACCAACTCACCCGGCCAGTCACAGCTTGACAAGCTAACAAAACCGCCAAGCCGCAACCTAGCGCCCGGCGTCACCGGCTGCGTTCTGATCACTGGCTTCGACAAAAAAAGTGCGTTCACGGAATTCGGCTTGCTTGCCGTGGTTGAACGAAGACACGGGCCGATGATAACCCATGACCCGGGTCCATACTT